>DASZLC010000050.1:0-15656 GCA_035552615.1 Solirubrobacteraceae bacterium
GCCGAGGCCGGGCTCTCGCACCTGCTCGAGCACCTGCTGTTCAAGGGCTCCTCCAAATACGCCTCGCTGGAGATCGACCAGATCTTCGACGCGATGGGCGCCGAGCTGAACGCCGGGACCGGGAAGGAGACCACCTCCGTCTACGCGCGCGTCATCGACGAGCACGTCGAGCGCGCCTTCGATGTGATGGCCGACATGGTCTTTCGCCCGTCGCTCGACGAGATCGACTCCGAGCGCGAGGTGATCCTGGAGGAGATCGCCATGTACGAGGATGAGCCGGGGGAGAAGGTGTTCGACGTGCTCGGCGAGGCCGTGTTTCCCGGCCACCCGCTGGGCCGCGCCATCATCGGCCGGGCGCCGGTGATCGCCGACACCCCCGCGCCCGAGATCGCCCGCTTTCACGCGTCGCGGTACACCCCGGCCAACGTCGTGATCGCCGCGGCCGGCGCGCTCGAACATCACCGGATCGTCGAGCTGGCGCGCGAGCGCGTGCCCGTCGGGGCGGACCTGACGCGACCGGCCCCCGGCTTCCTGCCGGCGCCTCATGTCGGACGCCCGGCGCTGCGTTTCGAGCGCAAGGACACCGAGCAGTTTCACGTCTGCCTCGGCGGGTACGGCCCGTCGCGCCACGACGAGCGCCGCTACGCGCTCCGGCTGCTCGACACGATCTTCGGGGGGACCAGCTCGTCGCGGTTGTTTCAGGAGATTCGCGAGCGCCGCGGGCTCGCCTACTCCGTGTACTCCTTCACCAGCGCCTACCAGGACGGCGGGCAGGTTGGGCTGTATCTCGGGACGCGCGGCGAGAACCTGCAGCAGGCAATGTCCGTGATCGCCGATGAGCTGGCGCGGCTGCGGGTCGAGCCGGGGACCGAGGAGGAGCTGGCGCGGGCCAAGGACAATCTGAAGGGCCGGGTGCTGCTCGGCCTGGAGTCGACGAGCGCGCGTATGAACCGGCTCGGCTCGGAGCTGCTGGCCGGCGTACCGCTGCTCTCGCTCGACGAGATGGTCGCGAAGATCGACGCCGTGACGCTCGCCGACCTGCGCGAGCTGGCCGACGAGCTGTGGGCGCCTGAGCGGCTCTCGTGCGCCGGAATCGGCCCTGACGAGGACCGCCTGGCCGCCGCGCTGGAGCCCCTGGTCCCCGCCGCGGCATGACCATTCGGGTCGCGGTGGCCGGCGCCGCCGGCCGGATGGGAGAGACCGTATGCCGCGCCGTCGAGGGCGCCCCGGACATGGAGCTGATCGCCCGCGCCGACCCGGTGCTCGGCACGTCGGTGGCTGACGCGGTGGCGCTGCGTCCCGACGTGCTCGTCGACTTCACGAT
Organism: Solirubrobacteraceae bacterium; assembly: GCA_035552615.1. Lineage (GTDB taxonomy): Bacteria > Actinomycetota > Thermoleophilia > Solirubrobacterales > Solirubrobacteraceae > Palsa-465. Next base: position 1,325 of record DASZLC010000050.1, read on the forward strand.
CCCGACGACGGTTCTCGACAACGCGACGCTGGCCGTCGGCGCCGGGGTCCACGTGGTCATCGGCGCCACCGGGTTCGACATCGAGGCGCTGCGCGGGCTGCGCGGCGCGAACGTGTTCGTCGCCCCGAACTTCGCGATCGGCGGCGTGCTGATGATGCAGTTCGCGGCGGCCGCCGCCAAGCACATGGCGAAGGCCGAGATCATCGAGCTGCACCACGATCGCAAGCTCGACGCGCCGAGCGGCACCGCCGCTCGCACGGCCGCGTTGATGGCGCAGGCGTCGGGCCGTGAGGTCCCCGTGCATTCGGTCCGCCTGCCCGGTCTCGTCGCCCACCAGGAGGTGATCCTCGGCGATGTCGGCCAGACGCTGACGATTCGCCACGACTCCATCGACCGCGAGTCGTTCATGGCCGGCGTGCTGCTGGCCATCCGCAAGGTCGGCGCGCTCACCGAGTCGCCGGTCGTCGGGCTCGAGCATCTGCTCTGACCGCGCGCCAGCAGCCGGCACTGAGCCGTCTGCGGTCGCGCTATCTTGTGGCATACAGCACAAGAACGTGGAGGGCTGATGACTTGGAAGCGCAGCATCCTGGTAGTGGCCAACATCACGGCGACGTCGGAGGCGCTGCTGGCGGAGCTGACGCGGCGGGCTCAGCGCGAGCCGCTGATTGCCACCCTGATCGTGCCCGCCACGTCGTCCGAGGGCGGTCGCGAGGCCGCGCGCGCGCAGCTCCAGGCCGCGCTGGAGAGCCTACGGGCCGCGGGCATCGAAGCCGACGGCCTGATCGGCGACTCCGACCCGATCCTCGCCGTCAGCGAGGCGTGGGACCCGAAGCGCTACGACGAGATCATCGTCTCGACGCTGCCGATGTCCGAGTCCAAGTGGCTGCACGCCGGGCTGCCGGAGCGGATCGGCAAGCTCACCGGCGCGGCCGTCACCCACGTCGCCGTGCCCCCGCCGCGGGCGGAGGCACATACCGTCGTACGGAAGCCGGAGCAGGCGCACCTCGGGATCGTCACGCCGCTGGCGGGCTTGTGGAGGAGACGCACCTAGTGCGTTAGCGCGGCGAGCCGCCGCTCCAGGTAGCGGCGCTCGGCCGCGGATGGATCGCAGGCCAGCGCGGCACGGTAGGCGGCGGCCGCCTCACTCGCCCGGCCCAGGCGACGCAGGAGATCGGCGCGTGTGGCGTGCAGCAGGTGGTAGCCGGCCAGCGCGCCGGAGGCGGTCAGCTCGTCGACGACGGCCAGGCCGTCCGCCGGCGTGCCGGCCATCGCCACGGCGACGGCGCGGTTCAGGCGCACGAGCGGCTGCGGCATCACGTCCAGCAGGCGCTCGTACAGCGCGGCGATCTTGGCCCAGTCGGTGTCCTGCGGCGCCGTGGCGGTGGCGTGGCAGGCGGCGATCGCCGCCTGCAGCTGGTAGGCGCCGGCGCGGTCGTGGCGCAGCGCGCGGTCCAGCAGCGCGACGGCCTCGCCGATCTCCGCGCGGTCCCAGCGCGAGCGGTCCTGACCCTCCAGCGTCACCAGCTCGCCGTCGCCGTCGACGCGCGCGGCGCGCCGAGAGTGCTGGAACAGCATCAGCGCCAGCAGCCCCGTGGCCTCCGGCTCGTCCGGCATCAGCATGCCCAGCGCGCGGACCAGCCGGATCGCCTCGCGGCAGAGATCGACGCGGACGAGATCCTCGCCTGCAGACGCCGCATAGCCCTCGTTGAACAGCAGGTAGAGCACGGCCAGCATCCCGCTTGTCCGCTCGGGCAGTAGCTCGGCCGGTGGCACGCGATACGGGATCCCGGCGTGGGCGATCTTGTGCTTGGCGCGGACGAGGCGCTTGGCCATCGTCGCCTCGGGGACGAAGAAGGCGTGGGCGATCTCCGTGGTGGTGAGCCCGGCCAAGGCGCGGAGCGTGAGCGCGACGCGTGCCTCAAGCGCCAACGCCGGATGGCAGCAGGTGAACATCAGTCGCAGGCGATCGTCCTTGATCCCGCTGTCGTCGTCGTCGATCTCCTCCACTGGTTCGCTCCTCGCTACGTCCGCCGCGACCCGGCGGAGCTTCTCGGCCCGCATCCGCTCGTGGCGCAGGCGGTCGACGGCGCGGTTCCGCGCCACCGTCGTCAGCCACGCGCCCGGGCGGCTGGGCACGCCGTCGCGCGGCCAGCGTTTCAGCGCCTCGGCGAACGCCTGCTGGGCGCACTCCTCGGCCAGATCCCAGTCGCCCGTGCGGCCAATCAGGGAGGCGACGATGCGCCCCCACTCCTCCGTGAAGGCGGCCTCGACCGCGCGGCTGGTGGCGTCGTCGCTCATCCCTCCCGGAACGGTCGCAGCTCGATCGCGCCGAAGCGGGCCATCGGGTGCTTGCCGGCGATTTCCATCGCCTCGTCGAGATCGGCGCAGTCGAGGATGTCGAAGCCGGCGATGAACTCCTTCGTCTCGGCAAACGGCCCGTCGGCGATCACCACCTCGCCGGCCCGGACGCGGACCGTTGTCGCGTCGATGATCGGGGCCAGGACGCTCCCGAGGCCGCGGACGCCGCGGCCGTTCACGTCCGACAGCCATACCTCCATCTCGCCCTGCATCGCCGTCTGCGCCTCCGGCGTCATCTCGATCTCCGGGTCACAGCACACCAGCATCATGTACCGCATCTGGATTCCTCCTCGGGTTTGTTATCGGCGGACGAAGGACGCGCGCGGCCGCTCACGGTCGATTTGCTCCGACAAAAGGATTCTCATCATCGGGTGCACGGCTACCTCCTTGGGGATGTGTAGCCCAACGACGATCGAACGCGGCCGAGATGGACACCTGGGCCGGAAATTCTCCCCACAGGCAGGTCGGGGATGGCGCCCGCAGGTGTACGAAACCTCCGCTATTCGACGGAAAGTGCACCTTCAAGCGTGATCGCGTGAGAAGACTCGCGGGTGTTCCCGCGGACAGGTCCCGCAATCTGCGACGCCGGATGCTGGCGGGGGAGCACATTCGGTTGGTACAGACGCCGACGGCCGAGGGTCTGCGACGGCCGCCGGCAACAATCGCCGACACACCCGCGGACCGCCCGCCGGCGCAGGCGGCGGAGTTGGTGTCACCGGGCGTCGGGTGGCGGCAGCGCTCGGGTCACCTCGCCGAGGCTGGCCCGCGCGTTGATCTCGGCGGCGGCCATCAGGCCGCACTGGGCGCACAGGTTCTTGCCGAACGCGGTCAGCTCGATGCTCCGCATCACGATGTCGATCTTCTCGCCCTTGAACGCTTCGAGCACCTCGGGCTGTGCCTCGAGCAGGTGGTAGGCCGCCTCGCCGGTCAGCATCTCGCGGCTGATCCAGATCAGCCCCAGCCGGTTGAGGTTGTTCATATAGGCGGGAACCCGGCTCTTGTCGGCGAGGCCGGCGAACGAGCCGATCATGTTGATCCCCGGCGGCGAGCAGCCTCGAGCCGACCCCGAAGATCCGTTTGGAGCGGACGTCGAGGGCCGGCTGCGGCCCGCGCTGCGCGAACAGGCGCAGGATCCGGGCCTCGTCGGGCGCCAGCTCGTTCAGCAGCCGGACGTAGGCGGGGTGGCCCTCGTGGCGGAAGTCGACGGCAGCGGAGGCGTCGAGCAGCGCCGACGTCAGTCTATGTCACGCGCCGAGTTCCCGCCCTGGCCGGGCGCGCTGCGATAATCGACCGCATGCCACTGGACCTCGGTTCGATCCTCACCGCGATGGTGACGCCGTTCGACGTCGACGGCCGCGTCGACGAGGACGCGGCGGCGGGGCTCATCGCCCACCTGCTCGACACGGGCTCCGACGGCATCGTCGTGTGCGGTACCACCGGCGAGGCAGCGACACTCGACGACGAGGAGCACCTGGAGTTCATCCGTTTCTGCGTCGAGGAGGTCGGGGACCGCGGTACGGTGATCGCTGGCGTCGGCTCGAACGACACACGGCACGCCGTGAAGCTGACCGAGCGGGCGACCGCATTCCGGCCGGACGCGCTGCTGTCGGTGAACCCGTACTACAACCGCCCCAGCCGGCGCGGGGTGATCCGCCATTACGAGGAGGTTGACCGGGCCACCGACCTGCCGATCCTGCTCTACAACATCCCGCAGCGCACCGGCGCCGACTTGCCCAACGACCTGCTGGCCGAGCTCGGGCAGCTCGAGCACATCGTCGGCGTCAAGCAGGCCAACCCGGGCAACCTGGCGCGAATCGACGGCATGCGGATCTACGCCGGCAACGACGACATGCTCGCCGACGTTCTTGACCTCGGCGAGCCGGGCGGGATCCTCACCGGCAGCCACGTGTTCGGCGAGGAGTTCGCGCGGATGGCGTCCGAGCCCGAGAACCGGCGCGCGATCCACGCCACCCTCGCCGACGTGTACCACGACATGGCGATCGCTCCGGCCGCCTGCTCGGTGAAGGCCGCGCTGAACCTGCTGGGACTCGACGTCGGCGCCCCGCGGCTCCCGTACGTCGAGCTCGACGACTCCGAGATCGCCGTCGTGCGTGCGCTGCTGGAGCGCCGCGGACTGCTGCAGACTGCGGCCCAGTGACGAGCACATTGAAGGTGCTCCCGCTCGGCGGGCTGGGCGAGATCGGCAAGAACATGATGGTCGTCGAGTACGAGGGCCGGATCGTCGTCGTCGACACCGGGCTGCGCTTCCCGACGGCCGAGATGCTGGGGATCGATCTCGTGCTGCCCGATTTCACCTACCTGCGCGAGCGGGCCGAGGAGATCGAGGCGATCGTCATCACCCACGGCCACGAGGATCATCTCGGCGCGCTGCCGTGGGTGCTGCGCGAGCTGGCCGCCACCGGCGCCGAGCTGCCGCCGGTGTACGGGGGGCGCCTGACGACGGCGATGGCCCGGTCCAAGCTCGACGAGCACCGTCTGAAGGACGTGGCGGTCGAAGACCTCGACACCGGCGAGCAGCTGTCGCTGGGGCCCTTCGAGCTCGAGCTCGTGCACATGACGCACTCGATTCCCGACGCCTCAGCGGTCGCCCTCACCACTGAGCTGGGCACCGTGCTGGTGACCGGTGACTACAAGTTCGACCAGACCCCGGTCGACGGTGAGCCCGCCGACGTCTCACGCCTGGCCGAGCTGGGCAGCGAGGGGATCCTGCTCCTGTGCGGCGACTCCACCAACGCCGACCGCCCCGGGTTCTCCCCGTCCGAGCGCGTCGTCGGTCCGCACCTGGAGGAGGTGTTCGCCCGGGCCGAGGGCCGGATCGTGGTGACGAGTTTCGCCTCCAACATCCATCGCGTCCAGCAGGTCGTCGACGCGGCGGCGGCGCTGGGGCGCAAGGTCGCGCTCGTCGGGCGCTCGATGCGCAAGAACGTGAACATCGGCCGCTCGCTCGGCCATATCGAGCTGCCCGACGGGATCGTCATCCAGCCCCAGGAGGTTGAGGACTGGCCGGATCACAAGATCGTCGTGATCTCGACCGGATCGCAGGGTGAGCCGCTGTCGGCACTGCGCCGGATGGCCCACAACGACCACCGGCAGATCAAGCTCCACAACGGCGACACCGTCGTGTTCTCGGCCACGCCGATCCCGGGCAACGAGCGTGCCGTCAACGAGACGATCGACCGCCTGTACCACATCGGCTGCGACGTGATCACGACGCGCGATGCTCCGATCCACGCGTCGGGCCACGGCTACGCCGAGGAGCTGAAGCTGATGCTGAACCTCGTCAAGCCACGCTACGTGCTTCCGTGCCACGGCGATCACAAGCGGATCCACCTGCACGCGCAGCTGGCCGAGGCGGTCGGGATCGAGCCAGAGCGCATCTTCAAGGGTGAGAACGGGCTGCCGCTGGAGCTCTCGACGACCGGCGCACGGTTCGGCGAGCACGAGCAGTCGGGAATGATCTTCGTCGACGGCGTCGACATCGGCGATCCGGCCGACGTCGCGTTGCGTGACCGCCGGATGCTGTCGGCCGATGGGATCTTCATCGTCGTGGCGACGATCTCCGAGCAGGACGGTCGACCCGTCGCGCCGACCGAGGTGATCTTCCGCGGGGTGCCGTTCCTGGAGCAGGCCGACGGACTCGTGAAGGAGATCCGCGACGAGGTCGAGCGCTCGCTGAAGAGCGCCGCGAAGGACGGAGTCCGTGAGATCGACATGCTCCAGGAGGAGCTGCACGACGACCTCGCGGCGTGGGTCTACGACCGGCTGCGCCGGCGCCCGATGGTGCTGCCGGTCGTCGTCGAGGTCTGATCCGCCTCGTCCGGCAGCGCGAGATCGGCTCCCGCCGCTGGGAGCGTGATCGTGAAGCGGGTGCCGGGCCACAGCAGGTCGGCTGGGTCGGTCGCCTCCAGCGCCACCACGCCGCGGTGCGACTCGGCGACCGCCCGGACGATCGCCAACCCGAGCCCCGAGCCGCGGCCGCCGTCGCCGCCGCCGCGCACGAAGCGCTCGAACACGCGCACCGCCAGCTCGGGAGGGATCCCGGGTCCGTGGTCCTCGACGACCAGGACCGCGCTGCCGTCACGCGTGTAGGTGGCGGCGCGAATCTCGGTGCCGGGCGGGGTGTGGCGCACTGCGTTCTCCAGCAGGTTCAGCGTCATCCGGTGCAGGTCGTCCCGGACGCCGTCGACCGGCGCGGCGCCGGCATCGATCACTACTGCGTGCGCGTCCGTGACGGGTCCGAGCTCGGCGGCGGCCTCCAGCAGCACTTCCCTGAGGTCGGTCGGTCGAGAGCGCTGCTCGCGCTTGGCGTCGGCGCGAGCCAGCAGCAGCAGATCGCCGACGAGCCGCCGCATCCGCCGCGTCGAACGCAGCGCCGCCTTCGCCGACTCGGCCTGCTCACCGTCCAGCTCGTCGGCCAGGAGCTCCAAGTTGGCCAGGACGCTGGTCAGGGGCGTGCGCAGCTCGTGCGAGGCGTCGGCAACGAACTCGCGCTGGCGCTCCAGCATCGACTCGGTCTCCCCGCGGGCATCGTCGAGCGCGCCGAGCATCCCCTCCAGCGTCCGGGCCAGGTCGGCGATCTCGTCCTCCGCCTCGGGATGCGGGATGTGGCGGCTCGGGTCGCGGGTCCGCTCGATCTCCCGGGCGGCATCGCTCAGCTCCGAGATCGGCCGCATCGCCCGCCCCGCCGTGGCCAGCCCGGCCAGCAGCGCGAAGATCGTCCCGCCGAGCACGCCGAGGATCAGGAACACGCGGACCTTGGCGAGCGTGTGATCGGTGTCCGAGTACGGCCGGGCGTACAGCAGCGCGAAGTCGCCGGCCGGCTTCACCCTGATCGTCTGCACGTTCACCCGGTAGCCGAGCTCGTCGAACACGCCGGTGTTGGCGGGCGGCGGGAAGCTCGGCGACGGCGCCGGCGAGGTCTTCGACAGCGTCTGCCCCTGCGCGCAGGCGAGTCTCCCGTCGCCGAGGTCGTAGATCCGGATCTGCGCGTCCTCCGAGCTGGCGTAGTCGTCGAGCTGGAGCACGTCGTCGCAGTTCAGCCCGCCGGTGGGGCCGACCCGCAGGCCCCCGAGCCGCGACTTCAGTGCGGTCGCCTCGGCGTTCACCTGGTTGTAGAACTCGCCGCGTACCTGGCGCGTCGTCACCACGCCGACGATCGCGGCGAATCCGGCGAGAATCACGAGCGTCAGCGCCGCCGAGCCGCCGGCCAGCCGCCAGCGGATCGGGACCGATCTATACGCGGAGTACGTACCCCGCGCCGCGGATCGTATGTAGGAGCCGGGGCTCGCCTTCCGCTTCAAGCTTCCTCCGGAGGTTCGAGACGAACACCTCGATGGTATTAGTCATGCTGAACGGGTCATAACCCCAGACCTCGTCCAGCAGTCGCTGGCGGGAGACGACGATCCGCTCGTTGCGCATCAGGTACTCCAGCAGCTCGAATTCTCGTTGCGTGAGGTCGACGTGGCGCTCGCCGCGACTCACCTCGTGCGTGTCCGGATTCAGCTTCAGGTCGCCGACGGCCAGCGCCGCTTGACCGCGCGGGGGACGGCGCCGCAGCAGGGCGCGCAGCCGCGCCAGCAGCTCCTGGCGCTCGAACGGCTTCACGAGATAATCGTCGGCGCCGGAATCGAGGCCCTCGACGCGCGATTCGACGGCGTCGCGCGCCGTCAGCACGAGGATCGGGACGTCGTCGGTCTGTCTGATCGTCTTCGCCACCTCGACGCCGTCGAGCTTCGGCAGCCCGAGGTCGAGGATCACGAGGTCGGGGAGGAAGGCATGGGCGACATCGAGCGCACTGATCCCGTCGCCGGCGATCCGGACGTCGTAGCCCTCCATCCGCAGCGAGCGCTGCAGAACCTGGGCGATCGCGTCGTCGTCCTCGACGACGAGCACGCGGGGTGGGCGCTCGAACTCCGACATCTCATACGGATGGTAGGCCGGGTCTTGAAGAATTTCCGCTGAGAATCGGCGATTGCAGCCTGGGCGCAGCGGGGCAGGAGGCGGCCCGGCGGCGTCGAAGCAACTTCCTCGGAGATGGCCGCCGCCCGCACCCGCAAGAAGCCCGCCGCTCGGAAGGCGTCCAAGACGGCCCCGCCGCCGCGCGCTCGGCGCTCGATGCTGGGCGGCCGCCCGTCGTTCCGGGTCGTGCTCGCGCCGCACCAGCTTGACATCCTGGGCCTTGCGCTGATCGCCGTCGGGGTGTTCCTGGCCGGCGTCGACTACTTCCACTGGGCCGGCGGAACGGTCGGCAACGGCACCGTGAAGGGCACGAAGTTCCTCCTCGGCGAGATCGGATACGGCATCCCGATCGGGCTGATCGTCACCGGTGGCCTGGTCCTGGCGCGCGAGCTGCGGCCGCCCGATCGTCCGTTGCGCACCGGCACGACCTGCCTGGTGGCGGCGCTGACGCTGGCGCTGTCGGCCGGCACGCTCGGGCTCGGTCCAGGCCGTCTCGCCTCAGCCGAGATCTTCCAGGCGCGCGCGATGGAGTCCCACGGCGGGATCCTCGGAGCGTGCGAGTACTGGGTCTGCTCACACCTGTTCTCGACCGTCGGCGCCGACATTCTCGCCGTGTTCCTGCTGATCGCCGCCCTGATCCTGCTGTCCGGGGCGACGCTGGCCTCGGCGATCCGCGTGGCCGGCGTCCACATCCGCGAGACCGGGCAGACGATGCTGCGCCCTGCCGAGGCGCCGACGAGTGCGGTGCGCTCGCCGGTGGCGGAGGACGAGGGCTTCGCTATTCCCGAGCCGGAGACGGCCGAGTTGATCATCCGCGCCACCCACGTCGAGGCGCCGCCGATCGAGGCCTCCGACCAGGACGAGGTCCAGCTGGACGACGACGGGCGGCTGCGGCGGCCCGAGCTGCATGACCCGTTCGCCGTCGCCCGGGACGGCGACGACGACGCCGTGGAGTCCGCTAAAGCGGACTCCATTGGAGGTTCGGCTGGCGCCGAACCTCCGGGGGACGAGCTGAGCGCCGAGGACCCGGTGCCCGAGCTCGAGCTCGACGACGAGCCCGGGGGCACGCAGTTCGGGCCGCCCGACCCGGTCGACCCGTCCGCGCTCACCCCGCAGGGTCGCTACCGCGCCTCGGTGACCGACGACCCGGACTTTGTCTGGCGCGTGCCGAGCGCACGCGCGCTGACGCGCTCCACCGGCGAGGCGGCCAGGCCCGACACCGCCGGCCAGGAGGCGGTGGCCCGCAACCTGATCGAGACGCTCGGACACTTCGGGATCGACGCGAAGGTGATCGGGCGTGTCACCGGGCCGCACATCACCCGCTACGAGCTGCGCCTCGCCCCGGGCACGAAGGTCTCCAAGGTCGCGAACCTGAAGGACGATCTGGCCTACGCGCTCGCCGCCACCGACGTCCGCATCCTCGCCCCGATCCCCGGCAAGACCGCGGTGGGGATCGAGGTGCCGAACGCCAACCGCCGGATCGTGCATCTCGGCGACGTCTTCCAGGATCCGCCCGAGGACTGGTCGCCGCTGACGGTATGGCTCGGCAAGGACATCGGCGGGCGCGCGATCGGCGCGGACCTGGCGAAGATGCCGCACCTGCTCGTGGCCGGCACCACCGGCGCCGGCAAGTCCGCGTGCGTGAACGCGATGCTGTCCTCGATCCTGCTGCGCGCCAGCCCGCACGAGGCCCGGCTCGTGCTCGTCGACCCCAAGCAGGTCGAGCTGAACCACTACGAGTCGATCCCGCATCTCCTCACCCCGGTCATCACCAGCCCGCGCATGGCCGCCAACGCGCTGCAGAATCTCGTCAAGGAGATGGAGCAGCGCTACGGCACGATGTCGCTGGCCCGGACGCGGAGCCTGCCCGAGCTGAACCGCTACCGGGAGAAGCACGGCGACCCGCCGCTGCCGTACATCCTGTGCGTGATCGATGAGCTCGCCGACCTGATGATGGTGGCGCCGGCCGACGTCGAGGACTCGATCATCCGCCTGGCCCAGAAGGCCCGCGCCGTCGGCATCCACCTGGTGCTGGCCACCCAGTCGCCGCGCGTCGACGTGATCACCGGCATGATCAAGGCCAACGTGCCGTCGCGAATCGCCTTCGCCGTGTCCTCGCAGACCGACTCGCGCGTGATCCTCGACCAGAACGGCGCCGAGTCGCTGCTTGGACAGGGCGACATGCTGTTCTCCCCGGTCGGGTCCAACCGCGTGCAGCGGATCCAGGGCGCCTACATCGACGAGGAGCAGATCGCCGAGATCACCGACGCCTGGCGCCGGCAGGGGGAGCCCGAGTTCCAGGAGGAGCTGCTCCAGGAGGTTCCCGCCGACGGGGCCTCGGAGTCCTCGGACGACCCGGAGTTTCACCCCAACGAAGATCCGCTGCTGGAGGAGGCGATCTCGCTCGTGGCTCAGATGGGCACCGCCTCCACCTCGATGCTGCAGCGCCGGCTGCGGCTCGGATACACGCGCGCGGGGCGCCTGATCGACATGCTGGAGCGGCGCGGGATCATCTCCGGCTACGAGGGCTCCAAGCCGCGGCAGGTGCTGATCACGGAGTCCGACGTGCCGCGGATCCTCGTCCACCTGGCCGAGGGGCACGCACCGGCGCTGTCGCCGGTCTCGGTCCCCGACACCAGCGCCGATCCGCCCCAACCGGCCGACGAGCTCTGAGGCGTGCGCCGGCGCCGCCCGTCTGAGCGTCGGCGCTAGCCTTCGGCTGCTAATGGCGGACATCGGCTCGACTCTCCGCGAGGCGCGAATGCGCGCGCGGATCGACATCAGCGAGGTCGAGACGCGGACGAAAATCCGCGCCAAGTACCTGCGCGCGATCGAGAACGAGGAGTGGGATCTGCTGCCGGGCCCCGTGTACGTGAAGAGCTTCCTGAGGACCTACGGCGACTACCTCGGTCTCGACAGCCGGATGCTGATCGACGACTACAAGCGCCGCTACGAGCGGCCCAGCGACGGCGAGCTGCGGCCGATCGCCTCGCTCAGCCGTGAGCGTGAGCGTGCCGCGCGGGGGCCGCTGCTCCCGCCGTGGGCGATCATCGCCGCGGTGATCGTGGCGGTTGGCGTGGTGCTGTACATCGTCGGGTCGGGCAGCGGCACGAACAAGCCGCTGACACCGGTCACCGGGTTGCACAACAAGCCTTCCCATCACGCGGCGACCCACGCGCCGGCATCGCCGGCGACGCACAAGGCGGTGCCCGCCGCGCCGACCACGGTGCGCTTGCAGCTGACGCCGACCAGCGCCGTGTACGTGTGCGTCGACGACGGCCGCGGCAAGGTGCTGATCCCGGGCGTGACGTACAGCCCGGGGCAGAAGGTCCCGATCGAGCGGGCTTCGAAGCTGCTCGTCACCCTCGGTAACAATTCCGTCGACATGAAGGTCAACGGCAAGCGCACCACGGTCTCTCCGTCCACGACCGCGATCAACTTCGAGCTGACCCCCAGCGGCCAGCACCCGCTCCCGGCGGGTCACTTGCCGACCTGCACATGAGCGGCGCACCGGTCAGGGCGGGCATCCTCGTCACCGGCACCGAGGTGCTGACAGGGATCATTTCCGACCGCAACGGCCCGTGGCTGTCGGAGCGGCTGCGCGAGCTCGGAGTCGACGCCGCGATGATCCAGATCGTCGGCGACCGGCCCGAGGACCTGATCGCGTCGCTGCGCTACATGGCCGAGCAGGGGATGGCCGTGATCATCACCAGCGGCGGCCTCGGGCCGACCGCGGACGACCTCACGGCCGAGATCGTCGGGCGCTTCGCCGGGCGCGAGATGGTGCTCGATGGGCCGCTGGAGGAGCGGATCGCCGAGATCCTGCGGCCGATGATGGAGCGCTGGCGCGGGCTTGACCCCGACGCGATCCGGGAGTCGAACCGCAAGCAGGCGGTGATCCCGGCCGGAGCGACCGTGCTCGATCCCATCGGCACCGCCCCGGGGTTGATCGTCCCGCCGGGTGGTGAGGGCCGCGGCCCGACCGTCGTCGTGCTGCCCGGACCCCCGCGCGAGCTGCAGCCGATGTGGCGCGTGGCGGTCGAGACGGACGCGTTCCGGGCGGCGATCGCGGGCGCGACCTCGTATCGCACCGAGATCGTGCGCCTGTTCGGAATCCCCGAGTCCGAGATCGCCGCTACGCTGCGCGCCGGCGCCGAGGCGGGGCTCGACCTGGCGCCGCTGGAGATCACGACGTGTCTGCGGCGCTCGGAGATCGAGGTGTCCACGCGGTTCGAGCCGCCGGCCCAGCCCGCATACGACGCGCTCGTCGCGTTCATCGCCGAGCGCCACGGCGAGCAACTCTTTTCGCGCGACGGCTCGACGATCGACGATCAGATCGTGAAGCTGCTGGGCGAGGAGACCATCGCCGTGGCCGAGTCGTGCACGGGTGGGCTGATGGCGGCGCGGCTCACCGAGCGGGCCGGCGCCTCGGCGTACTTCGCCGGCGGCGTGGTGCCGTACTCGAACGAGGCCAAGGTCGATCTGGTTGGCGTTGACCCGGCGCTGATCGCGCGGGTCGGCGCGGTCTCGAACGAGGTCGCCGAGGCGCTGGCCGCTGGGGCGATCGAGCGCTTCGGATCGTCGTTTGGCATCGGCATCACCGGGATCGCCGGCCCCGACGGCGGCACCGAGGAGAAGCCGGTGGGGACCGTCTGCTTCTCCGTCGCCCGGCGCGACGGAGGGCGGATCACGCGCATGGCACGGCTGCCAGGGAACCGCAGCGACGTGCGCGACCGCTCCACGTCGGTGGCGCTGCACCTCCTGCGCCGTTTGCTCCTCGATGGTGAGTGACTGACGCACGCCTGTTTGTCGCGCTGGAACTGCCCGACGCGGTGCGAGCGGCGCTTTCGCGGTGGTCCGGCGCCCTCGCCGCGTCTGACCCCACGCGGCGCGCGGTAGCTGCCGAGTCGCTGCATCTCACGCTGTGCTTCCTCGGCGACCGGCCGCTGTCGGAGGTCGACGCGATCGGCGCGGCGTGCGCCCGTGCCGCCGAGCCGCCCGTCCTGGAGCTGACGGTCGGCGCGGCGCTGAACCTGCCACCACGACGGCCGCGCGTGATCGCGGTGCGGATCGAGGATCGCTCGCGGCGCCTGGCCGGGCTGCAGGAGCGGATCTCCCGCGAGCTGGTGGAGCTCGGCGTCCACGAGCCCGAGCCGCGGCCGTTCCTGCCGCACGTGACCGTGGCGCGGGTGCGGCGGGGCCAGCGCGCAGGCGGCGCTGGGCCGCCCGGTCGTGGTCGCACGACGCCGCGGCTCGTGAGCACGCTGCCGTTCACCGCCTCGACGGTGACGCTGTTCCGCTCGCTCCCCGCGCTCGGCGGGGCGCGCTACGAGGCGCTGCGCTCGGCCTTCCTGGAGCGCCCGGCATAATCGGCTGTCGTGCTCTCGGTTGACGAAATCCCGACGTCCGTCCCGGCCGCTGCGGGGCTGATCGCCGGCTTCGGTGTGGCCGTAGCGAGCGGCTCGCGCCCGCTCGGCGGCGTCGTCCTGGCCGGCTTCGGGCTCGGCTGCATGGCGTTGTGGCGCCGCCGCGCCGGCACCCGGACGATGTGGCGGCTCACCGCGATCGGGCTCGGGGCGTTCGTCGCCTCGCACGTCCTTGGCCTGCTGATCGGCGCCTGGCCGTCGGTGTTCGTCTGCGCCGCGGGCGTGGCGGTCGCGTGCGAGCGCCTGTGCGACTCTCGGTGGCGGTCGCGTACGGCCGTGCTTGCCTGAACCTTGGGGCCTGCTCACCGTGCCAGGGCGGCCAAGATGTCGCCGCGAACCATCAGCGGGCGACGGTGGATCTGGTCGGAGTCGTAGCGGATCACGATCAGCCCGTGGCCTCGAAGGATCAGGTCGTTCTGGTGGTCGGTCTTGATCTGCGCCCAGCTCTTGTGGTTGTCGGCGCCGTCGAGCTGGACCACGACGCCCGCCTTCGCGTAGTAGGCATCGAGCTCAATTCCATGGAGCCAGTAGTCCACGTGATCGGGCTTTGGCACGTCGCACTCCTCGCA
>DASZLC010000051.1:0-35618 GCA_035552615.1 Solirubrobacteraceae bacterium
GGGGAGCTTCGAGGTCAGCGCGGCGGGCAGCTTCATGTAGTAGGTCTCATGGTCGATGACCGCCTGGATCGTGAGCGTGCTCCCGAGCAGGGCCGACACGGCGGAGCTCGACCCGAGGTTCAAGTTCATCGTCAGGGTGCCTACCCTGTTCGCGGGGGAGAAGCTGCCCGTGCCCGTGGCGTCGATCGCTCCCCCGAGCGCCGGCGAGGTCGCCTGCATCTGCATGGACAGCTTGTAGCCCGAACTCGAAGCGGACACCACGGCCGCCTGGGCGACCGGGTCGACCAGGTTCGACACGCCCGCGGCGGCGTGCGACACGGTGTTCGAGGCGCCGCACCCGCTGATCGCCAGCGCGCCCGCGGCGCACGTCGCGACGAGAGCGCACCGACCGAGATTCCGTACCCGCATGTCCTACTCCTTGATTCGTTGGCTCATCCGATGCCTGCAGGGCATTGTCTCACCGGTGTAGGGTTGCGCCAACCCGCCACCCCTCCCCAGGAGCGACAGATGCCGCCAGCCAGGCGCGGGGCTTCGAGGCCGAAGCCAACCGCGAGCAGTTCTTCCAGCACGAGCGCCACCCCGAAGTCGCCGGCCCGCAAGCCGGCGGCCAAGCGCGCGACCGCCGCCAAGCCTGCTGCGGCGAGGACGGCCGCGGCCAAGAAGCCAGCGGCCAGGTCTACCGCGGCCAAGAAGCCGGCTGCGACGAAGGCTGCCGCCGGCAAGAGCTCGCGGCCAACCGCGGCGAAGGTCGCCAAGGACGCCCAGGCGGCCGCCGAGGAGCGCTTCGACGCCGCCGCCGCGCGGTTGCGCAAGCTGAACGAGCGGATCATCGAGGCCGGCCGCGAGGCCGGCGACACGACGCTCAGCAACTACGAGAAGGCCCTGAAGGCGATCGCCAGCGGCATCGAGCGCGGGCCGGGCAAGAGCGACATCGAGTGGGTGTCGAACCTGGCCACGGCGAACGCGAAGTTCATCCGCGACGTGACGCAGTCGATCGTGTCGCACGGGCATGACCTGCTGAAGTAGTCGCTTTCGTATAAAAAACGCGCTCCTGGGCCGTGCAGGAGCGCAAGAAATCGCTGCTTCGGTATGACACGCTGGCGGTGTGACCAAAACTGAGCGCGTTGCCAACCTGCTGGGCGTCGTCGTGCCGCTGCTCGGCGTGATCGCGGCGATCGTGCTGCTGTGGAACAGCGCCGTCGACCTCACCGATCTCGGGATCCTCGCCGTCATGTACGTGGTGACCGCCGTCGGGATCACGGTCGGCTTCCACCGGCTGCTGACCCATCGCGCCTTCCAGACGCACCGCTGGGTGGAGCGCACGTTCGCCGTGCTCGGGTCGCTGTCGGTGCAGGGCTCGGTGATGGACTGGGTCGCCGACCATCGCAAGCACCACGCCCACACCGACGCCGAGGGCGATCCCCACAGCCCGCACGTCGGTCACGGCAGCGGCCTGCGCGGGCTCCTCTACGCCCATTGCGGCTGGCTGCTGGAGACCCAGGGCCAGGCCGACTGGAAGCGCTACGCCGCCGACCTCTACGAGGATCCGGCGATGCGCCGGATCGGCCGTCGCTTCCCCCTGCTGGTGCTGGCGTCACTGCTGATCCCGACGGCGGCCGGCTTCGTCCTGCACGGCTTCACCGCCGGCGGCGCGCTGCGCGGGCTGGTGTGGGGCGGTCTCGTGCGGATCTTCCTCGTGCACCACGTGACGTGGTCGGTCAACTCCGTGTGCCACTTCTTCGGCAGCCGCCGGTTCGACGTCGAGGATCACTCCACGAACGTCGGCTGGCTCGCCGTCCTGTCCCTCGGTGAGTCCTGGCATCACAACCACCACGCGTTCCCGCGCTCCGCCTTCCACGGCCTGCGCTGGTACGAGCTCGACCCCTCGGGCCTGCTGATCCTGGCCATGCAGCGCGTCGGCCTGGCCTGGAACGTCGTGCGGATCACTCCGGAGCGACAGCGGGCCCGCGTGGCCGCAGCCTAGGGCGCCCCCGAAGTTTTGCGCCAGCAAAACTCGGAAGGGAATCGGCGCCAGCCGATTCCCTACCAGGCCTGGCCGTCGCCGCAGTGCGGGCAGTCGACGGTGGTGGAGACCAGCGCCTCGAACACGTAGCCGCACTGGCAGGTGTAGGTGGCGCTGTCCTCGACCTGGCCGTGCAGATGCCGGCGCTCCGGGGAGCCGTCATCGACCGGTCCCTGCGGCTGGTGCGTGGCCCGCGCGGGAGAGCGCGGTGCAAGCAATGCCCCAGGCGACTGGCGGCGATGCCGCGTGCCCTTCTCGCCTCGTTTATTTCTGACTAGCACGTTCATGATGAGTAACGGTCGAACTGCATGTTGGTTTCGCTATCGGCAGAAGTTTTCCTGGTCGTTAACACCACGCTAATCGGAGGCCGCGGATCGGGCACGGTGAGGCGCTGCCGGCGTCGCCTGTGGGAGAATCCCGCCGCATGGACCCCGGTCGGAGGCGCATGATCCGAATGACGGTCGCTCTGACCGCTGCGCTGCTGCTCGCCTCGGCGCTGATCTGGACCAGCTTCAGCGCCGGGCGTGACGAGCTCACCGTTAGCCAGCTGCTGAAGCGAGCGCAGCCGGGTCAGGGCTACATCCTCGCCGGCACGGTGACCAGCCATTATCAGGACGGCACGGCGCTCTACTTCAAGGTCCGCGACCCGAAGCTGAACGAGTACGCCACCGTACGCTACACGGGGATCGTGCCCGACCCGTTCGCCAATGGCCGCGGCGTGCTGGTGAACGTGACCGCCCCGTCCGGGGCGCCGTCCGGGGCGGCGTACGCGTCCGGCACGACCTTCGCCGGTCAGAACGACTCGCTGACGACGAAGTGCCCGTCGAAGTATCAGGTGGCACCGCCGAAGGCCTCCAAGAGCGCCACCGCCTACAACTGATGCTCCAGCCCGACCGCCGGATCCGTCTGTAGATGGCACTGCTCGGCCGCGCGATCCTGATCCTCGGTCTGATCACCGCCGTCTACGGCGTTGGCGCCTCGCTGTACGGCGCGCGCACCCGCGACGACGACTGGGTCGATTCCGGCCGTCGCGCGGTCTACGCCCTGTTCTCGCTGGCGCTGATCGCCTTCGTGATTCTCGAAGTGGCGTTCATCCGCAACGACTTCGCCTACAACGTCGTCTCCGAGCACTCGTCGACGACTACGCCGCTGTTCTACAAGCTGGCCGCGCCGTGGTCCTCGCAGGAGGGCTCGCTGCTGCTGTGGGTGTTCCTGCTGTCGGGCTGGTCGAGCCTCGCGCTGTTCCTGACGCGCAAGCGGATGCGCGCGATCGCCCCCTACGCGACCGCGGTGCTGCTCGGCTTCGGGGCGTTCTTCACGATGCTGATGGTCTTCTACGCCAACCCGTTCGCGACCACGGCAAACCCGCCCGCCCAGGGCGCCGGGCTGGACCCGCTGCTGCTGCACTCGAGCATGATGATCCACCCGCCGATGCTGTACTCGGGGTACACGCTGATGGCGATCCCGTTCTCGTTCGCGATCGGGGCGCTGATCACGCGCAGCGTCGGCTCGGAGTGGCTGCGGATCTCGCGTCGGTTCGCGCTCGCCGCGTGGCTGTTCCTCGGCGTCGGGATCCTGCTCGGCGCCCGCTGGTCCTACACCGAGCTCGGCTGGGGTGGCTACTGGGCTTGGGACGCCGTGGAGAACGCCGCGCTGATGCCGTGGCTGGCCTGCACCGCCTTCATCCACTCGATCATGATCCAAGAGAAGCGGGGGATGCTGAAGGTCTGGAACGTCTCGCTGGTCCTGCTGTGCGGCCTGCTGTCGGTGTTCGGCACGTTCCTCGTGCGTTCCGGCGTGCTCGACTCGATTCACGCCTTTGGCGCCTCGACGCTCGGCGTGCCGTTCGTGATCCTGCTGGGGGTGATGCTGGCGGGCGGCATCTACCTCGTCAGCACCCGCCGCGACGCGCTGCGCTCGGAGAGCCAGATCGACTCTCTCATCTCCCGCGAGGCGATCTTCCTGTTCCAGAACCTGGTGCTCGTGGCGATGGTGTTCGTGATCTTCTGGGTGACGGTCTTCCCGCTCGTCTCGCAGGCGCTGACCGGAACGAAGGTGTCGGTCGGTCCGCCCGCGTTTAAGCCGTTCATCGTCCCGCTGGCGCTGATCCTCGTGCTGCTGTCGGGGATCGGGCCGATCATCGCTTGGCGCCGGGTCACGGTGGCGAATCTGCGGCGGAACTTCACCTTCCCGATCGGCGTCGCGCTGGCCGTGCTGGTGTGGCTGCTGGTCGGGACGAACGCCGACACGAAGCCGCTCGCGCTGCTGATGTTCATGCTCGGCGCGTTCGTGCTGGCCAGCGTGGCGCAGGAGATGTACCGGGGCACGAGCGCCCGGCGGGCATTCGCCAAGGAGATCTGGCCGGTGGCGTTTGTCTCGCTCGTCCGGCGCAACCGACGGCGCTATGGCGGCTACACCGCCCACGCCGGCCTGGCCGTGCTGCTGATCGGCGTGGCCGCATCCTCGTCGTTCCAGCATCAGCGCGAGGTGACGATGAAGCCGGGCCAGAGCGCCCGCGTCGACGGCTACACCATCAAGTACGTTCGCCCGACCGCGGTGGCCACCGCGGCCAAGGTCTCCTTCGGCGCCGTGCTGGCCGTCTACCACAACGGCAGCCACGTGACGACGCTGCGGACGACCCGCGGCTTCTACCCGGCGGGCTTCAACGGCTCGGCCGGACCGATCTCGGAGGCGTTCGTCGGCAACGCCGACTCCAACGTCGGGCTGCAGGCCGGGTTGACGAGGGACATCTGGACGATCGTCGACCCCAACCTGACCCCGCTGCAGCCGGCGATCACGAGGGGCGACAGCGTGTTCGAGGGGCTGATGCGGAAGCTGACGCCGGCGCAGGCCCGCAATCCGCAGGTCCAGCAATCGCTGGGTGTCCTGCAGGCGCGGGCGATCGTCGGCCTCACCGACCAGTACATCCGCCACCCGTGGTCGGTGGAGTTCCTACTGATCGTCTCCCCGCTCGTCACCTGGCTGTGGATCGGCGCGTTGATCACCGCCTTTGGCGGGCTGATCGCGTTGTGGCCGATACCGGCGCTGGCCCGCCGGCGCAGCCTCGCGCCATACGCGGCGCGGCTGGCGCGCGAGCTGGCCTCACGGTGAGCGGGCGGATCGCGTGACGGAGTTCCTGATCGTCCTGCTGGTGCTGGCGGCGCTGGCGGTGTTCGTCACCGGCCCGCTGCGGCGCCAGCGGAACTCGGGCGTGGCCGACCCCGAGGGCGCGCTGACGGCCGAGCGCGACGTGCAGGACCTGGAGGCGGCGCGCGACGCCAAGTACCGGGAGATCCGCGACGCCGAGCTCGACCACGGCACGGGCAAGCTGTCTGACGCCGACTGGCGGGACCTCGATCGCACGCTGCGGGCCGAGGCGATCGAGGTCCTGAAGGCGCTCGACCGGGCCACCGCCGAGCTGCGGCGCCGGCGCGAGGAGGTCCAGGCGTTGACCGAGCTCTCCGAGTTCGCCGCCGAGCCCGCCGAGCCCGCCGAACCCGCTGCGGCGCGCGCCAACGCCGAGCAGCTACCATCTCAACCGCGATGACCACGCTCCTCGACGTCGTCCAGGTGATCTTCAGCATCGTCCTGGTCTTCCTGATCCTGATGCACTCCGGCAAGGACGCCGGGCTGTCCGGCGCCTTTGGCGTTGGCACCGGCGCAGGCCCGTTCGGCGGCGGCTCGCTCGTCGAGCGCAACCTGAACCGCTGGACGATCGCGTTCGCGTGCCTGTTCGTGATCAACACGCTGGTGTTGATCAAGATCTCCTAGAAGGCGGCGGCGTACAGGTCGCGCAGCTCGTCGGCGTCGGCGGGCGGCGGGGTCATGTTCAGCTCCGGCCGGCTCGAGGCCTCTGACACGCACACGTCCAGCTGCTCGGCGGTGACGCCCCCGTCGCGCAGCCGTCCGCATGCGGTCGCTTCGCGTAGCCGCTCGGAGAAGGCCACGACGTCATCGCCGCAGGCCGCGTCGAACGCGGCGAGCTCGTTGGGGAAACGCTGGCGCAGTGCCCGCAACGACCACGGGAGCATGATCGCGTTGGCGGCGCCGTGGCCGACGGGGGTGAAGCGGGCGACCGTCTGTGACAGCACGTGATGCATCCCGTACCAGCTGGAGCCGATCACGTAGCCGGCCAGCAGCGCGGCCAGCGCCAGCGTGTCGCGCGCCGCGTCGGAATCGACGTCGACGTCCGGCGCGTAGGCAGCGGCCAGCAGCCGCACGGACTCCAGCGCGGTGAGGCGCGAGGCCGGGTTGCGCAGCGGGGTGAGCGGGCCCTCGGCGGCGTGGCCGAGCGCGTTGGCGGCGCTCTCGGCGAGCTGCGCCGCCGGCTGCGAGGCGCTCAGCACCGGGTCGTTGATGACGATGTCGGGGCGCGCGCGGGGGGTGTCGAGTGGCACGCCGGTGGCGTGGCGGTGCACGAGCGTCATCTCGCCGCCCGACAGCGTGGTCGGAATCGCCGCCACGCGGCGGGGCGGGTCGGCGGCGGCCAGCGCCTTCGCCACGTCGATCACGCGCCCGCCGCCGAACGCGACCAAGCGCCCGCCGGTGACCTCGGCGCGCAGCGCGCCGGCCAGCTCGTCGACGCGACCCGGTCCGACCTCGTGGACGGCGCCCGCGGCGGCCGCCAGCTCGGGCACGCGAGCGATCGCGCGTGCGGTGGAGAGCAGCGTGTAGCCCGCGCCGATCCGCTCCACCGCTTCACCGACGGCGCCGCGCCCGAACACGATCAGCCGCTCGCCGTCGCGCCACGTGAACGGCGCGGGCGAGGTGAGCATGTTCGCCCGGACCTCAGGCGCTGGTATTCAGCTCGTCGACGAGCCTGAGCAGGTCGAGCGGGCTGAACGGCTTGGTCAGGAACAGGTCGGCGCCGGCCTCCTCGGCCCGCCGCTCGACGCCGTCACCGTGCGCCGCCGTCAGCATCACGATCGTCGCGGTGCTGGTCTCGGGCGCGGCGCGCAGCTCGCGGCACGCGGAGATCCCGTCGAGGCGCGGCATGTCGACGTCGAGGAACACGAGCGTGGGCTGCTCCCGACGAGCCACCTCGATCGCGTCGACGCCGTCGTGCGCCTCATGCAGCTCGAAATCGGAGACATCCTCCAGCGTCGTGGCGATCAGCTTGCGGATGAACGGGTCGTCGTCGACGACGAGCACCGATCGACTCATCGGATGCTCTCGCTGATGTGGCGGAAGCGCTCGTCAGAGATCGCGCCGAAGGCGTCGATCACGGCCGGGTCGAAGTGCGTGCCCGCCTCCGCGACGATCATCTCCCGGGCCCGGACGAAGTCCGACGCGGGGCGGTAGGGGCGGTCGGTGGTGAGCGCGTCGAGCACGTCGGCGACGGCGAACACGCGGGCGGCCAGCGGGATTTCCTCGCCGGCCAGGCCGTCCGGGTAGCCGCTGCCGTCCCAGAATTCGTGGTGGGAGCGCACGACGTCGGCCGCCTCGCCGAGGAACTCGATCCCGGCGATGATCTGCGCCCCGATCAGCGGGTGCTGGCACATCAGCGCCCGCTCCTTGTCGGTGAGCTTGCCCGGCTTGTAGAGGATGGCGTCGGGGATCGCGACCTTGCCGACGTCATGGAGCAGGAAGCCGAACTCGGTCGACGCGCCGTCGGCCATCCGCACGTCCAGCCCGCGCGCGATCTCCATCCCGTAGGCGGCGACGCGATCGGCGTGCTTGCCGGTGTAGGCGTCACGGGCTTCGACCGCGTTCGACAGGGCGCGAACGGTGGCCATGTAGGAGCGCTGCAGCTCCTGGGAACGGGCGCGCTCCTGCTTGAACGTCTCGCGCAGGTCGGCGGCGTAGCGCTCCAGCTGGCGCTCTTTGTCGGCCGCCTCCTGCTCCCGACGGCCCAACTCGGCCCGCAGACGCTCGACCTCGCGCGTCAACTCGCCCCTGTCGGTCACGGTCATCGTGCTCAGCGTACCTCGCTCGGGGTCGACGACGGCAATTCTCCCGGCCTATTGCCGGGCGCCGAGCTCGCCGCGCAGGGTGGCGAGCAGCGCCCGAGCGGCCTGGGCGACGGGGACGACCTCCATGCCGAGCCGCTCGACGCCGCCCGGGACCGGCGTGACGCCGTCGGAGAACAGGATCACGGCGCGGCGCACGCGGCGCCCGCGGAGATCCAGGGCCTGGAGCACAGCCTGCGGGTTGCGGAGCCCGACGTCGACCAAAGCCACCTCGAAGCGGCGCTCCTCGCAGGCGCGGGCCGCCGCGGCGCCGGTCAGCTCCCAGCGATGCTCGATACCGAGCTCGTCGAGCGCCGGCTCCAACGAGGCCCGCAGCTCCTCGCGGCCGACGACGAGCACGCGGGTCCGCCCCGACCTGACCGCCGCCCCGAGCACGTCGCGCAGCTCGTCGGCGTCGATCGGCTTGGCCACGACCCACTCCCCGGCCAGCTCGCGGCGACCGGAGAAGACCGACACGAACACGACGGGCAGCGAACGTAGGTCGGGGTCCTCGCGCAGCCGGCGCACCACGGCGAAGCCGTCGAGCCCGGGCATCATCACGTCGAGCGTGACCGCGTCGAAGCGCTCGGCGCGGAGGATTCGCAAGGCCTCGCCGCCGTCGGCAACGATCGTCGTGTGGACGTCGAGCGGCGCGAGCTGATCGGCGATCAGCTGCGCAATCTCCGGCTCGTCGTCGACGACGAGCACGCGGCGGCCACGCAGCGCCTCGAACGACGGCTCGGCCTCGGCGGCGGGCGCGGCTGGCAGCAGCACGGTGAAGGTCGTGCCGTGGCCGGGCTCGGAGGAGACGGTGATCTGGCCGTCCTGCATGTCGACGAGCGATTTCACGATCGACAGGCCGAGGCCGGTGCCCGGCGCCTTGTGCGCGTCCCGGGTTGGTGGGCTTCCCCGGTAAAAGCGCTCGAACACGTGCTCGACCTCGTCGGCGGTCATCCCGATGCCCGAATCGGTCACCGTGATCTGGACCCACGCGCGCTCGACTTCTGCGCTGACATCGATCCGGCCGCCCTCGGGCGTGTACAGGTGCGCGTTGGTCAGCAGGTTGGCCACGATCTGGCGCACGCGCCCGGCGTCGGCCAGCGCCAGCGGGAGCGACGGGGCGACGTACAGGCCGAGCTCCTGGCGCTTCTCGGCGATCCGCGGGCCCATCAGCTCGACCACCTCGCGGACGGCCTCCGAGAGGTCGATCGGCCGGCGGTTGATCTCGACGCTGTCGGCCTCGATCCGCGCGACGTCGAGCAGGTCGTTGACGAGGTCGACGAGCCGGTCGGTCGAGCGAAGGATGATCTGGATGAACTCACGCTGACGCTCGGTCATCCCGTCGGCCTGGCGGTCCAGCAGCTCGACAAAGCCCTTGATCGAGGTCAGCGGGCTGCGCAGCTCGTGCGACGCGGTGGCCACGAAATCGCTCTTGGCGCGCTCCAGCCGCGCGCGCTCGGAGATGTCGCGGACGGTCCAGGCGACCCCGTCGGCGGTCGACCCGAGCGCGGAGGCGGTGACGGCCAGCGTGCGGCCGTGGTGCTCGACGAGTTGTTCGCCGACCAGCGCCAGCTCCAGCGGCGGCAGCGGACTGCCCTGCGCGTCGGCGTGCGTTCCCACGCCAAGCTCCGGTACGAGCTCGGTGGCGCGGGGGTTGACGGCGGTGATCGCGGTCGAGGCCGGGGCGGTCACCAGCAGGCCATCGCCGAGGCTCTCGATCGTCACGGCCAGGCGCCGGCGCTGTGACTCGATCCGGCTCTGCGCCTCGGCCAGGTCGGTGCTCATGGCGTTGAACGCCGTGCCGAGCGCCTGCAGCTCGCGCGGGCCCGCCGGGGCGACGCGGCGGTCGAGCCGGCCCGAGGCGAGGTCGTGGGTGGCCTGGACGAGCTCATCGAGCGGGCGGCGCATGGTTGCCACCAGCGCGGTGATCAGCGCCAGCGCGCCGATCAGGGCCAGGACGCCGGCGACGATCACGAGCACGATCGCCCGACGCGACTGTGAGCGCGCCCGCGCGCGAGACGCCGTCTCCCGCTGCTGCTGGCGAGCCTGGATCTCGTTGGCGAGCCGGCGGGCGGCCACGAGCGGACCGGCCGCGGCGCCCGCCTGTTCGGGATGTGGCCCGGTGGCGAGCCGCCGGGCGTCCGCCTCGGCGGCGATCTCCTGGCGCAGCAGGCGCACGCTCGGCGGGTCGGGGCGGGCGAAGGTCAGCGCCGCTTCGGCGGTGGCGGCGAAGGCGGCGGCGGCCTGGCGGCGGTCGGTGGCCGCCGAGCGCCCGTGATCGTCGCGCAGGACCTCGGCCTCGGCGATCCCGGCGCTGGTCAGGTTCGCCGCGGCGGTGGCCAGCTCCGAGCTCCGGACGAGCGCGGTCTCGTAGCGCTGCCGCGCCCGGTACAGGCTGGAGACGCCGAGCGCGGCCACGAGGGCGAGCACGAGCGTCAGCCCGACCAGGGCCAGACGGAGCGATCGGGCGATCGAGAGGCGCTGCACAGCAGGGATCTTTTCTTATCGAGCGGGGGAAAGCATTGGGGGGCGGAGCTACCATCCCCACATGAGCCTGGCCCGGGCATGGATGCGGCAGCTGTTCGGTGCCTCCGGCATGGCCCTGCTCGTGCCCGGGACGATCGCTTGCGCGCTGGTCGTGCTGGCGTTCGCCGGCGGGTTTTCCCGGCTTGGCTCGATCGGCCAGGCGCTGTCCGGTCCGGCCGCGCCGCTCGGCGCGGCGAGCGCCGGGGCCCGCGCGTCGGAGCGGCTGGCGCAGACGCTGGTGAATCTCGGGCGCGGCGGATTCGGTGGCCGTGCCAGTGGTGGCGTCGCCGCGTCGACCGGCTCCCCGGGCGCCTCGCGCCGCGCCGTTTCGCACGGCCGGACTCACGGCGCCGGCGCCGGTCCGGGCGGTCGCTCGGGCGGCGGCTCGGGTGGCAGCGGCTCGCGCGGCCGCGGCGGCTCGGGCTCGGGCTCGGGCTCGGGCCGTGGGTCGCCGGGCGGCGGCGGTCGGGGGCCGGGAACGCCGACCCCGCCCTCGGCGCCGAACCCGCCCACCACCCCAAGCGTGTCCGATCGGATCGTGTCGGCTGTTACGGCGATCACCGCGAAGCTGCCGGGGGCCGTCGGATCGGTGGCCACAGCCACCCTGCAGTCGCTCGGCTCGACGCTCAACCGCGTCCTTCCGGTACCTCTGGGCGGTAAGTCGCCGTGAACGCCCGCGGGCCGCTGCTCGCGCTCGGTGGGGTGACGATTGCGTTGGCGGCGTGCGGCGCCCAGTCCTCGACCTCCTCCAGGACGGCGTCGCTGCATCCACCGCGTCCCGCGGCGCGCCAGGCCGCCACGGCGGCGATCCCCGCCGGTGACTGGCCGCAGTTCAACTTCACCGCGCAGCGGGCGGGGGTGGGGCCGAACGACACCGGAATCACGACGGCCGATGTGAGCCGGCTGCGCCTGCGTCGGGTCACGCTTCCCGGCGTCGATGACGGCTCGGCGATCGAGCTGCACGCGATCGCGATCAAGGGCCGACGGCGCGACGTGCTGATCGTGACCACCACGTACGGTCGCACGCTGGCCGCCGACGCCGCGACCGGCCAGACGCTGTGGGAGTTCACCCCGTCGGACATCGGCTCCTATCAGGGAAGCGCCCGGATCACCACGGCCACGCCGACGGCCGACCCGGACCGGCGCTACGTGTACGCGACGAGCCCCGACGGGGTCGTCCACAAGCTCGCGGTCGCCACCGGCCGCCAGGTGCGGAGCGGCGGATGGCCGGTGACGGTGACCTTCGATCCCACCCGCGAGAAGCTCGCCTCGCCGCCAAGCATCGACGGCTCGTCGCTGATCGTCGTGACCGACGGGTACTTCGGCGACACGCCGCACTACGAGGGGCACGTCGTGAAGATCGACCGCGCCACGGGGCGGATCGAGGCGGTCTTCAACTCACTCTGCTCGAACCGCCGCGTGCTGATCGACCCGCCGAGCTTGTGCCCGGCCAGCGACTCCGCGATCTGGGGCCGCGCCGGCGCCGTCGTGCAACCGAGCGGCGACATCCTCGTGGCCACGGGCAACGGCGCCTTCAACGGCTCCACCGACTGGGGCGACAGCGTGCTGCAGCTCTCACCGAACCTCCAGCTGCTGCACAACTGGACGCCGACCGACCAGCAGCAGCTGAACGCCGAGGACCAGGATCTCGGCAGTACCTCGCCGGCGCTGCTGCCCGATGACCTCGCCGTGCAGGGCGGCAAGAGCGGCGAGCTGAACCTGCTGAACCTGAACGCGCTCGACGGCACGACCGGCCCGGCCGGGCCGCGGACCGGCGGGCAGCTGCAGACCATTTCTGCGCCCGGACCGACCGCCGTGTTCAGCGAGCCCGCGGTCTGGACGAGCTCGGCCGGGCGCACGTACGTGTTCGTGGCCGACGCCGCCGGCACCGCCGCCTACGTGCTCGGCGCCGATCACCGTCTCAACGTCGCCTGGAAGGACTCGACTCCAGGCACGAGCCCCGTGATCGCCGGCGGACTGCTGTACGTCTACAACGAGATCGGCGGCGCGATCGAGATTCGCCGACCGGCCGACGGTGCTCAGCTCGCGTCGCTGCCGGTGGGCACCGGCCACTGGAGCACGCCGATCGTCGTCGGGGGGCGGATCATCCTCCCCACCGGGGGCAGCATCGCCGACAACGCCGGTTCCGGCCCGCTGGACATCTACCACCTCCCGGGGCGTTGAACCCGCCGGCGAGTCGGGCCGGCGGGTCCGAGGTCACCAGCCTTCGGCATCCGCTGACGCGCATGCTGCTGGCCCTGACGTTCACGACCGGGTTGGTCGACGCGGCCTGCTACCTCGGGCTCGGCCGCGTGTTTGCCGCGAACATGACGGGAAACGTCGTGCTGCTTGGCTTCGGGATCGCCGGGGGGGCGAAGCTGCCGGTGGTGGCGCCGCTGGTGTCGCTCGGTGCATTCGCGCTTGGCGCCGGTGGGGGCGGCGTGCTCGCGGCCCGGACCGCCGAGCGCCGCATCGCGCAGGTGGCTCGCGCGGTGATGATCGAGATCGCCTTCCTGATCGTCGCGGCAGTCCTGGTCGCCGTCATGACCGTGCGCGCCGGTCGCGCCAGCGGCTATCTGGTGATCGCCGTGCTCGCCTTCGGGATGGGGGTGCGCAACGCGACGGCGCGGAGCGTCTCGGTGCCCGATCTGAACACCACCGTGCTGACGATGACGATCACAGCGCTGGCCTCGGGACTGCCGCTCTTCGGCGGCACCGGCAAGGGCACGCTGCGGCGCAGCTCCGCCGTCGTGTCGATGTTCGGGGGCGCGCTGATCGGCGCGTTGCTGCTGAAGACCGCGCTGGTCTGGCCGCTGGTGCTCGGCGCCGCGCTGAACGCGGTGGCGCTGCCGGTGTACGTCCGCGCCTCCCGGGCATAATCCGCGGCTCGATGACGACCGAGTCAGGCGCCAGCGGGGGCCGGACGGCCTGGGCCCGCAACCTCGCGGCTCCCGTCCGCAACTTCCTCTCCACGGAGACCGGTAGCGCGGCGGTACTGCTTGGAGCGACCGTCGCGGCGCTGTTCTGGGCCAACGTCTCGGCGCACACCTACGACGCGGTGTGGGGCGCCAAACTGACGGTCAGGCTCGCCGGCGGGGGGGTCTCGACCGACCTGCGCCACTGGGTCAACCAGGGGTTGATGACGTTCTTCTTCCTCGTTGTCGGGCTGGAGGCCAAGCGCGAGATGGACGTCGGCGATCTGCGCCAGCGCCGGCGGCTGGCGATCCCGGTGCTCGCCGCGATCGGCGGGATGATCGTGCCGATCGCGATTTACGAGCTGGTGAACATCGGCGGCCACGGGGGACGCGGGTGGGGGGCGGCGATGTCAACCGACACCGCCTTCGCCCTCGGCGCGCTATCGCTGATCACCCCGCGCGCCGCCACCCGGCTGCGCGTGTTCCTGCTGACGCTGGCGGTGTTCGACGATCTTGGCGGGATCCTCGTGATCTCCACCGTTTACACGACGCACGTATCGTGGGTGGCGCTGGTCACGGCCGTCGCCCTGTTCGCCGGGGTGGCCGCGCTCCGCTACATCGCGTTCCCCGGACGCCGCCAGGTCACGATCGTGATCGGCGTGGCGATCTGGGTGGCGATGTTCAAGTCCGGCATCGACCCTGTGCTCACGGGCTTGGCCGTCGGGTTGATCACGAGCGCCTACCCGCCCACCCGCGAGAGCTTGGAGCAGGCCACCGCGCTGACGCGCTCGTTCAGAGAGCAACCGACGCCAGAGCTGGCGCGCTCCGCCCAGCTCAGCGTGCTGTCGGCGATCTCGCCGAACGAGCGGATCCAGTACAGCCTGCACCCGTGGACGGGGTACGTGATCGTGCCGCTGTTCGCGCTGGCCAACGCCGGCATCCACATCACCGGCGGCCTGCTCGGCGACGCGCTGACCTCGACGATCACGCTCGGGATCCTGCTGGGGTACATCGTCGGCAAGCCGCTCGGAATTCTCGGCGCGTCGTGGCTGGCCAGCCGGCCGCGGATGGGAGGCCAGCGGCCGACGATCAGCTGGCCGGTCCTCACCACCGGCGGGGCGATCGCCGGGATGGGCTTCACGGTGTCGCTGCTGATCTCCAGCCTCGCCTTCTCCGGCGAGCGGCTGAGCGAGGCCAAGCTGGGCGCCCTGTTCTCGATCCTGCTCGCGCCCGCCGTCTCCTACGGCACGATCCGCCTGACTCGGCGCCTGCCGCAGGACGTGCGCGCTCGCCAGCTCGCCGGGACCGCCGAGGACCTCCTCGACCTCGCCGACGACATCGATCCCGAGCGCGACCATATCCGCGGCCCGCAGGATGCCTCCGTGACGCTCGTCGAGTACGGCGACTTCGAGTGTCCGTACTGCGGGCAGGCCGAGACGGTGATCCGCGAGTTGATGTCGCAGTTCGGCGATGAGCTTCGCTATGTCTGGCGCCATCTGCCGCTCTCCGACGTCCACACATCCGCGCAGGTGGCCGCCGAGGCGTCCGAGGCGGCAGGCGCCCAGGGTCGCTTCTGGGAGGCCTACGACCTGCTACTGGCCCACACCGACGTGTTCACCCCGCGCGACTTGCGGGAGATCGGCGAGGCGATCGGCCTCGACATGGACCGCTTCTGGGACGACGTGCGCAAGCACGTCTACGCGCCGCGGATCGCCGAGGATGTGTCGAGCGCCGATGCCAGCGGCGTGGCCGGCACGCCGACCTTCTTCATCAACCGTCGCCGCCACCAGGGGGCCTACGACGTGGACACGCTGGCCACCGCGGTCAGGGCCGCGCGCCAGCGCGCCCGGCTGCTGCAGACGGCCGCCGCCGCGGCCGAATGACTACTTGACCGTGGTCAGCTCCGGGCTCGTCGTCTCTGAGGGCGACACGGCGCTCGCCTGGGCGGCGAGCTGCGCCGGCGCGGGGTCGGTCGTCTCCTCGGGTTCGGCCTTCGACTGGCCGCTCAGCGCGTCCTTGAAGTCCCGCATGCCGGCACCGAGGCCGCGGCCCATCTCGGGCAGGCGCTTGGCGCCGAACAGGAGCAGCAGGACGACGAGCAGGAAGAGAATGTGAACTGGATTGTCAAGGCCGAGCATCTGAACTCCGATCGGTGGATGGTTCTACGCAGGGGGGCGAATCGGATCAACCGAGGTCGTTACAACGAGGCGACGATCAGCGGTGCACTCGTGGGGACGGTACTACCGCCGGCCGGCTCCTGTGTGACCAGGACGCGACTGACGCCGTTCACGCCGCCGGGAACCGCGACGTCAGCGGCGCCGGTGCGCGTGACGCTGAACAGCGCCGACGTCGGCGCCGGCGCGTGGCCTGGCCGCTGGCGCCACACCTCGTAGATGTGGCCGGTGCGCGGGGCGGGCAGGCGCTCGACGATCAGCTCGGCGTGGGCGCCCGCGACCCGCAGCTGCGCCGCGGCGCCGGAGCGGTACACGGCCGCCCGGTACAGGCGGGTGCCCGAGCCGCCGCCCAGCCCACCCGTTCCGGCGGCGATGGCGAGCGCGATCGCGACGGCACCGGCCAGCCCGATGGCGGCGCGCGGCGGGGTGAACCGCCGGGCCTGGGCTCGCCGTGGTACCCGCCGGGCCCGGCCCGCCGTCGCGGCGGCCGCCTCGTCCCTGACGGCGGCGAGCACCCGGCGGCGCAGGCGGCGCGGGACCTCGACCGGCGTAGCGGCGAGCGGCAGCGCCGCGGCGAGAACCTCGAACGCGGCCAGCTCGTCACGGCAGACGGCGCAGGCGACCAGGTGCGACTCGAACGCCACGGCCTCGGGGCCTTCGAGCGCACCGAGCGCGTACGCGGCGACGTCGAGGCCGCAGTCTCGCGACTCGGTCATGTCAGCACCTCGACACGGCCGCCGAGCGCGATCCTGAGTTTCGCCAGCCCGAGTCGCATCCGCCCCTTGACGGTGCCGGCCGGGAGCTGCAGCAGCTCGGCGATCTGGGTGTGCGTGAACCCTCCGAAATAGGCGAGCTCGATCACGTGGCGCTGCTCTTCCGGCAGCTCACCGAGCGCGACGCGGACGCGCGAGGCCTCCTCGCGGCGCTCCACCTGCTCGTCGGTCCGCTCCGCGGCGACCAGCCGTCCGGAGGCGTCGTCCCCGCCGACGTCGACGGCCGGCCGCACCGAGTCACGGCGGAAGGCGTCGACGGCGCGGTTGTGGACGGCGCCGAGCACCCACGAGCGGACGCTGCCGCGATCACGGTCGTACCGCGCGCCGCTGCGCCACAGCGACAGGAAGGCGTCCTGGACGATGTCCTCGGCCATCGTGCGGCGGCCGCACATCCGGTAGGCGAGGGAGAACGCGACCGACGAGTGACGGTCGAAGATCACCTCGAAGGCGCGCGCGTCGCCGTCGCGGACGGACCCCATCAGGTCCTCGTCGGCGAGCAGGCGCAGGTCGGGGCGGGTGGCTTTGGCTGGCCGGAACACTCACGAGGACATACGTAGCGCGGCGAGAAGCGGATCACTCATCGGGGCGGACTCGCCGGCGTGGCAGTCTGACGGGATGCTCCTCTACAACAACTCGTGGTCGGCCAACTGCTACAAGGTCCGGCTGCTGCTCACCCAGCTGGGGATCGCGTTCGAGACCCGGGACCTCGATGTCGTCGATCGCTCCAACCGCCCCGAGGTCCTGGGCGGGCTGAACCCGGCGCTGCGGGTGCCGACGCTGGTGTTCGACGACGGGCGGTCGCTGGGCGAGTCGGGCGCGATCCTGTGGTACTTCGCTTCGACGGTCGGTACGCGCTACCTCCCCGAGGATCCGTTCGAACGCGCGCAGGTGCTGCAGTGGATGTTCTTTGAGCAATACGACATCGAGCCGAACATCGCCGTGGCCCGGTTCTGGAAGCTGGCCGGGCTGGAGAAGCCGGCGTCCGAGGTGGAGGCGAAGCTGGCCGGCGGGCAGCGCGCGCTGGCGGCGATCGAGGCGTGGTTGAGCGGTGGTCGCCAGTTCCTCGTCGCCGACCATTACACGATCGCCGACATCGC
Source organism: Solirubrobacteraceae bacterium (assembly GCA_035552615.1). Classification (GTDB taxonomy): domain Bacteria; phylum Actinomycetota; class Thermoleophilia; order Solirubrobacterales; family Solirubrobacteraceae; genus Palsa-465. The sequence continues at coordinate 17,457 of DASZLC010000051.1, forward strand.
CGTCTACGGGTACACGCATGTGGCCGAGCAGGGCGGGTTCTCGCTTGACGCGTATCCGTTGCTCCAGGCCTGGCACGCCCGCGTCGCCGCGCAGCCCGGGTACATCCCGATCACGTGACTCTGGGAGCCTGATTGGCCACATGGACCAATCAGGCTCCCAGCATCACCCGGCGATGGCGCTCAGGGCGGTGAACTGCTCGTCGGTCAGCTCGATCTCGGCCGCCTGCAGGTTGTCCTCCAGGTGGGCCACCGACGCGGTCCCGGGGATCGGCAACATCACCGGCGAGCGCTTCAGTAGCCACGCCAGCGCGAGCTGCGAGGGCGAGGCGCCGAGCTCGGCGGCGACGCGGTCAAGCGGCCCGCCGTTGCCGGCCAGCTTGCCCGTGGCCAGCGGGAACCACGGAATGAAGGCGATGTCGCCCGCGGCGGTGCAGTGGTCGAGCAGCGCCTCGGCCGAGCGGTTCACGAGGTTGTAGAGGTTCTGGACCGAGACGATCTCCACGGTCTCCTGCGCCTGCTTCAGCTCGGCCACCGACACCTCGGAGAGGCCGATGTGGCGGATCTTGCCCTCCTCTTGCAGCAGCTTCAGCTCGCCGAGCGACTCGGCGACGGGGACCTTCGGGTCGATGCGGTGCAGTTGGTAGAGCGGGATCTGGTCCAGACCGAGGTGGCGGAGGCTCAGCTCGCACTGCTGGCGCAGGTACTCGGGACGCCCCAGCGGCTTCCAGATGCCCGGCCCGTGGCGGGTCAGGCCGGCCTTGGTGGCGATCACCAGGTCGTCGGGGTACGGGTGCAGCGCCCGCCGGATCAGCAGCTCGGACACGAACGGGCCGTAGGCGTCGGCGGTGTCGATGAAGTTCACGCCCAGCTCGACGGCGCGCCGGAGTACGCGGATCGCCTCATCGGGGTCTCGCGGTTCGCCCCACACGCCGGGCCCCGGCAGCTGCATGGCGCCGAAGCCAAGGCGGTGGACGGGCGTGTCGCCGCCGATCGAGAACGTTCCGGAATGGACTACGGGAGTCGTGGTGCTCATGGGGGCCTCCTTGACTAAACGGTTCACTCCTAGGGTAGGCACACGGCGATCGGCGTCCACGAGAGGGAGGAAACGATGGCTTCGACGATCGAGCAGCGCACCGATGCGATGTCGTACGCCGCGCAGGTGCCCGAGGCAGAAGGCCCGGCACGAAGGGTGTCCGACGGGTAGCGCGTGGCCACACGCCGCGTGCCCTCGCTGCCGATCCCCGGCGCCGGCGTCGCCGGCGCGCTGTTGGGCGCCGCCGCAAGCTCGGTGGCGAAGCGGGCTGAGGGGCTCGTCCCGCGCTTTCGCTCCGGCAACCTCGACGACCGCGATCCGGACACGATGCGCGAGCTGCTGCCCGGCACGTGGCTGCTGGCCAGTGCCTGGTACCGGCCCGAGGTGCGCGGGCTGCACCACATCCCGGCCGAGGGTTCGGCGCTGATCGTGGCCAACCATACCGGCGGCGCGCAGTCGCCCGAGGTGTTCATCTCCGGCCTGGCCATCGCGTCGTACTTCGGCGTGGAGCGCCCCTACTACCAGCTCGCCCACCGGATGGTGATGAACTCGCCGCTCGGGCCGCTGCTGCGGCGCTTCGGGACGGTCGAGGCCGACCCGCGCAACGCCGACCGTGCGCTGCAGGAGGGCGCCCTGCTGCAGGTCTTCCCCGGCGGCGACCACGAGGTGTTCCGGCCGAGCTGGGAGTCGGCCACGATCGACTTCGGCGGGCGCAAGGGGTTCATCCGCCTGGCCCTGGAGAACGACGTCCCGATCGTGCCGCAGGTGACGATCGGCGGGCAGGAGCAGGCGCTGTTCCTCTCCCGCGGGGAGTGGCTGGCGAAGCTGCTCGGCGTCGACAGGACGCTCCGGCTGAAGACGATTCCGATCATCCTGGCGCCGCCGTTCGGACTCGTCGTCGGCCCGTTCACGCCGTTCATCCCGCTGCCGTCGAAGGTCGTGATCCAGATGCTGGAGCCGATCGACCTCCGCGAGACGTACGGTGCGGACCCCGACGTCGATGAGATCTACGACGACATCGTGGCGCGGATGCAGGACGTGCTGACGGCCTTGCAGCGCGAGCGCCGACTCCCCGTGCTCGGATGAGGATCGAGGACCGGATCGCGATCGAGGCTCCGCCCGCTGAGGTCTGGGCGGCCGTGGCGGACCCGCTGGCCGTCTCGCGGGCGATGGGCTCCGGGATGACCGTGACGCCCGAGGACCCGGACCGCGCGGCGGGCCTCGGCGCGCGCTATCGCGTGCTGATCAACGTCGGCGCAGCGCTCGTCGGCGGCCAGGTCGAGATCGTCGAGTTCGACCCCCCGCGCAACTTCGCCTGGGTGTCGTTCACCGGCGTCAGCCACCGCCTGCGGCTGCGGGTCCGCCCGAGCGCGCACGGCAGCACGCTCACGCTCCGCTTCGCCTACGACGCGCCGGGGCTGCTCGGCTCGGTGGCCGACGTCGCGGCGCTGCCGCGGATCCGTGGGCTCATCGACGGCGCGCTGCGGTGGGTCAAGCACACGATCGAGGAGGGGACGCCACCCGTCTCGCCGGGGCCGTCGCTGCTCGGACGCCTGACCCACGAGCTCATCAACGTCGGCGTCCTGGTCAAGGCGGGGATCGTGGCGCCGATGCGCCCCGACAAGCTCGCGCGGATCGCGCTGGCCGCCAACGCCTGGGGCGCCACGCTTGCCACCGCGGTCGCTGCCGGTGCGATCCGTCACCCCGACCGTGAGATCGTGCACGACGAGCTCTCCTATGCGGAGATGGATGAGCGCTCCAGCGCGATCGCCATCGGCCTGCAGCAGCTCGGCGTGGGTGAGGGGGACGCGATCGGGCTGATGGCGCGCAACCACCGCGGGTTCATCGAGGCGGTCGTGGCCGCCTCGAAGCTCGGTGCGGACGTGCTGCTGCTGAACACTGCCTTCTCCGGCCCGCAGATCACCGAGGTGTCCCGGCGAGAGGGCGCCACGGCGCTGATCCATGATGCCGAGTTCACCAAGCTGCTGACCGGTGCCCGGCGGGGCCGCCGGCGCGTGATCGCCGACGGCGAGGCCGGCGACGGCGGATCGGTGAGCCTCGCCCAGCTGGCGGCCGAGCACGCCGGCGAGCGTCCCCCGCCCCCGGGGCGCGCCGGCCGCCTGACGATGCTTACCTCGGGGACGACGGGCACGCCGAAGGGGGCCAGCCGCGGCGCGCCCGAGGGCAGCCGGATCCCGTCGCTCGACGCGCCGGCCGGGCTGCTCGACCGGATCCCGATGCGTGAGGGAATACGAATCGGGCTGGCCGCGCCGATGTTCCACGCCTGGGGGCTGTCGAACTTCGCGCTCGGCGCCGGGCTCGGCGCCACGTTCGTGCTGCTGCGCACGTTCGACCCACAGGCATGGCTCCAGGCAATCGACGAGCATCGCGTGCAGGCGCTGATCGTCGTGCCGGTGATGATGCAGCGGATCCTGCAGTTGCCGCAGGACGCACGAGCGCGGTACGACACCTCCTCGCTGCAGGTCGTGTCGGCCTCGGGCTCGGCGCTCCCCGGCGACCTCTCGACCCGCTGGATGGACGCCTTCGGCGACACGCTCTACAACCTGTACGGCTCGACCGAGGTGGCCAGCGTGACGATCGCGACCCCGGAGGACTTGCGCGCAGTGCCGGGGACGGCCGGCCGCCCAGCGCGGGGCACGGTGGTGAAGCTGTTCGACGAGCACGACGACGAGGTCAGGCAGGGCGAGACGGGCCGGATCTTCGTGGCCAACTCGGCCCTGTTCGAGGGGTACACCGGGGGCGGCGACAAGACACGGATCGGCGCGCTGATGTCGACCGGCGACGTCGGGCGCTTCGACGAGGCCGGCCGCCTGTTCGTCGAGGGGCGCGACGACGAGATGATCGTCTCGGGCGGCGAGAACGTCTTCCCGAAGGAGATCGAGGACGTCCTGGCCAGGCACCCGGCGGTCGCCGAGGCGGCGGCGATCGGCGTCCAGGACGAGGACTTCGGCCAGCGGCTGAAGGCGTTCGTCGCCTTGCGCGACGGTCAGTCGGTCGGTGAGGGCCAGCTGAAGGCGCATGTTCGCGACCAGCTCGCCCGCTACAAGGTCCCGCGCGAGATCGTCGTCCTCGACGAGCTGCCCCGCAACGCCGCGGGCAAGGTGCTCAAGCGCCAGCTGGCCGAGCCGGAGCGCGACTAGTCCGGCTGCCAGGCGGCGATCGTCTCGCCGCCCCAGTCCTCGGGCTTCCGATCGGCGATCGACTCGGTGAACGTCCAGCGGTGGCCGGCGAAGTCCACGGCGTTGTACTGGCGCTCGCCGTACATGTGGTCGGTCGGCTCGTCGAGGATCGTGGCGCCCGCCGCCCGGGCGTGCTCGCAGTGGGCGGCGGCGTCATCGACGCGGACCATGACCGAGTGTGAGCTCCCGTCGGCCAGCGGCGCGCGGCGTTCTCCGCGGACCTCGGAGACGATCAGCGCGCCGTCGCCGAAGCTCAGCTGAGCCCGGTGGCCCTCGCCGATCTTCACCCGCTCGGCGAAGCCGAACGCCTCGGTCAGCCAGGCCACGGCAGCGCGGACGTCGGGGTAGGTGAGCTCGGGAATCACCGTCGCCGTCGGAACCGAGCGATTGCGCTTCATGGGATCAGGACGATCTTGCCGCGGGTGTGACCCCGCTCGAGCTCGGCGAACGCCGCCCTGACCTCGCTCAGCGGGTAGGTGGCGGCGATCGGCACCTCCAGCTCGCCGGCGGCGATCAGCCCGGCCAGGATCTGCAGCGTCGAGGCGCTCGCGCCCTGGGCGTTGCCGTCGGTCTTCACGCCGTGCTTGGCCGCGGCGGCGAAGTCGGCGATGGTGTCGATCCGCTCGGCGCTGATGCCGAGCTCCAAGGCCAGCTCGACGTAGCCGCCGCCGACGGTGTCGAGGAACGCGTCGACCCCGTCCTGCGCGGCCGCTCGGATCCGATCCGCCACGCCATCGCCGTAGGTGACCGGGACGATGTCGTGCGCGCGCAGCCAGTCGTGGTTGTGCTCGCCGGCCAGGCCGATGACCGTCGCCCCGGTGCGGTGGGCGAGCTGTGAGGCGATCGTGCCGACCCCGCCGGCCGCCCCCGAGATGACGACGGTCTCGCCGTCGGTCGGCGCCACGGCCTTGATCATCGCGTAGGCCGTGCAACCGACGACGAACAGCCCTCCGGCCACCTCCCACGGGACCTCGGCGGGCTTCAGCGTGACGTTGTCGGCCTCGACGACGACGTACTCGGCGTGGCTGGCGCGCTTGTCGGTGAAGCCGATCACCGGATCTCCGGGTGCGAACGACGTCACTCCGTCGCCGACCTGCTCGACGACGCCGGCCAGGTCCGACCCCTCGCCCGACGGGAACGTTGCGGGGAACATCTCGTGCAGCATCCCGTCGCGGATCTTCGCCTCGCCGGGGTTGATCCCGGCGGCGCGAACGCGGACGAGCAGCTGCCCCGGTCCGGGCTCGGGCACCGGCACCTCCACGACCTGCAGCACATCGATCCCGCCGTACTCATCGAACCGCACTGCCCTCATTGGGCGCTCCTCTCCGCATTGGGGGTCATGTCTGAAGTGAGATCTACCGTCCGCGCCAGCAACGCGTCGATCAGCGCCCCGGGGTCGGTGTCGACGATCAGCAACCGCTCGCGGTTCGCGGCCGGGAGGAAGCCCTCGCGCACGGCGCCGTCGAGGAAGGCGACCAGATGGTCGTAGTAGCCCGCCACGTTCAGCAGGCCGCACGGCTTGGCGTGCAGCCCCAGCTGGGCCCAGGTGAGCATCTCGATCAGCTCCTCCAGCGTGCCGATCCCGCCCGGTAGCGCGATGAACGCGTCCGACAGGGTGGCCATCAGCGCCTTGCGCTCGTGCATCGAGCCGACGACGCGGAGCTCGGTCAGCCCCCGATGGGCGATCTCGCGTTCCTCCAGGTGGCGGGGGATCACGCCGATGACCTCGCCGCCGAGGCCGAGCGCGGTGTCGGCCACCACGCCCATCAGCCCGACCTTGCCGCCGCCGTAGACGATCCCGTAGCCGCGGTCGATCAGCCGCGTCGCGACGTCGACGGCGGCCTCGGCGTACGCGGGCCGGCTTCCCGCCTGGGAGCCCGCATACACGCACACACGTCGCTCGGCCACTCCACGGCAATCTAGTGCACGCCGTGACCCGGCTGATCACCGTGGCTAAGCTCTGTAGCAGGCAACTGCGATCAGGTTTCACCTATTTGTCTGACGGCAGGCAACGCCCGCGGATACGCTGCCGCGACGATTTTTGTATCAACTCAATAGATTTAGTTCAGCTACCAGGAGGACGACATGAGCCTGTCGATCGGGTCCACCGCCCCAGACTTCACCGCCGAGACCACCGAAGGCACGATTCACTTCCACGATTGGATCGGCGATTCGTGGGCCGTGCTGTTCTCGCACCCCAAGAACTTCACCCCGGTGTGCACGACCGAGCTCGGCTACATGGCGAGCATCAAGCCCGAGTTCGACCGCCGCGGCGTGAAGATCATCGGCCTGTCCGTCGACCCCGTCGAAGACCACGAGCAGTGGGCCAAGGACATCGAGGAGACGCAGGGCACGGCCCCGAATTACCCCATCATCGGGGACAAGGACTTCGCCATCTCGAAGGCGTACGGGATGCTTCCCGCCGAGGTCGAGGGCGACCCCCACGACCGCAAGCCGGCCGACAACCAGACCGTCCGCAACGTGTTCGTGATCGGGCCCGACAAGAAGATCAAGCTGATCCTCGTGTACCCGATGACCACGGGGCGCAACTTCGACGAGGTCCTGCGCGTGATCGACTCGCTGCAGCTCACCGCGAACTACAAGGTCGCGACGCCCGCGCAGTGGCAGGAGGGCGACGACGTGATCGTCGCGGGCTCGGTCTCCGACGACCAGGCCAAGGAGCTGTTCGGCGAGTTCGACGCGCCGCGGCCGTGGCTGCGAATCGTGCCCCAGCCGACCGGGAAGTAACAACCGGCCACCCGACGTCTGGGGGGACGGCTCACCGTTCTTAACCAACGCGGTTGCCGGGGGCGATAGGTTGGGCCGGTGGCGCAGGCACTTGACGCCGATCGGCAGGAGAGCAATGGCAGCGGAGCCACCGACGAGCGCGTGGTGCTGCTCGGCGATGCCCGCACGCCGACCGAGCGCCGGTTGATCGCCGAATGGGCCGAGCGCGCCCATCCGGGCGCGCCGCTGCTCGACCATCGCGAGCCGCTGCTGGCCGAGCGGCTGGAGGCCTTCGGCGACCCCGAGGTCGTTCCGGTCAGGGTCACCTGGCTGCCGCGCGAGCGCGACGGCGATCGGCGGGTGCGGCTGTCGGACCTGGTGGCCCTGCGCGACCCGCACCGCCCACCGGCGCGGGCGCAGGAGCGGATCGCCGAGCGCGAGCCCGACCGCGTCCACGTCGTCGCCGCCGAAGGCGCGACGGTCTCGGCGTTGCGGGCGCGCTTCCGCGAGCAGTCCGGCACGCTCGGCACGCCGTCGGCGTTCTCGGCCTTTGTGCGCCGCCAGGCGCTGATCGCCTCCGATCGGGCCGACCGCGCGATCATCGGGGACCGCTACAAGGTGCCACGGCTGGTGGCCGAGCAGATCACGGCCAGCGCCGAGTTCCGGGCCGAGATCGACAAGCTCGCCGAGCAGGAGGGACGGCCGGCCGAGCAGGTGATGGGGGAGGCCGTCTCAGCGCTGCGCGAGCTGGCCACGGTGCAGAGCCCGGTGGCGATCGACGCCTTCCGGCTGCTGCTCTCCCCGATGCACGCCCGCGCCTACGACGTGCAGGTCGACCTCGACGGGCTGGAGCGGCTGCGCGAGCTGAACCGGCGCCACGCGCTCGTGTTCCTGCCCACGCACCGCAGCTACGCCGACCCGCTCGTGCTGGCCGAGGTGCTGCACGACAACAACTTTCCGCGCAACCACCTGCTCGGCGGCAACAACCTGGCGTTCTGGCCGATCGGACCGCTTGGCAAGCGCGCCGGCGTCGTCTTCATCCGCCGCAGCTTCGGCGACGACAGGGTCTACAAGCTGGCCGTGCGCGAGTTCCTCGGCTACCTCGTGGCCAAGCGCTTCAACATCGAGTGGTACCTGGAGGGCGGGCGCACCCGCACGGGCAAGCTGCGCCCGCCGAAGTACGGGCTGCTGCACTACCTGGCCGCCGCCGTCGACAAGCATCGGGCCGAGGACGTGATGCTGGTGCCGGTGTCGATCAACTACTCGCGCCTGCACGAGGTCTCGAAGATGGCCGAGGAGCAGGGGGGCAAGAAGAAGAAGGCCGAGGGGCTGGGATGGCTGGCCGGCTATATGCGCGCCCAGGCGCGCCGCATCGGGAGCGTCCGGATCGACTTCGGCGAGGCGATCTCGCTCCGCGCCGCGCTTGACGATGCGGGCGAGGATGGCCCCCGGCTGGAGAAGGTGGCCTTCCGGATCTGCGACGGCATCAACCGGATCACGCCGGTGTCGGCGCCCTCGCTCGTCACCTTCGCGCTGCTCGGGACGCCGCGCCGCGCCCTCACCCTCGACCAGGTCCGCCGGATCCTCGCCCCGGTGATCGACTACTGCGCCCGGCGTCAGCTGCCCGGCGACGTCGAGCCGCTGCGCTCGGCGACGCGGCTGCGCGGAGCGCTCGACGAGCTCGTCGTCGCCGGCGTGGTCAGCGTCTACGACGGCGGCACCGAGCCCGTGTGGCAGATCGCGCCCGGCAACCACATGGTCGCGGCGTTTTACCGCAACGGCGTCATCCACCACTTCATGGACCGGGCGATCGTCGAGCTCGGTCTGCTGCACGCCGCCCGCCACGAGGCACAGGAGCCCGATCTCGTCCAGAGCGCCTGGGAGTACGCCCTGACCGTGCGCGACCTGTTGAAGTTCGAGTTCTTCTTCGCCGACAAGACGCGATTCCGCGAGGAGCTGCGCGCGGAGCTCGACCTGATCGATCCCGACTGGGCGCAGCGCAGCGCCACGCCTGAGGGCGCCACCGAGCTGCTGCGGGGTTCGGGCCTGCTCGTCGCCAACCGCACGCTGCGTTCGTTCCTCGACGCCCAGCTGGTGCTGGCCGAGCTGCTGGCCAAGCGCGATCCTCGCGAGCCGGTGGATCGGGACGCGTTCGTAAAGGAGTGCCTCGGGGTCGGACGCCAGATGCTGCTGCAGGGGCGGATGCACAGCGCCGAATCCCTCTCGCAGGAGCTGTTCAACGCCGCGCTGCAGCTGGCCGCCAACCGGGACCTCCTCGATCCCGGGCGCGAGCTGGTCCGCTCGGCGCGCCGCAGCTACTACGACGAGGTCCTGGAGGTGGTCGGGCTCGTCGACGAGATCCGGGCGCTCGACGAAGAGATCGTGGAGGAGGTGCTCGATGCCGCCCGGCCGTGAGCGCCGCGCCCCCGACCTCCAGCGCGCGCTGGCCGCGGTCGCCACCTCGGAGCGCGGGCCGCAGGTGGCGGCATTCTTCGACTACGACGGCACAGTGATCACCGGCTTCTCGGCCGGCGCGTTCTACGAGCACCGGATCCGTCACCTGGAGATCGGCCCCGTCGAGCTGGTGCGCACGCTGATCGCCCGGGCGCAGGGAATCAACTCCGAGGCTGATTTCGCCGCCTTCCTGGAGCTGTCGCTCGGCGCCTGGCGGGGGCGGACCGAGGAGGAGCTGGGCGAGCTGGGGCGCTCGCTGTTCAAGCACGTGATCGCCAGCCGTCTGCACCTGGAGGTGTGGGAGCTGATCGAGGCGCACCGCGCGATGGGACACACGATCGTGCTCGCCTCCTCCGCCACTCGCTTCCAGCTGGAGCCGATGGCCCGCGAGATCGGCGCCGACCACGCCCTGTGCACGCCGGTCGAGGTGATCGACGGCGTCCTCACCGGCAAGACCGCGGGCGAGCCGCTGTGGGCGGGCGGCAAGGCCCGCGCGATCCGCGCCCTGGCCGAGGAGCACGAGCTCGACCTCGATGCGTCCTTCGCCTACTCCAACGGCGCCGAGGACGTCGAGTTCCTGGACAGCGTCGGGTACCCGTGGGTGGTCGAGCCCGAGGACGGACTGCGCCGCGAAGCACGGCAGCGCAACTGGCCGGTGCTGCGCTGCGTGCCCCGCGGCGGGCGGCCCGGACTGGTCGGGATCGCCCGCACCGGCGCCTTCTACGGGGCGTTCGCCGGGGCGGCGATGGCCGGCGCCGGGCTCGGGCTGCTGAACCGCTCCCGCGACACGCTGCTGGAGATCACCGGCGGTGTCGGCGCCGACCTCGGGCTGGCGCTGGCCGGCATCGACGTCGAGGTGGTGACCGGCGCCGAGCACCTGTGGTCAGCGCGCCCGTGCGTGTTCGTGTTCAACCACCAGTCGAAGCTCGACCCGATCGTGATGATGAAGCTGTTGCGCTCCGGGTTCACCGGCGTCGCCAAGGCGGAGGCGAAGAACGTGCCCGGCTTCGGTCAGTTCTTCCAGCTGGCCGGCGTCGCCTTCGTCGAGCGCGGCAACACCGGCCAGGCCCGCCAGGCGCTGGAGCCGGCGGTGGCGAAGGTCCGCGACGAGCGCATGTCGCTGGTGATCGCGCCCGAGGGGACGCGCTCGCCGACGCCGCGGCTCGGCCGCTTCAAGAAGGGCGCCTTCCACATCGCCATGCAGGCCGAGGTGCCAATGGTCCCGGTCGTGCTGCGCAACGTCGGTGAGGTGATGTGGCGCGGCGCCCAGATCCTGTCCCCGGGGACCGTCGAGGTTGCTGTCCTGCCTCCCATCGACACGAGCGAGTGGCGGAGAGAGACGATCGGGGAGCACGTGGCGCAGGTGCGCGAGCTGTTCGTGGCGACGCTGGCCGACTGGCCATCGCGCCGGCGACTGCTTCCGCGCCCGGAGGTGCCGGCGTGAGCCGCGAGGTGCAGGTGACCGTGCTCGGCGGTGGGTCGTGGGGGACGACCGTGGCCTCGCTGGCCGCGCGCAACACGCCGACACTGATGTGGGCCCGCCGCGACGATTTGGCCGAGGAGATCAACGATCGGCACACGAACACCCGCTACCTCGGCGAGCGCGAGCTGCACCCGGAGCTGCGGGCCACGACGGACTTCGAGGAGGCGTGCGCCCAGGCCGATGTGCTCGTCGTCGGCGTCCCGTCGCACGGGATCCGCGCCGTGCTGCAGGAGGCCGAGCCGTTCGTCCGGCCGTGGGTGCCGGTGCTGTCGCTGGCCAAGGGCCTGGAGCCCGAGACGCGCCTGCGTCCGACCCAGGTCATCGGCGAGGTTCTGGAGGGCCACCCGATCGGGCTGATGGCCGGACCGAACCTGGCCCGCGAGATCCTTGACGGGTTCGCCGCGGCCGCGGTGGTGGCGATGCGTGACGAGGCGGTGGCTCGCTCGCTGCAGCCGCTGTTTCACTCGTCCCGCTTCCGCGTCTACCGCAACGACGACCTGATCGGCTCTGAGCTGGGCGGTGTCCTGAAGAACATCATCGCGATCGCGATGGGGATGGCCGACGGCCTCGGCGTCGGCGACAACACCCGCGCGATGGTGCTGGCCCGCGGGCTGGCCGAGATGACGCGGCTGGGGGAAGCGATGGGCGCCGAGGCGCGGACGTTCGCCGGCCTGACCGGGCTCGGCGACCTGGTGGCCACGTGCTCCAGCCGGCTGTCGCGCAACCGGCGGATCGGCGAGGAGCTGGCGCGCGGCAAGACGCTGGCCGAGGCGATCGCCGAACTCGGCCAGGTTGCCGAGGGCGTAAAGACGGCGCGCCCGGTGATGGAGCTGGCCCGCGAACACGACGTCGAGATGCCGATCGCCGCCGAGGTCGACGGGGTCGTGAACGAGGGCCTGCCTCCGACCGAGGCGTACCGTGGGCTGATGCGCACCACCGCGGAGCACGAGCTGCACGCGGCATGAACGAGACCGAGGTACTCCGATGACCGATACCAAAGCGCCGCAGGCCCGCGTCCCCGGGTCCGACCCCGAGCGCGACCAGCCGCTGACGTGGGGTTCCCAGCGCGACATGAACGCGCTGGAGGCGCTGATGTGGCGCGCCGAGGCCGATCCGCGCCTGCGCTCCACGATGGTGGCCGTCGAGCTGCTCGACCAGCTTCCCGATTGGGACCGCTTCCTCGCCGCCAACGACTGGGCCACGCGACTGATCCCGCGCTTCCGGATGAAGGTGGTCGAGCCGTTGCTGGGCATCGGGCGCCCGACGTGGACGGTCGACGACGACTTCGATCTGCACTACCACGTGCGCCGCGTTCGCCTGCCGGTGCCGGGAACGTGGACCGATCTGCTGGCCACCGCCCAGCAGATGGCGATGACACCGTTCGACAAGCACCGCGCCCCGTGGGAGTCGGTGCTCGTCGAAGGGTTGCCCGAGGGCCAGGCGGCGTTCATCCTGAAGCTTCACCACTCGACGACCGACGGCGTCGGCGCGACCCAGCTGCTCGCGATGCTTCACTCGCGCACACGGGAACCGAACCTCGACAAGCCCCAGCCACTGGCACCGCCACCTGACCAGACGACGCAGCTGCAGCAGGTGGCCCGCCAGGTCTCCGACGACGCGCGGTCGCTCGGCGGGCTGGCCGGGGGGGTGCTGCGGCGGGCGGTCGCGCTCCGGCGCCCCGATCGCGCCGTCGGCGACGCCGTGAAATACGGCAGCTCGCTCCGCCGCGTCCTCGGCGCCGACGCCGGCCCGCCCTCGCCGCTGTTGACCGAGCGCAGCCTGTCGTGGCGTTTTCAGGCGATGGACGTGGCCTTCGCCGACTTGCGTGCGGCCGGCAAAGCCGCCGGCGGCTCGCTGAACGACGCCTACATGGCGGCACTGCTCGGCGCCTTTCGCCGGTACCACGAGGAGCTCGGCTGCCCGATCGAGACGATGCCGGTGGCGATGCCGATCTCCGTGCGCCGGGCGGACGACCAGCACGGCGGCAACCGCTTCGTCGCCGCCCGCTTCGCCGGCCCCGTCGGGGTCGCCGATCCGGCCAAGCGGATCGTGGCCGTCTCGGAGATCGTGAAGGCGGCCCGCGCCGAGCCGGCGATCGAGGGCCTCGGGATTGCCACGCCGGTGCTCTCGCGGCTGCCGGGGATGGTGATCTCACAGCTGGCCGGCGGGATGACGATGGGCAACGACCTGCAGGCCTCGAATGTGCCGGGGATCCGCGAGGACTCCTACCTGGCCGGTGCCCGGATCGAGCGCGCCTACCCGTTCGCGCCGCTGCCCGGCTGCGCAGCGATGATCACACTGGTCAGCCACCGCGACCAGTGCTGTATCGGCGCCAACATCGATCCGGCCGCCATCACCGACACGGACCGGTTCGGACGGTGCCTGGCCGAGGGGTTCGTCGAAGTCCTGTCCCTGCACCCCGGCTCGGCCGACCCGGTCAGGCGGCTGTGAAGCGCCGGAGGATCTCCCGCAGCATCCAGAAGCGGTCCTGGCCCCAGGCGCTGAACGCGCCGACGCGGTAGCAGGGCACGCCCCACAGCCCAGCGGCCAGCAGCTCATCGCGATTGTCCGCGGCGTACTCGATGCCGTCTTGCTGCGCGACTCGCGCGTGCGCATCGGCCCACGACAGCCCGGCGCGCTCCACGACGTAGCGCAGGCCGTCGTCGGTGGCCACGTCGATCCCCTCGGCGAAGATGCCGCGGGCGGCGCTGACGAGCAGCTCCAGCTGGCGCTCGGTCGAGCCGGCCAGCGGGAACACCTGCAGGCACCGGCGCGCGCCGTCGCCGATCGGATCGACGATCCGGCCGAACGGGACGCCGAGCCGGTCGGCCTCGCGCCTGACGTCGCGCACGGTGTACATCCGCTTCACGCGCGGCACCGGGAGATCGCGCATCGCCATCGGCAGCACTGGTCGCACGACGACACCGCTCGGCCACTCGCGGTGGAAGCGCTGCAGCTCGACGGCGGCCAGGTACGAGTACGGGCTGCGGAAGCTGAAGAAGAACTCCAGCGGCGGCAGCGCCGCGTCGTAGCTCGGGAGCGCCGCTTGCTGAGGATCGAGCGCGGTCAACGCCCCGGTGCCATCGAGCAGGCCCTGGGCGCGCAGCCGCGCCTCCAGGTAGTTCAGACGGTCGACCCCCCAGAACCAGTCGCCGTCGAACTGCCACACCCCCGGGAGGTTGTGGCCGAGGCGCAGGCGGCGTGCGGCGTTGGCGATGAGCAGCTCGTCGACATCGGGGTGTGCGCCGACGAACGTCACCGACTCTCCGGTGAACAGCGCGTCGGCGATCTTCGGCTCGACGTCCTGGAAGATGGCGTGGTCCGCCGCTGAGGCGAGCGCGGCCGCCGCGGCGCGGAGCGAGCCGGCGTCCGGCAGTGACGCCGGGACCGGGAAGCCCAGCCCCCGCGCGGGGGCGATGCGCTGGGCGTCGGTCAGGGCGTAGGCGCGCTGGCGCTCGCGCTCCGGGTAGTCCTCAGGTGCCGACTCGCCGACGAGGCGGATGGCGATCGGTGCGCGCACGCGCTCGGCGAGCCCCGGCAGCAGCTGGGCGCACAGGTGCGAGTGGGGATCTCCGGGCTCGTAGTAGAGCTCGAGGACGGGCGCGCCGCGCCAGTGCAGCCCGCGGGCGCGGACGACGCTGAGGGGGTCGCGGTGGCCCGAGATCCGCTCGGCGACGAGCGCCTTGGGCGCTGGACGCGGTGGTCCCATCGCTTAGAGTGTGGGGGCGTGGCGGTCGCAGTTCATCGGACGCGGCGGCGCCAGCCGCCGGAGGAGACGCGGCGCCAGATCATTCAGGCGGCGCTGGAGTTTCTGCGCGAGCGGTCGTTCCGGGAGCTGAGCGTCGACGCGCTGATGGCCCGCACCGGCCACACCCGCACGCTCTTCTACCACCACTTCGACGACATCCCGGCGCTGCTGCTGGCGCTGATCGCCGAGACCGGCGGTGAGCTGCTGGCGCTGGCCGAGGACTGGAGTGCGAGCGGCGTGCGCACCCCCCAGGAGGCGCGCCGCCGGCTGGCCTCCTTCGTCGATTTCCACACGCGCAATGCGGCGGCGGTCCGCGCCGTGGTCGAAGCGGCGCACCACAACGAGCGGGTCGAGCAGGCGTACGGGGCGATGGTGGAGCGGTTCGTCGAGGTCACCAGCGACGCGATCCAGGCCCGGGTCGACGGTGGTGAGCTGCCCGGGATCGACGCGCCGGAGATGGCCCGCGCGCTCGTGCTGATGGTGAACGGCTACCTCGTCGACCCGCTGCGCACGCGCGACCCCGACCGGGCGCTGGAAACGCTGGTCGCCGTCTGGACACGCACGCTCTTCCCGGCTTCTTGACACACCGTCATTATCGCTGATACGGTCGCCGCAGGTGAGGGTGTCGGCGGCGAAACGGGCGTGTGCGCCCATCATGGTGGGCATGGCGATGATCGCTGCGCTGCTGCTGACCGGTGGCTCGGCCCGCGCCGCCGGCGTGTCGCTCGCCGGCATCCACAAGATCAAGCACGTCGTGATCATCATGCAGGAGAACCGGAGCTTCGATAACTACTTCGGGACGTACCCCGGGGCGGACGGGATCCCCGGGCTGGCCGGGCATCCGGGCACGGTGCCGTGCATCCCGGACCCGAGCGCCCACCACTGCGACAAGCCCTACCACAACACCAACGTCACGAACTCGGGCGGGCCCCACTACCAGCAGGACGCACTCGCCGACGTCGACGGCGGCAAGATGGACGGCTTCGTGAATACCGTGGAGTCGAGCGGCTCGGGGCTCGACACCGACAAGCTCGGCTGCGCCGTCAACCTGCTGATCGGGTGCGTCGACGTGATGGGCTACCACAACCAGCAGGAGATCCCCAACTACTGGGACTACGCGAAGAACTACGTCCTCCAGGACCACATGTTCGAGCCCGCCCACGCGTGGAGCCTCGTTTCGCACCTGTACATGGTCTCCGGCTGGTCGGCGCACTGCTCCAACGGCTACGTCGCCTCGACGTGCACGGCTAACAACGAGTTTCCTGAGCTGCCGCCGGGCGAGTCGCCGATCGTGCAGCAGCTCACTGGCGCGGCGCTTGGGATCGTGGAGCCGGCCAACCCGGCGGCGAAGCCGATCTACGGCTGGACCGATGTCACCTACCTGCTGCACAAGTACGACGTCAGCTGGAAGTACTACATCGAGGAGGGCACCGAGCCCGACTGCGAGACCGGGGCGATGTACTGCACCGCCGTCCCGCAGGCGATCACCACGCCGTCGATCTGGAACCCGCTGGCGTCGTTCGGCGACGTCCGCCAGGACGGCCAGATCAACAACATCAACAGCACCAACCAGTTCTTCGCCGACGCCAGGGACGACAGCCTCCCCGCGGTCTCGTGGGTCGTTCCGAGCGGCGACGACTCCGAGCATCCGCCGGCCAACATCGCGGCGGGCCAGGAGCACGTCACGAACGTGATCAACGCGATCATGGAGAGCCCGGCCTGGAACTCGACCGCGATCTTCCTAGCCTGGGACGATTGGGGTGGCTTCTACGACCATGTGAATCCGCCGAGCGTCGATGGCCAGGGGTACGGGCTGCGCGTGCCGGCGATGGTCATCAGCCCGTACGCCAGGAAGGGCCACGTCGACCATCAGACGCTCAGCTTCGACGCCTACCTGAAGTTCATCGAGGACGACTTCCTCGGCGGCCAGCGGCTGAACCCGGCCACCGACGGGCGCCCGGACCCGCGCCCCGACGTGCGGGAGTCGGCCAAGATCCTCGGCAACCTGATGCGCGACTTCAACTTCAAGCAAAAGCCGCGCCAGCCGCTGATCCTCAGCCCCAACCCGGACCACGTGATCATCCATCCGCCGACGCCCGGCGTGCTGCAGGGGTTCCTGTGATGCCGTCGATCGAGCCGACGCCCGAACAGGTGCAGGCGCTGATCAGCGCCGAGCATGAGGGCCCGGTGGTGATGATCAACCTGCTGCGGTTCAAGGACCACGCCGATGGGGTCGACGCCGCCGACGGGATCAGCGGCGAGGAGGCCTACCAGCAGCGCTACGGGCCCGGCGTGCTCCCGCACCTGGAGCGGGTCGGCGGCCGCGTGCTGCTGGCGGCGCGCGCCGAGCAGTCGGTGATCGGCCCGGCCGACGGCGAGTGGGATCTCGTGCTGGCCGTTGAGTACCCGTCGCGGGCAGCGTTCGTGGCCATGATCACCGACCCGGAGTACCTCGCTGTCCACGCGCACCGTTCCGCGGCGTTGGCGGACTCACGCCTGATCGCCTGCTCGGCGGCGCTCCCTTGAGGACCATTGCCCGGCTCGCTGCGCTTGTCGCTGCGGCCGCGATGGTGCTCGGCGCCCCGGTACTCGGAGCGGCGGCGTTCGCCGCCCCGGCGCCCGCCGCCCCGGCGCCCGCCGCTGCTCCCGCCCAGACGCTCGCCGGCTCGTGCTCGTTCACCGGGCCGATCACGCCGAACCCACCGATCACCGTGATCCCGAAGCCTGGCGCGCACTTCTCCTACGCCGGGACCGGCACGTGCGACGGCACCTTCGACGGCGCCGCCGTGAGCGCGGCGCCGATCACGGTGACCTTCACGAACGTCGCCACCGCCTTCGACACATGCGAGCTCGGGCCCGACTTCAACCTGCCCGGGACGCTCGGGGTCACGGTCGGCAGCACGTCGGCGCGGTTCCCGATCACGATCAACCTCGCCCGGTTAGCGCTGTTCGGTCCGTTCACGCTGACAACGCCGGGCGGGGGACGCGCGGCTGGAACGGCACAGTTCGAGCCCGCCAACGCCCTGCAGGCGGTGATCCAGTGCGGAGCGTCCGGGATTGCCACCGCCACGCTGGCGGGCCGGTTCACGACGAGCGCCGCGCTGGTCGGAGCGCTCGTGCCGGCGCATCCGGCCCGCCCGGTGCACCCGGCGCACCCGGCCCACCCGGCGCACCCGGCGCACCCGGCGCACCCGGCGCGGCATCGGACGCGCGGCCATCGGCACCGGCGGCGGGAGCCGGCACACCGGTGAGCGGCGGGCCGGTGCTACAGGCCACCGGGCTCGTCAAGCGGTTTGGTGACACCGTCGCCGTCGACGAGGTCGGGCTGACGTTGCAGGCGGGCGAGGTGCGCGGGCTGCTCGGGCCCAACGGCGCCGGCAAGACGACCCTGCTGCGGCTGCTGTTCGGGCTCGTCGCCCCCGACGCCGGGACAATCGAGCTGCTCGGCCGCCCGCTCGCCGCGATTCACCTCGCCGATCTCGACGGCGTCGCCGGGTTCGTCGAGGAGCCGTGCTTC
>DASZLC010000052.1:0-3193 GCA_035552615.1 Solirubrobacteraceae bacterium
GTATTTGGCCAAAACGTCCACCTCCAAGTTGACGATCGTTCCTTGTCGCGCGTCGGCGAGATTGGTGCGCGCGATCGTCTCGGGGATCAGAGAAACGGTAAATGATGCGTCGTCGAGCTC
Source organism: Solirubrobacteraceae bacterium (assembly GCA_035552615.1). Classification (GTDB taxonomy): domain Bacteria; phylum Actinomycetota; class Thermoleophilia; order Solirubrobacterales; family Solirubrobacteraceae; genus Palsa-465. The sequence goes on from DASZLC010000052.1 coordinate 121, forward strand.
GGCCACCGTCAGCGAGATCCCGTCGACCGCGATCGAGCCCTTCTCGACGATGTAGCGCATCACGTCGGCGGGCGCGCTGACGCGGACGCGACGAGCGAATCCGTCGTCCTGAAGCTCGGAGACAGTGCCAATGCCGTCGACGTGCCCCTGCACGAGATGGCCGCCGAACCGGTCGCCGGCTCGCATCGGCAGCTCGATGTTGACGCCGGCGCCGGGCCGCGCCTCGCGCAGCGAGCTGCGCTGCAGGGTCTCGTTCATGACGTCGGCCTCAAAGGAGCCGTCATCCACGACGACTGCGGTCAGGCAGACGCCGTTGACCGCCACGGAGTCGCCGACCGCCAACTCGCTCGCCGCCCGGGACCGCACCTCGAGGCGAACGCCGTCATCGGAGCGCCGAACGCCGGTGACCCGCCCCAACTCCTGCACAAGTCCCGTGAACATCGCGCTCACCACTCCTTCAGCCGGGCCGAGACGAGGATGTCCTCGCCGACCGTATTGCAAGTCAGCGTCATCGCCCGCACGGCGTCGGCGATCAGCTCGACGCCCTCGCCCTCGAGCGGGTCGCGGGCGGTCCGGCCGCCGACGATCAGCGGCGCCAGAAACAGCCTGATCTCATCGATCTCGCCGGCGTCGAGGAAGGCGCCCGCGAGGTGTGGACCGCCTTCCAGCAGGATCGAGTTGACGCCCGTGGCGCCGAGCTGGTCAAGCGCAGAGCAGACCCGGGCATGCTCGTTCTCCCCGGTCGCGACGATCACCTCCGCGCCGTGCGTCCGGAGTGCGTCGGTGGCACTGCGACGGGCCGCCCGTGAGACCACAGCCGTGAGCGGAATCTGCCGTGCGTCACGGACCAGCTGCGAGTTCAGCGGCAGCCGCCCGAGCGAGTCGAACACGACCCTTCGCGGCTGGCGCAAAACGCCCTCCACCCTCGCGGTCAGGTGCGGATCGTCGGTCAGCGCGGTCCCGATCCCGACCGCTACCGCGTCGCATTCGGCGCGCCAGTGGTGGGCGCGCCGGCGGCTCGCCTCGCCCGAGATCCACTTCGAGTCGCCGCTACGGGTGGCCACCTTGCCGTCGAGCGTCATCGCCGACTTGAACCTCACCCACGGCCGTCCGGTCCGGGCGTGCTTGCGAAACGCCTGATTGAGCAGGCGCGCCTGCTGGGCGATCTCGCCGTTTGCGACGACTACCTCGATCCCGTCGTCGCGCAGGATCCCCAGGCCGCGGCCGTTCGCATGCTCGCTGGGATCGTCGGAGGCGACGACCACGCGCGTGATTCCGGCTTCGCGGATCGCGTCGGTGCACGGCGGCGTGCGGCCCTCGTGGCAGCACGGCTCGAGCGATACGTACAGCGTCGCGCCGCTGAGGTCGTGGCCGGCCGCCGCGTGGATCGCCTCGACCTCCGCATGGGGCTCGCCGGCGGCGCGATGAAAGCCCTCGCCGATCACGCCGTCGCGATCGGCCAGGACCGCCCCGACCATCGGATTGGGGCTGACGCTGCCGCGCCCGCCCTGCGCGAGCTCGATCGCTCGAGCCAGGTGGCGCTTATCGGTCTCTCCGCTTGTCAAGGTCATCGCTTCTTGCCAGACGGAGAATAGTTCGGCGCGCATTTACCACCGCTCAGGTGATAGACGCTGAGCTCCGATCCGGGCCGCGCGTACTGGCGGGGGTAGTAGTCGATCGACCAGTCGAAGCTGAACGGCACCGCGTGGCGGTTGCCGGGGAACGGGCTGACGTGGTAGACGAGCTTGCCGTTGTTTGCGAGCGCCGCGTAGTAGGCCAGCGCCTGCGGGGCGATCCTCGGCTGCGCGAACGAGCGGCCGGCCTGCAGCGACCCGATCAGGACCCAGCAGTAGCCGTCGGTCTCGTACTGGCCGATCAGCGCCGGGCGCAGTGTCCGCTCGTACTCGTCGACCACGACGTAGCGGTGCTCGCCGGCCGGCAGCGGGTTGCCCTGTTGATCGAGCTCGGTCTCCCAGGTTGGGTAGCGCTGCCAGCGGGCGCCGCTGAGCGTGGCCGGGAGCGAGCGGCCGACGTCAGTGGCCCAATTGTCCTCGACGACCGGCTCGATCACGACCTTGGCGCCGGCCGGAACGTGGGCGACCATCCAGGTGCGCGCGAGATTGCGGGTGTCGGGCCGCGCCAGCACCGCGTCGTTGTGGATCACCGCCGCCAGCCCCTGGCTGAGCATCACCACGGTGATCACGGTCCCGGCGACCAGCGCCGGCGCACGGCGCGTGCGGACCAGCCAGCGCACCGCCTCGATCGCGCCGTAGGCGCCCAGCAGCGAGACGATCGGGAAGATCGGCATCAGCCAGCGGCCGAAGAAGCGCTGCTGGTCGCCCATGTAGAGGATGAACGCGATCGGCGCCGGCAACAGCACCAGCGCCATCGTCAGCCGGCGGCGGAGCAGCAGCGCGATCGCGCCGCCGAGGGCCGCGATCGATGGCGCCCAGCCCAGGCCCCAGGTGAACGTCCACAGGTAGTAGGCGGTGCCGCTGCCGGCCGTCGTGCCGAGCTTGATCGGGGCTCCGCCGCCGGCCAGCGACTGCTGGGTCGCGACGCCGGCCTGGAAGGCCGAGAAGTCCAGCACCGCGTAGGGGTTGGCGATCACGAACGCGCCCAATGCGGCGAGCAGCGCCAGCGCCGTGCGGCGCAGCGCCACCACGACGGCGCCGCCGGCTCCGTCGCCGACCGCCGCGGCGAGCAGACAGACGAGCATGATTGCGCCCGTGTACTTGGTCGCCGCCGCGAGGCCGATCCCGACGCCGGAGATCACGTAATCGCGCCTCCAGCCCCGTCTCAGCACCCCCGCGATCCCGTACAGCGAGAGCGCCACCGGGGCCAGCGCCGGCGTGTCGTTGAGCGCCAGGTGGCTATAGAAAATCGGTAGGAACGCAACCCCGAAGATCGCCGCCCCCAGCAGCGCCACGCCACGCCCGAACAGCCGCTCTCCGGCAAGGTAGGTCAGCCACACCGCGATCGTCCCGAGCGCCGCGGCGACGACCCTGGCGACCACGAAGACCTCGGTCGGATCGACCGTGTAGGCACGGGTGACCGCATCGCCGCTGCCGAA
>DASZLC010000053.1:0-16922 GCA_035552615.1 Solirubrobacteraceae bacterium
CCCGCTCGGGGCGACGAGCGCGACCGTCTCGCAATCCGACAGGAAGGCGTAGTCCGCGATCGGCGGGAACGCCGACCCCCCGCCTTGCGGTATGGGCGTGGGCAGCGGGCCCTCGTTCAGCGCGGTCACCCGCGGCGTCAGCGGGACGGCCTCCAGGCGTGCGCGCTGCTGATTGGCCCCAGGCCCGCGTGATGTGCTCATGCCCGGGCGATCGTGGCACATCGACGGCGCCGTGGACAGGGTGGGTCCGGTTTGGCGGTCGAATTGCGTCGATGGCGCCGGACCTTCCGGTGGTGGCGGCGAACCGGGCGCGCGGCACTCGGCTGATGGCACGAGCTCAGCGGGTCGGGCTTCGTGTAGCTCGACAGGAACGACCATGCGGCGTCCGCGCCGCTCGGCGCCTGCGGGTCGGTGAAGCCCGCCCACTGCGGGGCCGGTGAGCCGCCGGGCCAGAAGTGCGCCATGCCGTGGATCAGCCAGCGCTGGGCGATGACGCAGCCCTCCGGGTCAAGGTAGGTGCTCACCTTGTACGGGAGCTTGCCGGCCGGCGCGTACGCGGTCACCGACGCCGGAGTGAGCGAGATCGGGCTCGTCTGCGATCCGTCGATCACGAGGTTGTTCGTGCGCAGGCTCTGCTGGACGGTCTGGTCGACGCAGGGCGGAGGGACCGACGTGTCCGCGTCGCCGCCCATCACGAGCAGCGGGACGACTGCCCGGCGCGCGCCCTCGTCGTTGAAGGCAAGCTGCGCGCTCTGCTCCGCGTTTACGTCGCCGGGCAGCCCGAGCAGGCACGTGCCGTCGCCGTAGGAGCCGCCGGCGGCGACCGTGCCCGCAGCGAAGAGGTCCGGATAGGAGGCGATCATGATCGGCGTCATGAACCCGCCGGCCGACATGCCGGCGACGTAGACCCGTTGGGGATTGATGTCCCAGCGGCTGAGCACCGTCATCGTCTCGCCGCCGATCGTTCCCGCGTCGCCGTCCCCGCGCATCCAACTGCCCGGCTCGAAGAAGCGCCAGCACTGGCGCAGCGGTCCTGGCTGGAGCTCGCCGGTCACGTCGAAGTCGGGATAGAGCACGACGAAGCCCTTCTCCGCCGCGAGCTGGTTGAACTCGGTCGACTCCATCTGCTGGTAGGCCGTCGTCTGGCAGCCGTGGATCATCACCAGGAGCGGCATCGGCCTGCCCGGCGTGTACGAGGGCGGCGTGTAGACGATGTACGTGTCGGGCAGGAGCGTCGAGCCGTAGCTGAACTCCTGCCACTGGCCGGGCTCGGGTCCGCCGGTCCGGGGATAGCTCGGGGTGGCCGAGGCGCTGCCGGCGCAGGACAGGACGAGGATTCCGGCGGCGAGACAGGAGCCGAGGAGCTTCACTTGACCCGCTCGTACGGGGGATCGGGCTCGATGTGCGGGTAGGCCCCGGTGAACGGGACGAGCGCGTGGTCGTCGGCCAGCGGCTTCGGGTACGGGTTCTCCTTGATGTGGTCGATCAGCGAGATCGCGCCGATCTTGGTGAGGCTCTGTAGGAGGTTCTGCACCGTCGGCGAGATTCCGCTGAGCACGTTCGCGCTGAGGACCGTGCCGGTCCGGCCATAGTTGGCCGTAGAGTCCTTGTAGGAGGCGGCGCCGTACATCGAGGAGAAGATCGTTCCCGACTCGGTCTTGTACGGCGCGAGGTAGGCGATCAGCGGGTCCGCCTGACGCAGCACCGCCTGCAGCGGTCCCGCGAGCGCCGTGGCGACGGGGCCCGCGCGCTTCAGAGCGGCGCCGGTGGCGGTCGCGGCGGAGACGAACGGACCGAGCTCACGCACGACCGCGGTGCCCTCCGCCGCCGCCGGGTTCAGCTCGCGGACGGCGGGCACGAGCGCGGTGCTGGCGATTCGCAGGTTGCGCATCACCGGGGTCGCCGTCGTGGCGAAGGTTCCGAGGTGCGTGACGGCGCGCTGGGCCTGGGTGACGAAGCCGGGCAGGGTGTGCAGGGTGCCGCGCAGCGCCGCGTCACGTGCGGCGACGGCGCGGCCGAGGATGAGGGCGGAGCTCGCCAGCGTCCGGATCGCGGAGGCGCGCTCGCCGAGCGAGCTGGTGACCGCCCCGAAGTCGTCGATCAGCGAGCCGACCTGCTCGCGGTCGGCCGACAGCACGGTGGTGACGGGAAGCGCGTTCTCCACGAGCTGGCCGGAGGCGCCGAGGAACCGGTTCAGCGCGGCGCCGTGGCCCCCGACCCCGGGGGCGAGCACGTCGAGGATCTGCTGCACCTCGCGCCGGTGGGTCGAATCGAGGGTCGAGAGGATCTGGTCGAGCTGGGTCGCCTCGGGCGCCTGCGCGGGGAGCAGGCCGTCGGCGGGCAGCCGGCCCGTGGACGGGTCGCCCGGATCGAGGTCGACGTAGTTCTCGCCGAGCAGGGTCTTGGCCCGGATGGCGATCTGACCATCGCGGTAGACGGGTCCGTACTGCGCGCCCAGCGACAGGGTCAGGAGCGCGCGGTCGCCCGAGAGCCGGATGCCCTGCACCGAGCCGACCTTCACGCCCGCTTCCAGCACGTCGGCGTGGTCGGCGAGTTCCACGACCTGGGGTGCGTAGGCCCGGAACGTGTACGTGGAGTGGGGGAGTAGGTCGACGCCGGACAGCGACAGGAAGTAGATGAAGACAGCCGCGGCCACGGCAGTGAACGCGGCGATGCCGAACAGGCGCAGGCGCAGGACGGCCTTCTGGCGGGTCATGACGGCGTACCCGTGCAGGTTGGGGCCTTCTTCAGGACCGTCGGGCCCTGGGCGCCCGGGATCACGTCAGTGACCGATTGCGGCGAGATCAGGCCGAGGCCGCGCTGCATGTCGCCCTGATACGAGGACAGCTTGGACACCGACAGCGTCCACTGGAAGAACTTCTCGACGGCGAGCTCGCACGGCAACAGCGTCGTCGTGTCGGCGTACAGCTGGGGCACGGCGGGACGCAGAGCGGCGAAGGCCGAGCCGAGGCGAAGAGCCACGGGCCCTGAGCTGCTCAGCAGGTGGCGCAGCGGGGTGAGCGTGCGGGCCAGCGCGCCGAGCGCGGCGTCGGCCGTCGGCGAGAACCGCTGCAGCGCGCTGAGGGCCGGGCCGAGCGCGCGGGCGGCTGGCAGCAGCGCCGTTGCGGCGGGATCGAGCTGCACCGAGGCGGCCCGCAGCGCGGCGAACGAGCGCGGCAGCTCGGCCAGCGTCGGCGGGAGCTGGTCGAGCAGCTCGCCGAGCGGCCGGGCCTGGGCGGAGAGGGCCTGCAGGGCGGTGTCGCCCGACTCGACGAGGCCGTGGAGCTGGGCGCCGCGTCCGGCGAGCGCGGTCGAGAGCAGCGCGAAGTTGTGCACGAGCGTCTTCGTCTCGCCGGCACGAACGGCTAGCTGCTCGTTCAGGTCGCGCGCCGACTGAAGGAACGGGGCGAGCTCGACGAGCGCCTCGCGCAGCTGGGCACCGTGATCGCCGAGACCCTGGCCGAGGGCGTTGATCGCCGCGGTCACGCGCGGTCGCACGGCGGAGTCGAACAGGTCGATCACCTGGCCGATCTGGACCGGCGAGTCGGTCTGATCGACGCTCACGCGTCCACCGGTGGGGATCGGACCGGCCGCCCGGGTGCCGCGGCTGACGATGTCGAGGTACATGTCCTGCAGCGGCGTATTGGGGCGCAGGTCGATGCGGGCGTTGCGGAAGAGCGGCCCGTACTTCGGATCGATGCTCGCCTCGATCACCGGCGCCCCGCCGCGGAGGTTCACGGCGGTGACCTTGCCCACCTGCACCCCGGCGATCCTGACCTGGTCGTTGGGAGCCGCCGCGTCGGCGCTGGCCACCTCCACGCCGAACGTGTACTGGCTCGACCACGGCGCCGGCTGATGCAGCTCGTGCAGCAGCAGCACGAAGGCGATCAGCGCGCCGAGCAGGAGCAGCAGCCACTGCGCGAACGGGCGCCGTGCCCGACGCAGCTCCAGCGCCAGCCGGTCCTTCGTCAGGCGCTCGGAGACGCGATCCTGAATCCCGCTCACGAGACATCTCCGTGACCGGCTGCCCGCAGAGGCAGAGCGCTGGATATCAGATGCGTGCCGCGCGCGCCGGTCATGGCCGGCCTCCGTCGAAGATGCGGGCCAGCGCCGACTTCTGCGCCGCGCACTGGGTGAGGTTCGACACCGTCGTGCCGCCGGGCCCGAGGTCGCACGGGAGCTCGATGCTGCCGGGGCTGAACTGGACGTTGAAGTTGTAGAGGTACCCGTTCGCGTCGTAGCTGCCGAGCGAGTCGGCGAGCGCCGAGAAGAACGGTCCGATCGTCTCGTACAGCTTCAGCTTCGTGTCGCTGTCGGTGGCGCGCAGCCACGGGAGCAGGTTGGCGTTCAGGCGGTCGACCAGCGGCGTGAGCGAGCCGATCAGCGGTGTGCCCTGCGCGCCTGCGGTGCCGAGGGCGGAGAGCGCGGGCGGGGCGGTGTGGAGCAGGGGCACGCTCTCGGCGAGCACGGTGTTCGTGCGCCTGAGCATCGGCCGCAGGACCCGCGTCGCCGGCCCGAGCTCCCTGGCCCCCCGCTCCAGCTGGGTGACGAGCGGGTCCAGCGCGGTGAGCGTTGCGTTCACGGCGTGGCTGGTGGTGAAGGTGGAGTCGAGCGCCGGCGGGCTCAGGCGGATCGCCTCGGCCAGCGACTGGTTGTGCGCTGCCGTGGCGGCCAGCGTGCCGTCGGCGCTGGTGACGAGGCCCTGGAGCGCGGCGCGATCGGACGAGATCGACCGCAGCACCTGGCCCGTGCTCGTGACGAGCGTCGGCAGGTCGCCCATGTCGCTGCCGCGCAGGGCCTCGGATCCCTGGCCAATGACCGTGGCGTCGGGTCCGACGACGTGCAGCGTGTGACCCTCCTGCTGCGGGGCGGCGAGCGCGGCGCTGAGGCCGGAGAGCATCTGCCGGAAGTGCGGGCGGGTGGCCGTCGGCATCATCTCGTCGAACTGATCCCAGTCAACCTGGGTGCCGGTCCGCGTGAGCGGGATCTCGCCGTTGAGCGGCGGCTCGCTGGATGACCCCGGCTCCAGGTCGATGTACATCGAGCCGCCGAGCAGCGTGCGCCAGCGGATCTCGGCGCTGGCGTCGCGGTACAGCTTCACGCCGCTCGTGGTGAGACTCATCACGACCGTGGTCGCGTGGCCGGTGGCGGGCCGGAGCGCCGAGACGGTGCCGACATCGATGCCGTGGATGCGGACCGGTGTGGCCGAGTCGACCTGGCTGGCCTCGGAGAATCGCGCGGTCACGGTGCGACCGCCGCCTCCGGACAGGAACGGAACGTGGTCGGTGAAGGCGACGGCAAGCAGGACGAGGCCGATGGCGATGACGATCAGCCCATTGCGCTGCTCGCCACTCATCGGGCGACTCCCTGACGGGCCGCCCGCACCGGCGGCTCTTCGAGCGACGGTTGCCTGCCACGCCGCCCGCTCATTTCAGCACCGGGAGCGGAGCGCACGGCTTGGGGTAGAAGGAGTTGGCGATCCCGCCGGGGGCGTTCTGGGCCGTCGCGCGGTTGTTCACCGCGAGCGCCGAGCGCGCCAGTCCGACCGGGCCCAGGACGGAGTTCGGGGCGGTGCCCTCGCCGAACAGCGAGCCCCACGCCGTGGTCCAGCGGCCCACGTCGCAGCCGTGCGCGGTGACCGAGCTGAGGATCGGGATCTGGTTGGCCAGCGTGCGGGCCGCCGGTGTGCCGAGCGGAGCGAGCGCGCCGAGCAGCGCGAGCGTTGGCGGAGTCGCGCCGGCCAGGGTGGTGAGCAGCGTGCGGGCCTGGCGAAGCGGCGGGCGGGCGTCGGCCAGCAGCGTGGCGGCGCGGTTCAGCGCGGCCGGCGCGGGACCGGTCAGTCTCACCGTCGCGCGGGCCCAGCCGGCGGTCTGTACGAGCAGCGGATCGGCCGCGTTCAGGCCCTGGCGGATCCCGATCTCAGCCGGGGGTGCCTCCCGGAGGAGCGACTGCACGCTGGAGCGCTCTTGCGTGAACGGCGCGATTGCCGCTGCCTGGGGCGCCCAGCCCTCGGCGATCACCTGCCGCACCGGGTACAGCGCCGCCGAGAAGCTCTGCGCCGAGGGGAAGAATCGTGCCGCGGCGCCGGGATGCACGTTCACCGCCTCGGCGGTCGCGGCGATGCCGCTCAGCACCGACGGCGCGTCGGTCAGGCTCTGGTTCAGCTCGGCGCCGCGACCGAGGAAGCCCTCCCCCAGGCCGCTCAGCGTCGAGCGCAGCTCGGCGCGGTGCTTGGCGTCGACCAGGCTCAGCACGTCGAAGACGCCAACCGCCGTCGATGTGTGAGCGAGCGGCAGCGTCGCCCCGGAGGGCAGCGCGCGCCCGCGACCGCGTGTGAGCTCCACGTACTTGGCGCCGATCAGGCCGCGCAGGCGGATCCGCGCCGTGGTGCCCGTCCGCAGCGGCTCGATCGAGGGCTGGAGCTGCAGCTTGACCACGGCGGCGCCATCGCTGTATCCGCTGGAGAGCACCTGCCCGACGAGCACGCCGCCGATGCGCACGTCCGAGTACGGGTCGATCTCGGCGCCGTCGGCGAACCGCGCGTCCAGGTAGTAGTAGGTCTTCAGCGGCAGGCCGTTGCCGGCGGTGAGCGCGGCGTAGCTGAGCGCGCCCAGGATGAGGACCCCGACCGCCGCCGCCACCAGCGTCCGGCGACGGGACTCGCGCGAGGTGTGTCGCCGGCGCTTCATCGGCCGAGCAGGTAGTTGATCAGCGAGCCGAGCGGCGATCCCGATCCCGACCCCGAGCTCGGCGCCACCGGCGGCGCGGTGGTGGCCGAGGTGGCGGCGCCGGTCGGCGGCTTCGGCGTCGAGGTGGCGGGTCGCCCGGACGAGCGATGTGAGAGCACATGCCCGAGCACGCTCCTGACGCCGCTCGTCACGGCGCCGAGCCCCGATTGCGTCCCGCCGGATGCCGACGCGGTCGTGGGCTTCGGCGTGTCGCCGGCGGCACCGAGCGCGCCGGTGATGGCGCTCGTCGGCAGCAGGACCTCGATGCGGTAGATGTGCCCGACGCCGTCACGGTCGGAGATGGCGCGCGCCCACCCGTCGATCACGTTCAGGATCGGGGCGAACTGGCCCTGCAGCAGCGTCGAGAACGGCTGCAGCGCCGCGCTGAAGTCCGCCAGCTTCGTGGCTGCGGGCGCGAGCGCGCTGACGAGCGGCGTCCCCTCCTGCCCGAGCTTCACGAACGTCGGCGCGGTGGCGCTCAGCGTGCGCAGCGTCGGGTCGGCGGCGTCGGCCAAGCCCGGGAGCTGACGCAGCGTGCGGGTGAGCGACGGCGCGGTGGCCCTGAGCCCGGCCGCGGCCGGTCCGAGCGGGGCGGCCGCGTTCTGGAGCGCATATAGGCTGGTGCGGAGTTGGCCGATCGTCGACGGGGCCTGGGCGATCGTGCCGCGGAGTGCGGCCTGGCTGCCGGCCAGCGTGGTGAAGAGGCCGTCGGCCCGGTTCACGAGGTGGCCGAGCGCGAGGCGCCGCGGCGTCGCGTCGGCCAGGATCGCGTCGCTCTGGTCGATCAGCGTGCCGAGCGCGCCGTTGTCATGGGCCAGGCCCGCGACGAACTGGCGCGTGGCGTCGAGCGAGCCCGGGAGCTCCTGCAGCGTGGCGGCGAGGTCAGAGCCGCGGCCGAGCAGCGCGTCGCCCTCCTCGGCCAGGAACGCGGCCGTCGCGTCGCGGGTATTGGCGTTGAACGTGTCGAGGACCTGGTCGAGCTCGGGGCTGACCGTCGTGCGGGCCATCGGGATCAGCGCGTTCGAGGCCAGCGGCGCCACGCGGTCGCCCGGCGCCAGCTGCACGTACTTTTCGCCGAGCAGGTTGCTCGGGTGGATCGACGCGCTCGCTCCGGCGCCGATCGGGGCGGCCGCTCGGTCGAGGTCCATCGTCACCATCGCCGTGTCCCGTTTGGTCACCGACACGCCGGCGACGTTGCCGACGACAACGCCGTCCTCGCGTACGCTGAAGTCCGTCGTCAGGCCATCCGCGTCGGCGAACTCGGCGCGCACGACGTACTGTCCCGAGCCCGACCCGACGATGACGATGACTGTGACGGCGACGGCGATCGCCGCGATCAGCAGCGCCGGGCCGACGATGCGCGGAAGCTCGCGCCTCATTTCCCCGCCTCGGGATCGTCGGCGGGGTTCAGCGCGCTTGGGCCGGCGCCGCACTGGGGCTGGAGCCACGGCTGGCCGGCGTTCAGCCCGGGCGGACGCGGGAACGCGTATTTCAGCGTTCCGCCCGACTGGCCGACCGCCCGCGCCGAGGTGTCGGTCGTGCCCGGCAGCGCGACCGGCGTCTGGATCAGGTCGATCGTCGCGTACGGGCCGGCGTTGTCGTAGGGCCCGGCCTGCCAGGTGCCGAGATAGCCGGCGATCTCCGGGGCGTAGGGGCGGACGCACGCGAGCATCGGCGCGAGCGTGCCCAGCGCCTTGGACAGGGTCGGCAGGAACGGCGTGGCCGTAGCCAGCAAGCGCGTGAGGGCGGGCAGCCTGCGCGTGCCGCTGCGCAGGACGTCCTGCACGTCGGGGCCCACCCGGTCGATCGTCTGCAGCGCGCGCTGCAGCGGCGGCGCGGTGCTGGCCAGCCCGGCTGCGCCCGGGCGGATGTCGTCGACGAGCGTGGTGAGCCCGTTCAGGCTGCGGTTCAGGTGGGCTAGCGCCGGCTCCGTCGCCTGCAACGTCGGCGGGAGCCTGCGCAGCGTGGCGGCGAGCGCGGCGGCATTGTCGGCCATCGCCCGGAAGGTCGTCGCGCCGTTCGACACGAGGCCCTGCAGCTGGGCGTCGGTTGCGCGCAGCGCCGCGAACGTGCTCGCCCCGGCGGTGATCAGCGTGCTGAGCGCCCCGCGCCGCGCGCCGAGGTCGGACAGCAGGCCGTCGGTCTGCTGGAGGCCCGTGGAGCCTTGCCGGAGCGCCGTCGCCAGGTCGTTGGCGTGGTCGTGCAGGGTGCGCGCGAGACCGGAGATCGTCAGCTGGAGGTGCGCGCGCGTCGGCGCGTTGAAGGTCGAGAAGATCTGATCGGTCTCGACCGGGGTGACGGTGTCGGAGCTCGGAAGCAGGGCATCGTCGGCCAGTGCCGGCGTGCTCGGCGGCCCGGGCTGCAACTGGACGTAGCGCGACGCGTACGCGGCGACGCCGCCGAAGCGGAGCTGCGCGGTCGTGCCGGAGTGCAGCGGCCACGCCGCGTCGTCGATGTGCATGCTGACGAGGGCCTCGCCGTTGGCCAGCGAGACCCCGGAGATCGAGCCGACGACGCGCCCGCCCACCTGCACCTGCTGGCCGGGGACGACCTGTAGCGCGGCGGTGAACACAGCGCGCAGCCGGTGCCCGCTGCCGCCGGCGAGCAGCACGACCGCGAGGACCGCGGCCGCGATCGCGCCCGCGGCCCAGGGGACGGTGCGCCTAGCCACCGATCGGGGTCCTCGCGTGCCCCCAGAAGATCGTCGTCAGTGCCGCGCCGACGACGTGGATCATCACGAGGTTGACGATCATCGACCGGGCGGTGGCCGCACCCACCCCGACAGGCCCACCTCTGGCCTTGTAGCCGTAGTACATGCCGACCAGCGCGATGAAGGTGGCGATGATCGTCACCTTCGCAATCGATAAGAAGTTGTCGCCGAGCGTCTGCGAGGAGAAGTGGAGGCTGATCCACTGACCGAGGCTCGTGCCCTTCAGCTCGACGACGACGACGAGATAGCTGCCGAGCGTTCCGAACACCATCGCCACGGCGTACATCAGCGGCACGGTCACGATCACCGCGACCAGCCGCGTCGCGACCACGTAGCGCATCGGGTCGATCCCGATCGACTCCAGCGCGTCGATCTCCTCGCTGATCCGCATCGAGCCGATCTCGGCCACCAGCCCGCAGCCGACCTTGGCCGCGAACACATAGGCGAACATGTAGCCCCACATCTCACGCACGCCGCATAGCTGCGTGGCCAGCCCGGCGAACGCGGTGGCGCCGATCGGGCGCAGCTGGTAGACGACGAACAGGCCACATTCGCCGCCGACGACCATCACCATCAGCACGATGATCAGCGTCGTGCCCATCACCAGGATCCCAGCCTGGCGCAGGATCTCGGCGAAGTAGCGTCCGGAGGCGCCGGTGGAGATGATCGCCCGGCCGCTGAACCCTACGAGGTCGCCGGTCTCGGTGAGCAGCGAGCCGAGCGTGCCTGGCGGCTGGCGCGGTCGGGGGGTCGTGGTCGTGGCCATCGCTCGCTACCGGACGCTCAGCGATCCGGGGAAGGCGGCCAGGTACAGCGCGTTGAAGGCGAAGTTGAAGATCCACACCGCCGCGAACGCCTGCACGACGGCCTGGTTCACGGCGCGTCCGACGCCCTCCGAGCCGCCCTTGGCGTTCAGCCCGCGGTAGCAGCACACGACGGCGACGAGGAACCCGAAGACCGCCGTCTTCAGAACATTGGCGAACATGTCGGTGGGGGAGAAGCCCGCCGTGAAGCTGGCGAAGTAGCCGGCGGAGGTGCCGCCGTCGGCCAGCTCGACGACGATCCCGGCCAGCGCCGCGAACACCAGCCCGACGAGGTTCAGCAGCGGCAGCACCAGCATCAGCGCGAGGATCCGCGGGGCGACCAGCGCGCGGACCGCGTCGACCCCCATCACGGCGAGCGCATCGAGCTCCTCGCGCACCCGGCGGGCGCCGAGATCGGCCGTGATCGCTGTGCCGGCCACGCCGGCCACGACCATCCCCGTCACCCACGGCACGTACTCGCGGACCGCTCCGATCGAGTACACGCCACCGAGGCGGTCGACCTGGCCGAGGGCGCGCAGGAAGGTCCCGGCCTCCACCCCGACCGGGCCGTAGCCGAACACGAACACCGAGATCCCGGTGGGAATCATGCAGCGCTTGATCAGGATCCACGACTGGTCGGCGAACTCTCCTCCGTAGGACCACGGCGGCGTGAACCAGCACCGCACCGTCGAGAGGATCAGCAGCATGACCCCGCCGAGGTCATCGATCATCTCGTAGGCGCGCTGGCCGAGGCTCGGCCGCGGGGCGACGACGATCGGCGGCGGGACGGGCAGTGGTGGCGGGGCGGCGACGGCCACCGGTCAGTCCATGCCCAGGGGACCGAGTGAGTTGCCCTGCAGGAACTGCCGCACGAACGGATCCTCGGACTCCCACATCTCGCGGTCAGGCCCGGACTTCACGACCTTTCCTCGCCACAGGAGCGCGATGAAGCTCCCGATCCGGCGGGCCGAGAGGATGTCGTGGGTGATGATCACGTAGGTGCCGCCCTGCTGCTCGTGCGTGTCCTGGATCAGCTGGCAGAGCAGTGCGGTACGCACCGGGTCAAGCCCCGAGTCGGGCTCGTCGAACAGCACGATCGGCGGCTCCAGGACGAGCGCGCGGGCGAACCCGACGCGCTTGCGCATGCCGCCCGAGAGCTGACCCGGCATCAATGCCGCGGCCCGGGACAGGCCGACGTCGGTCAGTCGCTGCATCACGATCCCGGCGATCTCCTGTTCTGAGAGATCGGTGTGCTGGCGCAGCGGGAAGGCGACGTTGTCATAGACGGTCATCGAGCCGAACAGCGCGCCGTCCTGGAACAGGATCCCCACCTTGCGCCGCAGACCCCAGAGCCGGTCGTGGGGCATCCGCGAGACGGGCTGGCCGAGCACGACCACCTCACCGCGGTCGGGCTTCAGCAGCCCGATCACGTGCTTGAGCAGCACGCTCTTGCCCGTGCCGGATGGCCCGAGGATCACCGAGATCGTTCCCTGCGGGATCTCCAGATCGACCCCGGCCAGGATCTGAGCATCGCCGAACGACTTGTGCACGCCGCGACATTCGATCGCCGCGGAGGCTCCTCTCCCGCTCTCCACGATGCGCACGATAGAACGTACAAGCGTGCGTGTCAAAGCAGTACCGCAGGTACGTACATGAGAGAACGCAACTAACTGTGGTACTCTGTGTCGCGTGTCGTCGCTCGGCGCAGCCAAGAACGGACGCAGGCGCCTGACCCAGCCCGAGCGCTCGGCCGCGACCCGCCTGGCCCTGCTCGACTCGACGATCGAGTGCCTGGCCGAGCTCGGCTACGACCATGCGACGACGACGGAGATCTCCGAGCGCGCTGGCCTCTCGCGGGGCGCCCACCTCCACCACTATCAGACCCGGGCGACGCTGCTGGCCGCCGCGGCACAGCTGCTGGCCCAGCGCGCTCAGACCGACTTGGAGCGGGCGGTGGCGGCGCTCCCGACGGGCGCCGGGCGGGCGGAGGCCGCGCTCGACATGGTCTGGGAGCTGTTCAACGGACCGCTGTTCCTGGCCATGCTCGAGCTCTCGGTGCATGCCCGCACCGATCCGGAGCTCCGCGAGTGCCTGGACCCGATCGAGCGCGTCGTCGGACACCACTCCAAGCGGTGGCTACGGGTGGCGTTCACCGGCGACGGCGAGGATCGCAGCGTCGACGACGTGATCACGATGGCCCTGGCGGTCAGCCGCGGCCTGGCCACCGTGCCGATCCTGGAGCCCGACCGCAGCCTGAAGCGTGCCTGGAGCCGGTGCCGTGAGCAGATGATGGCGTTGATCGCCGCGCGATGACCACGGCGGCGCGGGGACCATCGACGCGCCCGCCGGCGCTCGGCGCGGCGACCCTGGGCGAGGCGTTCCTGACCACCGTCGAGCGGTGCACCGGGGATGTGGCGCTGCGCACCCCGGGCGGCACGGTCGAGATCACCTGGGGTGAGTACCTCGCGCGGGTGACGCGCATCGCGGCGGCGCTGGCCGGCGCGGGCGTCGGGCGCGGGACGACGGTGGCCCTGATGCTCACCAACCGGCCCGAGGCGCACCTGATCGACACCGCGGCGATGTGCCTCGGCGCGGTGCCCTTCTCGCTCTACAACACCTCCTCGCCCGAGCAGCTGCAGTACCTGCTGTCGCACTCGGAGGCGGCGATCGCCTTCACCGAGGCGCAGTTCGCGCCGCGGCTGTGCGGGGTGAGCGCTGCGCCGGCGCAGGTGATCGTCGTCGACGCCCACGTTCCGGCAACGCGGACGCTGACCGCCTTCGAGGCTGGCGGCGACCCGGGTTTCGACCTCGCCGGAGCAGCCCGGTCGGTCGGCCCCGGCGATCTGGCCACGCTGATCTACACCTCGGGCACGACCGGGCCGCCGAAGGGCGTCGAGCTGACGCACGCCAACCTGACGGCCGAGTGGCGGTTGATCGATCAGGTGATCCCGCTGCGGGCCGGCGGGCGGTTCATGTCCTACCTGCCGATGGCCCATCTCGCCGATCGCGTCGCCGGCCACTACGTGTCGCTCGTCACCGGAGGCAGCGTCACCTGCGTGGCCGATCCGCGCCAGGCCGTGGCGGCGCTGCCCGAGGTCCGCCCGACGATCTGGATGGCCGTGCCGCGGATCTGGGAGAAGCTGCGGGCAGCACTGATGCCGGCGCTCCAGACGGCGGGGCACGCCGTTGCGCCGGAGGCGCTGGCCGCGCAGCTGCGCGAGCGGATCGGACTCGACCGGGCCGAGCTGCTGCTCTCCGGGGCCGCCCCGATCGCCCCGGAGGTCCTGCAGTTCTTCGCCGACCTCGGGCTCGACATCTACGAGGTGTGGGGGATGACCGAGACGACGGCGGCGGCGACGCTCAGCCCACGAGGGGAGCACCGCGTCGGCACCGTCGGCCAGGCACTGCCGGGGGTGGAGATCCGGCTCGCCGCTGACGGGGAGCTGCTCGTACGGGGTCCGATCGTGACGCGCGGCTACCGCGATGACCCGCAGCGCACCGCCGAGGCGCTCGACGCCGACGGGTGGATGCACACCGGCGACATCGGGACGATCGACGCCGACGGCTACGTGACCATCGTCGACCGCAAGAAGGAGCTGATCATCACCGCGGCGGGCAAGAACATCTCGCCGGCGAACATCGAGAACGCCGTCAAGGCGGCCTGCGCCCAGGTTGGCGCGGTGGTGGCGATCGGCGACCGCCGGCCCTACGTCGCCGCGCTGCTCGTCCTCGATGCCGACGTCGAGCCCACGGATGCGGTGCGCGAGGCGGTCGCCGCCGGCGTGGAGCGCGCCAACGAGCGGCTCAGCCGGGCCGAGCAGATCAAGCGCTACAAGCTGCTGGACCATCCGTGGCAGCCGGGGGGCGAGGAGCTGACACCGACGATGAAGCTCCGCCGCAAGCCGATCGCCGAGAAGTACGCGGCGGTGATCGACGCGATGTACGCGTGACGGGATCGTGCACCGCCGGATCGAAACTCTCGGCTGTTTCGCGGTGCTGTGGATGCTCGTGGCGGGTGGCCCCGCGCGCGCCGATCAGCTCAGGGCATTCGGCCGGATCGAGTGCGTGCCCAGCCAGGGGGTGCAGTTCTGTCAGGGCTCGGCGCCGGTGAGCGGGCCGTGCCCGGCCTATCCGGTGCCGTGCGCCACCGAGATCTATGACCCGCTCGTGCCCGACACCCGCGTGCCGAGCTGGGATGGGACACCGCTCGACGTGAACGTGACGCTGCCGCTGCACGCCAGCGGCGACCTGCCGCTGATCATCCTCATCCACGGCTTCGCGTCGGTGAAGGTGGGGCTCGACACGTCGTACGCCGATCCATGGACGTGGAGCGGATCCCGCGAGTGGGCATTGCGCGGGTATGCCGTGCTCAGCTACAGCAGCCGCGGCCAGGGCAACTCGTGCGGGTGGCCCGCGTCACGCGTCAACACGGCCGCGTGCGACCACGGCTATCAGCACCTGAACGACCTCCGCTACGAGGTACGCGACACGCAGTATCTGGCTGGCCTGCTTGCCGATCAGGGGATCGTCAACCCGCAGAAGATCGGCGTGACCGGTGGGTCCTGGGGCGGGGGCGAGAGCGTCGACCTGGCCACGCTGCGCAATCGAACGATGCTGCCCGACGGCCAGCTCGTCCCGTGGGTATCGCCGCAGCGGCACGTCCCCATGCAGATCGCGGCCGCCGCGCCGATCGCGGCGTGGAGCGACCTGGCGCTGGCAGCGGCGCCGAACGGACACGACCTCGACTACACGCTCACGCCGCCCGACGAGGACACGGCCACGCCCGGCATCCTGAAGCTGTCGGTCCTCGACAGTCTCTACGCCGTGCTGGCGCTCGACTCGTACTTCCCGCCGCCGGGCGTCGATCCGCCGGTGACCGCATGGGTGGCGATGATCAACGCTCCGTGGCCGGCCGCGAGCGACGGCAACCCCGCGTTCGCTTCGGCAGCGAAGAGCATCGGCGAGTACCACGGGGCGTCCCTCGTGCCGGACAACGAGGCGCCCGCGCCCACTCTGTACGCGAACGGCTGGAACGACGACATCTTCACCGTCACGCAGGAGCTGAACTGGGTCAACCGGGAGCTCTCGGCACATCCGCGGGCCCAGATCTCGATGCTGCTTGGCGATTGGGGCCACCAGCGCTCGCAAAACAAGCCGGCCGACACGGCCCGGCTGCATGCGGCCATCGTGACGTGGTTCTCCCACTACCTGCTGGGGACGAAGACCCCGGCCCTCCGCGGGGTGGAGGCGCTGACGACCACGTGTCCGGCGAGTGGGCCGTCCGGCGGCCCGTACTTCGCGCCGTCGTGGCCGGCGATCCACCCGGGCGAGGTCCGCTACGCCGGCTCGGGGACCCAGACGGTCAACTCGCTCGCCGGCAGCGCGCTGGAGGACGCCGCGCTCGATCCGATCGCCGGGCCGGGCGCGTGCGCCTCGCCGTCGGACCGCACCGTCGCTGGCACGGCGACCTACGACTTCCCGGTCACCGGGCGTGGCTTCACGATGATCGGCAGCCCGACCGTGATCGCCGACCTGCAGCCGAGCGGCAGGGCGCCGTATCCCAGCATCGCCGCCCATCTGTTCGTGATCAGGCCGGGCGGTAGCACCGAGGAGCTGCTGGCGCGCCAGACCTACCGGGCTGCGGCATCCGGGCTGCAGGTCTTCCAGCTCTATCCGCAGGCGTACACGTTCGCCCCGGGGGACATCGTGAAGCTCGAGCTCGCCGGGCAGGATGCGCCGTACAGCGAGCCGGACCTCAACGTCGGCACAATCACGGTCAGCGATCTGCAGCTTCGGCTGCCCGTCGTCGAGCAGCCGAATTGCACGACGATCCTCGGGCCGGCGGCGCCGGTGGTGCCGGCGGGAGAGAAGCTCGCCCCTGGTGTCCGGCGTCGCCCGCACGACGTGTGCCCCCGGTGAGCTGCGTGAGGACAAGAACGTGCTTGTGCGCAAAGTAACGTTTGCCATCGCGCAGGCCGGTCCGGGGCGGCTGCTAGCGTCGAAGTCGTGGCATCGACAGACGCACGACCACCACGCGCCCGGCGCCTGACCCAGGCGGAGCGCTCGGCCAACACTCGCGAGGCGCTGCTCGACGCGACGATCGACAGCCTGATCGAGCTCGGGTTCCAAGCGTCGACGACGGCCGAGATCTCCGAGCGCGCCGGCCTGTCCCGCGGCGCCCACCTGCATCACTTCCAGACGCGTGGCGCGTTGATCGGGGCCGCGGTCGATCACCTGCTGAACCGCAGTGCGTCCGAGCTGGCGGAGTCGGTCGAGGGCCTGCCCGCCGGCGATCGCCGCCCCAAGGCGGCGCTCGAGATGCTGTGGCGCCAGTTCAACGGTCCGCTGTTCGCCGCCGTGCTGGAGCTCTCCGTCCAGGCTCGGACCGATCCCGAGCTCCGCGAGCGCTTGGAGGACGTCGAGCGTGTCGTCCACCGCGAGGCGATGCCGTGGCTGCGGCGGGCGTTCGGGGCCGAGCCTGACAGCACGGAGAAGGACGACCTGATCGTGCTCGTCACCTCGACGATCCGGGGGCTGGCGATGCTGCCGATCCTGGAGCCGCACCAGCGCGTGGAGAAGGCCTGGTCGTTCTGTCGCGGGCAGCTGCTGACGCTGCTGCGGGACGCTCCGGCCTGAGCTGTCGCCGGGACTGTGGGGTCCCTTGGCTCGACGACGGGGCCG
>DASZLC010000054.1:0-7798 GCA_035552615.1 Solirubrobacteraceae bacterium
CAAGGACTGACGTATCATTCCGTAAAGAGAGAGAGATGGTGCCCCCGCGATGAGCCTTCCCGCCCCCTCCCCGTCCGCCGCTGCGCTGATCACCGGCGCCTCGGCCGGCATCGGCCTGGCGATCTCCCACGAGCTGGCCGGCCGTGGTCACCAGGTGATCCTGGTGGCGCGGCGCAAGGATCGCCTCGACGCGCTCGCCGCCGAACTACACGCCCAGTACGGGGTGCGCGCCGACGCGCTCGGCTGTGACCTCGCCAGGGCCGCGTCGCGCGCCCAGCTGCCGGCGCGGATCGCGAAACTCGGCCTCGACGTCGAGATTCTCATCAACAACGCCGGCTTCGCCACCAACGGCCCGTTCCACAAGGCCAACCCCGAGCGCGAGATCGAGCAGGTGCGGGTGCTCGTCGAGACCCCGGTGGCGCTGACCTCGGCCTTCCTGCCGGGGATGGTGCGGCGGGGACGCGGCGCGATCCTGAACGTCGCCTCGGTGGCGGCGATGCAGCCGCTGCCCTATTCCGCCGGCTACTCGGCCGCCAAGGCCTACGTGAAGACGTTCTCCGAGGCGCTCCACGAGGAGGGCAAGCGCAACGGCGTCACCGTCTCGGCACTGTGCCCGGGCCCGGTGTCGACCGACTTCTGGAAGATCGCGGACTGGGACATGGCCGGCGGATCGACGGAGAACCCGCTCAGCAAGGTCGCCTGGATCACCCCGCAGCACGCGGCCAGGGAGGCGATCAACGGGCTCGACGCCGGTCACCGCGTGATCGTCCCCGGCGTCCAGGTTCGCGCCGCCATGCAGGGCGCGCGGCTCGTGCCGAACATGATCAAGCTGCCGATCGTCGAGCGCTTCAGCCGGGGGAAATGAGCGAGCTGCTCCCGCGCCCCGTCCGCCTGCTGCTCGGCGCGACGAGCCCCGGGGTCGGCGACGCCCGCCTGCGCCGGGCCGTCCACGGCCGCACGGTATTGATCACCGGCGCCTCCTCCGGGGTCGGTCGTGCCAGCGCGATCCGCCTCGGCGCCGCGGGCGCGACCGTGCTGCTTGTCGCCCGCCGCCGGGCGCTGCTGGAGGAACTCGCTGTGGAGATTGGCGACACCGCGCACGTCTACGCGTGTGACCTCGCCGACCCCGAGCAGGTCGGAGCGCTGGCCGCGACCGTCCTGCGCGACCACGGTCCGCCCGATGTCGTCGTGTCCAACGCCGGGCTCTCGATCCGCCGCTGGGTGTCGCAGTCGTATGACCGCTTTCACGACTTCGAGCGAACGATCAACGTGAACTACCTCGGCCCGGTGCGGCTGCTGCTCGGGCTGCTGCCGGCGATGCGGCAGCGCGGCTCGGGCCACATCGTGAATGTCGCCACAATGGGCGTCGACTTCCCGGCGCTGCGCTGGAGCGCCTACATCGCTTCCAAGACGGCGTTCGAGACGTGGCTCGGCGGCGTCGCTCCGGAGATCCGAGCCGACGGCGTCACCACCACCTCGATCCACCTCCAGCTCGTGCGCTCGCCGATGCTCGGCCCGTTCGCGATGTTCAAGCGGATTCCGGGGATGAGCACCGAGGAGGCGGCCGGGATCGTCGCCCGTGCCATCGTCGAGCGCCCGCGGGTGATCGCCCCCGTATGGGCGCGGCTCGGCGGACCGGTTACGCAGCTGGCCCAGCGCCCGGTCGAGGCCACGCTGTCCCGCTACGCGGCCCGTCGTAACCTGGATACGGTGAGGCCGCCAATCGCCGCCAACCCGCTCAGGCTCGCCGGCGAGGCGATCGGCGGGGTGACATCGATCGCGGCCTCGGGGATGGTGCGGCCGGTCCGGCCCGACCGGCTGGCCCGCGTGCTCGTGGCCCAGCGTCGATACGGCCTCTCCCCCGCGTTCGCGCTTGCCATGGCAGCCGAGCTGCACCCCGAGCGCGCCGCGGTGATCGACGAGCAGGGGAGCGTCACCTTCGCCGAGATCGACGCCCAGGCCCGCGCGCTGGCCGGGGCGCTGCACCATCACTACGAGCTGACGGCCGGAGCGCGGGTGGCCATCCTCGCCCGTAACCACCGCGGCTTCCTGCTCGCCTCGGTCGGCGCCGCCCGCCTCGGCTGCGACCTCGTGCCGCTGAACACCGACTTCGCCGGCCCCCAGCTGGCCGACGTGCTGAAGCGCGAGAGGGTGGTCGCGGCGATCTACGACGAGGAGTTCGAGCCGCTGTTCGACGCGGCCGGGTTCGAGGGGACACGGATCCTCGCCTGGCACGAGCACGACCAGCCGCCCGGCCGGGCGACCCTGACCGCGCTGGTGGAGCTCGGCGCCGCCGCCGCGCCGCCGCCCAAGGCCCCCGGCCACACGGTGATGATGACCTCAGGGACGACCGGCACGCCGAAGGGCGCCACGCGGACGATCAGCCCGCTGGCCGTCCCGCAGCTCGTCCTGGCCGGCCTGCTCGATTTCGCCCGGATCAAGCCGACGCCGCGCTCCGGGGACCCGATCGTCGTGGCGCCGCCGCTGTTTCACCTCTACGGCCAGATCGGGCTGATGGCCGGCGCCCTGCTCGGCTCGCCGATCGTGATCCGCCGCCGCTTCGACCCCGAGGCGGTGCTGGCCGACATCGAGCGCGAGCACGCGGGCGTGCTGCTGGCCGTGCCGACGATGCTGAAGCGGATCATCGACCTTCCGCCAGAGCGCCGCGACCGGTACGACACCTCCAGCCTGAAGATGGTGACGAGCGGCGCCGCGCCGCTGCCGGCCGAGCTCGCCACCGCGGTGATGGACCGCTTCGGACCGATCCTCTACAACGGCTACGCCTCGACCGAGGTGGGGATGGTCACGCTGGCCACCCCGGCCGACCTGCGGGCGGCGCCGGGCACGATCGGGCGCCCCGCCGCCGGGATCACGGTGAAGCTGCTGAACGACGAGGGCGTCGAGGTCCCGCGCGGAGAGACCGGTCGGATCTTCGTCGGCAGCCCGATGCTGTTCGACGGCTACACCGGCGGCGGCGGCAAGGAGGTGATCGACGGCCTGATGAGCTCGGGCGACGTCGGCCACTTCGACCGCGACGGTCGCCTCTTCATCGACGGCCGCGACGACGACATGATCCTCTCCGGCGGCGAGAACGTCTTCCCCCAGGAGGTCGAGGACCTGCTGCTGGCCCACCCGGCCGTCGCCGACGCCGCCGTGTTCGCCGTCCCCGACCCCGAATTCGGCCAGCGACTGGCCGCCGCGGTCGTCCTCAAGGACGGGGCGTCGACGACGGAGGACGAGCTCCGCAACCACGTCCGTGGCCAGCTGGCGCGCTTCAAGGTGCCGCGGGAGATCGAGTTCGTGCAGCAGCTGCCCCGCACCTCGACGGGCAAGCTCCAGCGCCGCAAGCTCGGCTCGGACTACGCCGAGCAGACCTGACGCCCGCGGCGCACGACGCACGGGCGGGAGGCGGGCGCCGGGCCCATCGGCCGCCCGCCGTAGATGACGTGCCCGGAGGCGGTCTCGTACGTCTGCCAGGCGACCGTCGGCTGCTGCCCATGGCCCGGCTTGGAGTAGTCGCACACGCCGGCTGGGAACGCCGCCTTGAGCTCGGCCCACTGCGAGTCCGTGAACGTCACGGGGTAGGAACTGCGGTCTAGCGGCACGAGCTGGCAGGAGTTCTGGTCAGTGGTGATCGACTCGCCGGCCACCATGCGCGGGGTGCCGTAGACGGGCACGATCAGCTGCGGGCACAGATGGTTGGCGAGGATGCCCCCGCCGCCGTCGGTGCACTCGTCGCCGATGCCGCTCGGCTTATCTGCGCTCACCTTCTGCGCCGTCGAGCGGTTGCTGGTGTCCGAGGCGATGGAGTTCAGCCACTGGTTCATCGCCCGCAGCGCCGTCGAGGTGAACTTGGCGTCGCCGATGATCGAGATCGGTCCCTGCCAGATGACCATGTTCGCGGAGGTGCCGAATTCGCGCTGCAGCCGCGCGCGCAGCGCGAACGCGCGGAACGTGTCGTGCGCCAGGCCGGGGTCATTCGGGCCCATGAGATCGATGATCGGCACCTGGTTCAGGTTGTTGGCCTCGTCGATGAGCCCGGTGCGGTAGGCGTTGGCGAGCGCCGGCTCGTCGGCCGGGATGCGCTCCGGCACGGGGTTCCAGTCGACGTTGAACGAACCGACCTTGGCGTTCAGGTCGGCGAACTGTGCCGGCGTGATCTCGGCTTTCTCCAGCGCCTGGAGGCCGTACTGGACGCCGACGTTGTCGATCGGCACCCCCGCGAAGCCGCGGCCGAGCGCATGCTCCTGGGCGTCCCACGCGCTCTGCGGCTGCGGCCCGAGGAGGTTGATGTTCCAGTCGGTCAGTCCGCACCGAACGCCACCCGGGTTCGTCTGAGCGTTGTAGACCTCGTTGCCCGGTACGTAGGTCTCGTCGTTCACGCTGTAGTCGCCGCAGTTGCTCGGTATGGCGAACGGGAAGAAGAGGGCGGCGCTGAACGTCGCGTCCGTGTCGAGCAGCGGGATGGTCTCGATCCCGGTTCCGTCGACCTCGGCCTCCTGGATCGGCGTCCACGCGAACGGGTTGGACCGTGTCGCGCCGGTGAAGTAGTTGCCGAGCGACTCGTAGTCGACGACCTGCTGCGCCACGGAGCCCATGTCGGGGAACGCGCACTGCGCGATCAGGCCCTGGTAGATGCCGGGGTAGGCGTTGGCCACCCACTGCTCGGCCAGCGACCCACCCGAGCATCCGTAGGCGATCGTGAACTTCAGCGGGCCGAGCTCGTCGACGATGTGCTCCTTGTCCATCACGAGCGACTCGGCCTGCAGCGCCGGGTTGCAGTCGACGGCCGAGTTGTCCAGAGCGGTCGAGGTGACGGCGAAGCCCATCCCGAGCGCGGTCACCGAACTGTCGATCGTGCCGGGCAACCCGCCCGCGGGGTATGTCGAACCGGCGTCTCCCCACGGCGCGTCGGTGACCCCTCGAGTGTCATGGCAGTCGAAGCCGTGCACGATGTACAGCTTGTGGTTCCACTGCGGCTGCGGCGCCCATGGCGACCACGGCTGACCCGGCTGCCACAGGACCTCGGTGCGGACCTGGTCGCGGTCCTCGTAGGCGATCTCCTCACGGACGATGAACGGGACCGTCACGCCGGTCTCGGTGGTCGTGCTTGCGACGTTCCCTGGTGGGTTGCTGGGGTCGTACGGCTGCAGCTTCGTCGACCCCAGCGGCTCGTACAGGTAGCTGACGGCGGTCGGCTTGTCGCAGGCGGCGTCGGTGGCGCCCGCCTCGCACGTCCACGGCTTTAGCTCCGGACCCGCGAATACCGGACCGCCGATCGGGTGGTCGGTGATCGTGATCGTCGCGCCACGGCGGCCTGGGGGCACGGCGCTGAACTGATTCAGGCCGACCCGCAGCCCGGTCAGCAGCCCCTCAAACAGGCCGTTCGGGCGCACGGCGAACTTGGAGGCGACCGAACGGGCGTTCAACCACAGCCGCACGCTGCTCGGCTTCACCCGCGCCGGCAGGCTGACCGAGACGAGCGCCTGGCCGCCGGAGATCAGGTCGGCGCGGTTCGATAGGACCTGGATTTGGACCCCGCCCGAGCCCCCTGCTGCGGCGGCGGCCATCCCCGCGGACGCGAGCGCGATCGCCACTCCGCACAGAACAACCAGTCCTGCCCTGCGACTCCCTCGTCTCACGGCGCTCTGGATTAAAGCGGATCAAGTCGCGCGGCGCGGCGGAGCACCCCGGGGGTGAGCCGCGACATGACGAGCATCGCGCGGGCTTCGGGCGTGACCGGCAGCACGGCCGGGTTGGCTTCGATGGCGCCGACGATCGCGTCCGCCACCTTCGAAGCCGGGTAGTTGCGCCGCGCGTAGGCGCCGGCGGTGCGCTCGCGGAGCTCGGCCTGGCGCTCCGGCGAGACGCCGACCATCGTCGTGGCACGGGTGATGTTCGTGTTCACGATCCCCGGGCAGATCGCCGTCACGCCGATCCCGTCGCCGCCCAGCTCGGCCCGCAGGCACTCGCTCAGCATCAGCACGGCCGCCTTCGTCGTGCTGTACGCGCCAAGCAGGCGCGAGGGCGCGTACGCCGCGGCCGAGGCGACGTTCACGACCTGACCCTCGACCCCGGCGTCGACCATCGCTCGCCCGAACAGGCGCGAGCCGTGGATCACCCCCCACAGGTTCACGTCGATGATCCGCTCCCAGTCGGCCACCGTCATGTCGAGCATCGCGCCGCTGATCCCGATCCCGGCGTTGTTGACGACGATCGACGGGACGCCGTAGCGCTTGACCACCTCGCCGGCGAATGCCTCCATCGCGGCGCCGTCACCCACGTCGACGCGGTGGGCGTGCAGCCGCTCGGGGTGGTGCGTCCGGGTCTCCTGCGCCGCCTGCGGGTCGATGTCGGCGGCGATCACCTCGGCGCCGCGGCCGGCCAGCGCCAGCGCCGTCGCGCGACCGATCCCGCTGCCGGCGCCGGTGACGACGGCCAGCCGTCCCTCCAGCTCCCGCCGCGGACCGGTCCACCGGGCCCGCCGAAGCGCCGGCGGCTCCTCGGCGCCCTCGACGTGCTCGACCAGCTCGGTGACGTATCGGGCCACGGCGGCGGTGTGGGTTCGCTGCGCCCAGTGGCCGGCGCGCACCTCGCGCCGCCAGACGCGGTCCGCCCACAGAGCGGCGTCGTCGTACAGGGCCGTCGAGATGTACCGATCGCGCGTCGGCACGACCAGCTGCACGGGCACCCGGCTCGGCGCGATCGTGGTCACGGGGGGCCGGCGGCCGATGTTCGTGCGATACAGGGCGATGCCCGCGACCGCGTCGTCGGCGATGCTCGCGGCGGGATGCCCAGGCCGCGGCTCTATCCCCTCCAGCCGGCGCATCGCGTTCGGCCAGCCGCGCGCCATGCCGCGCCGGAGCACGGCGTCGGGCAGCCGCGGGATCATGAACGCGCCGATGTACCACGAGCGCCGCGCCTGGCTGAGGATTTCCGCCAGCGCGGCCGGCGAGGCCCGCAGGCGCCGCAGCGCCCAGCCGGGAGTGGCGTCGAGCCGCGGCCCCGCAACGGCGGTGAAGGAGGCGATCCGCGGGGCCAGCGGCCCGCTCGTGATCGCCTCCCAGCACTGAAAGGCACCCCAGTCGTGGCCGACGAGATGGACGCGCTCCTCGGAGCTGACGGCGTCGATCACCGCCCCGAGGTCGGCAGCCAGCGCGGGCAGCGCGTAGGCATCGGGGCCGGGCGGGGCCGTCGAGCGACCCATGCCGCGCACGTCGTAGGCGACGACGTGGAAGCGGTCAGACAGCGCTGCGCGCAGCTCATCCCAGCATCCGTGCGTGTCCGGATACCCGTGGACGAAGACGATCGTGGTGGCAGCCGGATCGCCGGCCTGGACGACGTGCAGGCGCGCCCCGCCGGAGTCGACGGTGAGTGCCGGCGTGGCGCCGGTCCCGGCGGATGCCTGGGTCTCCACGGCGCGGAATGATATATCAGTCCATGCGACACGGCCTATGATGCCCGCCGTGAGCGAGCACGGCGACACCTTCCAGCGGATCGATGCCGTGATCCAGCTCGGGCTCCGGCTGGCGCGCTCGGCGCCGTCGGGCCGTCTGCTGCTGGCGCGCATCGCCGATGCGATCGACCCAGCCTGGCTGCCCGGCCGCTGGGGCGAGACGGTGGCCGCCGAGCTGCGCGCCGCCCACGACGCGGCGCCCCAGCCCATCCCCCCGCGGCGCGTCGAGTCGCGGCTGCGCGAGGCGTGGGGGGCGAAGCCGACCGAGGAGCTCGACGCGCTGGAGCTGGAGCCGGTGGCCGTGACCGTCACCTCGCAGGTCCACCGCGGGGAGCTCGACGG
>DASZLC010000055.1:0-3095 GCA_035552615.1 Solirubrobacteraceae bacterium
CCTCGCAGAACTCGAGGTAGGCGTCCTCCAGCGGTCCGTTGGTGCGCCCGAAGCGCGGGTCGTGGTGCGCGATGGCCCACCTCAGCGGCGTGCTGCCGGCCCGTCCTCTGCCGCAGACCGCATACAGCGCTTCGACGTTCAGCTGGCCGTGGTAGTCGAGGCGCCCGAGTGCCTTCCGGACGAGCCTGAGCTCCGCGACGGCGGCGAGGCCCAAGACGATTTCCGGTGTCGAGGGGACCGGCAGCCGTTTATGCCACTCGCGCTGACACGCACGCCGACCATAGACCCGGATTCCCGGCAGCGACCGGCACTCACGAGGTGAACTCACCTGAATGATTGACCATGGGTATTCGATCAGGCCCAGCCACCACGCCGCGGTGGCGTGGCTGAGCATCGCACCCGGGCCCGCATACAACGCGGCATCGAACAGATCGCCTCGCTGGCTCCGCGCCCGGTGGCCGAGGGCAAAGACGGTCGGCAGGGTCGGCACCAAGAGGCCGCTGCGGACCCACCCCTCAATTTGACCCCGACCGATGTCAAGAAACGCGAGTTGCGCCCGGCTGATCCGCCCCTCTTGGCGCTCCGCGACCACCCGAGCGAGAACTTTGCGGCTGCGTACATCCATCTGATGTACAGAGCCGCGAAGTACCCATTTTCACCCCCCTACGTGGCGAAAGCTGACAGCGTGGCGTAGCCGGTGGGGCAGAGACGGTCGTCGTCGATCTCGAAGGCGACCCGCAGCTCGGCGACGCGGCGATGCTGTTCGCTCAGGTCGGACTCCGCCGGGGCGACGGCCTCGAACTCGATGAAGTGCCCCAGGGAGCTCACGTCGTCGAGGTGGATCCTGACCTGATCCCACAGCCACAGGTGCCGGCGTTTCTCGACCACGCCGCGGACGCCGAGGGCCGTGCCGAGCGCTGCCCGGAGCGTCTCGCCGTCGGGCACCTCGACGATCCGGTAGCGGCTCAACCGCTGCTCGGTCCGATCGTCGCGCTCGTAGTGGATCAGCTGCGCAACAGCGGCCGGATCCTCCCTCAGCTTCAGCACGCCGTGAACCGCGTTGAAGTACGTGTCGCGCTGATGGATCACACCATGGTCGGCCGCGCCCAGCTCGCGGCAGACGCGCAGCGAGCGCTCAGGATCGGGATCGATCGCCTTCAGCTCGACGTTCCGGCGCGCCGCGCTAGATCTGGACACGGCGGCGGAAGTTCCGCAGGCCGAGCGTGAGGAACGTCGCAGCGAAGCCGATCAGCACCGGGTAGACGACGTACAGCGGCATGTGACTGGCGTGGGTGAGCCCGGCCCGCAGCCCCTCGTTGATGTAGATCAGGGGGTTGACCAGCACGATGATTTTCAGCCAGTGGATACCCCCGACCGCCACCGGGGAGAGCTTCGTCCACTGGTAGTACGTGCCGCCGAGGAACGTCAGCGGCAGCACCACGAAGCCGAACATCAGCCCGATGTTGCGCGGCTCGAACGTTGTTCCGAGCAACAGGCCGAGGGCGGTCATCGCCACGCAGGCGAGCGGGATCAGCGTCAGCACGATGGCCCAGTTGGCGGTGAGGTGGGCGTGCACGCCGCTGGCATGAACGACGGCGGCGATCGGGAACACGATCACCGCCGCCAGGAGTCCCTGGACCGCGCCGGAGAGCACCTTGGACATCGCCACCAGCCAGATCGGGCACGGCGCTTGTACGCGATCCTCGATCTCACGCGTGTAGCCGAACTCGGTGGCCATTTGCAGCGCCACGGCTTGGATCCCCTGGAACATGATCGAGATCCCGACGACACCGGGGATGAGCACCGTGGCGAACGCGTCCTCGGAGGCGTGGCTGCGCGTGACATGGCCCCCGCCGATGCCCTGGCCGATCCGGGGGAACACGTACAGGAAGACGAACACGAGCAGGAACGGCTGGATCAGCACGCGGGCGACGAATTCGCCGAGGTGCTTGCGCAGCACCACCAGGTCACGCAGGATCAGTGCCTTCAGCGCGGTGCGGCTGGCCGCGGCGGCCGAGCGCGTCGGCGTCAGGGCGATCGGCACCGTGGCGGCGGGGGGCGGGGTGGCAGCGGTCGTGGTCATTCGCGCAGGGCCTTCCCGGTCATCGTGATGAAGACGGTCTCCAGGGTCGGCTCGGCGACGTGGAGGTCGAGCAGCTCGAAGCCGGTCTGCTCGGCGGCGGCAACGACCCGCGGGACGATCCGCTCTGAGCCCGTCACGTGCAGCTCGGCGCCACCGTCGATCGTGCGGGTCCGCGTCACGCCCTCGACGGCCGCGCCGAGATCGGCCGCGAGCCGGTCGGCGGGAGCGTCGGCCTTGACCGTGACGATCGTGTCGGCGCCGACCATCTGCTTCAGTGCGCCCGGCGTGTCAAGGGCCAGGATCTTGCCGTGGTCCATGATCGCCACGCGGTTGCAGAGCAGGTCGGCCTCCTCCATGTAATGGGTCATCAGCACGATCGTCTGCCCGGCGGCGTGCAACTCGCGGAGGATCTCGTGCAGCGCGAGCCGGCTCTGAGGATCCAGCCCCGTGGTCGGCTCGTCGAGGAACAGCACCGCCGGCCGGTGGAAGATCGCGCGCGCCACCATCAGCCGCTGGGCCATCCCGCCCGACAGCGCGAACACCGAGGCGTTGGCCCACTTCGCCAGCTGGAATTGCTCCAGCAGCCGGTCGGCGATCGCGCTCGACTCCTGCTTGGAGATCCCGAACAGCCGCCCGTGGAAGTACAGATTCTCCTTCACCGTCAACTGTCGGTCGAGCGTGTTCTGCTGCGACACGACGCCGATCAGCTGCTTGGCCAGCGCCGGGTGGGCGACGACGTTGACCGGCCCGACGTATGCCTCGCCCGAGGTCGGGATCACGCGCGTCGTCAGCATCCCCGCCGTCGTCGTCTTGCCCGCGCCGTTCGGACCCAGCAGCCCGAAGATCTCACCCCGCTCGACCTGGAGGTCGAGCCCGTCGACGGCCTTGAAGTCGGTGCCCGAGTACACCTTCGTCAGCGCCCGCGTGCGAATCACGGCGGCGGTGCCCTCGCCGCCGGGCGGGGACTCCGTGTGCGGGGAGACGGCCATCGTCGACGATTCTGACGGATCGG
>DASZLC010000056.1:0-3570 GCA_035552615.1 Solirubrobacteraceae bacterium
GGGAGCCGCGAGAGCGCCTCGCGGTACCCGCCGAGCAGCTCGTGCTCACGGAGGATCGCGTAGCCCAGCGCGGCGATTTCGTAGAGCAGCAGCGGTCCAAAATCGCGCCGCACATCCGAGCGCGAGTCGTTCTTGGCCATCATCAAGAGACGATTGCGGAACTGGGTGCGGCGGTCCTCGGGCGTCGACGTCGCCCGCGTCGTCGGCGAGTACGTGCGGATGTGGTGCACGACCGCGGTGGGCTCGTAGCGGCAGCGCCAGCCGAACAGCTGGGCGCGCCAGGCCAGGTCGGCGTCGCAGCCCCAGCCGGGCATGTTCTCGTCGAAGTACGCGCCGTCGACGGCGCAGTCCTCCAGCGCGGCGCGGCGCCACAGGGCGGCCGCTCCGTCGGCGCCGAACGCCTCCGCAGCGACAGAAAACGCCTCCGCCGGCGCGCCGTGGCCGACGAGCGAGTTCTTGCGACGGCGGTCGAACGTCATCGCCGCGGCGTCGATCAGCGCCAGGCGGTCGCGCGGCGCCGGCCCGAGCGCGCGCAGCAGCTTCGGCGCCACCGAGCCAACAGCCGGGTCGGTAAACGCCGCGGCGCCCGCCGCCAGGTACCCGGGCATCACGAACGTGTCGGCCTGCAGCAGCGCGACCACATCGACATCGAGCGCGCGCAGCCCGGCGTTCATCGCCTCGGTGTACGGGACGCGGCGCTCCAGCCGCAGCACGCGCACCCCGGCGCGCCGAGCAACGTCGCCGGTGTTGTCGCGGCTGCCGTTGTCGATCACCAGCGCGTCGGAGAAGCCCTCGGCGAGCGCTGCGGCCAGAGAATGCTCCAGCAGCGGCGCCTCGTCGCTGGACAGGATCACGAAGCCGGTCACAGAAGCTCCTCGTACACGGCGACCGTCTCGGCCGCCGCCCGCTCCCAGCTGAACGTCGCCGCCCGCGCCCGGCCCGCCGCCCGCAGCCGCGCCTGCTCCACCGAATCACCCAATACCGAGGCCAGCAGCTCGGTCAGCTCCTCCGCCGACCCGGGGTCGAAATACCGCGCCGCCTCCCCGCCCGTCTCCGGCAGCGCGCCGGCGCGCGCCAGCAGCGTCGGGCAGCCGCGGGCCATCGCCTCCAGCGCGATCAGCCCAAAGCCCTCGTACACGCTCGGCAGCACGAGCGCCGCCGCGCCGCGGATCAGCGCGTCGAGCTGGGCGTCGGAGACGAACCCGGGCAGCTCCACCGGTTCTCCGCCAGCCAATAACCTCAGCGACTCCGCCAGGCCCAAATCGGCTCCGGCCAGCACCAGCCGATGCGGTAGCCCGCGACGGCGCAGCGAGCGATAGGCGCCGATCAGCACCGGCAGGTTCTTCTTCGGGCGCAGGTCGCCCGCCGCGAGGACGTACGGACCGTCCGGGGGCGCCAGCTCCCCCACCGGGAGCGCCGGCGCCTCGGGGATCACGCGGATCCGATCCTCGGGCACCCGATATCGGGCCATCACATCGCCCGCCGTGAACCGCGACGGGCAGATCACGCGCTCGGCCGAGCGCGCACCGGCGCGCACCAGCGCGCGGTACTTCAGGCCGGTGCGCAGCGGCATGTCGCCACGCACCGATTCGAACCCGAGATCGTGGACGGTGAGCACTGCGGGGCAGCTACGGCGCAGCGGCAGGAACGAGTCCGGAGCATGCAGCAGCGCTGCGCCGCGCCGGCGCAGCAGCCGCGGCAGCGTCAGCTGCTCGAACAGCACCTCTGGCCCGGGTCCCCCACCACGTACCGGCCACAGCTCGTGGCCCCCGACCCCACCGCGCTGCAGCGCCGCGAGCAGCCGGGCGACGTAGACACCGGACCCGTGCGGCATCGGCACGAACGCGTCCCGCGCGTCGAAGGCGATCAGCGCCACGCCTCACTCGTCGGTGCTGGCCGCGGGCCGCCGCCGCGCGTTGTGCTCCCCCACCCGCCGCCGCCGGGCGCCTCGCCAGACGGGCATCGACGCGGCGGCGTCGTCGTACACCTGCCAGGTCGACTGCGCGGCGTCGGCCCATGTCCATGGTGGCGGCGCCGGCGCGGGCCGGCGCGCGGTCTCGGCCGCCGCGATCAGCCCGTCGAGGTCGCCGATGTCGTGGACGATGGCGCGGCCGTCGAGCACCTCGCGCATCGCCGGGACGTCGCTCACCGCCACCGGGGTGCCGCAGGCCAGCGCCTCGATCGGCGGCAGCCCGAAGCCCTCGTCGTCGGAGGGGAAGACGAGCGCGTGGGCCCCGGTGTAGATGGCCGCCAGCTCGTCGTCGGTGACGACTCCGGTGAGGGTCACGTCGGACAACTCGCGGGCCCATCGCGAGTGCGCGCCGACCAGCACCAGCGGCATCGAGCGCTTGGCGCGGGTCAGCGCCGCCACGCGCTTGCGCGGCTCGGGGTTGCTGAGCCCGCCCACCCACAGTAGGTACTGCTCGGGCAGCTCGTAGCGCTCGCGCATCGCCGCGACCTCCTCCGGCGAACGCGGCGTGAACGCCGGCGCGGCGGCCTCGCCGATCACCTCGATCCGTTCGGCGGGGATCTCCAGCTCGTGGATCGCGTCGTCGGCCACGGCGTTGGTCGGAACGATCACGCGCACGGCGCGCTGCACGGCCAGGTAGCGGAGCTTGAAGCGCAGGCCCGTGCGGAGATACTCGCCGCGACGCTTCAGCGGGATCAGGTCGTGCAGCGTGACCACCATCGGGACCGGCGAGCGCAGCAGCGCCCCGTCGATCCAGGGCGAGTGGAAGACGTCGCAGCGCTTGGGCTCGTGGGTCTCGACGATCTCGTCGGCATGTCCACGCTGGAGCTCGGACAAGAGGCAGCGGGCATAGCGGCCGATGCCGCGCACGTCGCGCACCGGGCGGCTGTCGAAGGCGACCTTCATATCGAGATCAACCGCTCCACGTGCTCGATGTAGCGCGCGGCATGGAAGCGCTCGGCATGGATGCGTGCGGCGCCGCCCATCTCGGCGCGGTGGGCCAGCACGTCGCAGACGGCCTCGGCCAGGCGCTGCGGGTCGCCGGGATCGACGAGGCGCCCGGTGACGCCGTCCTGCACCACCTCGGGCAGGCCGTCGACGCGGGTGGCCACGACCGGCGTGCCGACGGCCATCGCCTCCGCCAGCACGGTCCCGAACGGCTCCTCGTAGGAGGGGAGCACGAGCACGTCGAGGTGGCGCATCAGCCCCGGCGCGTTCTCGCTCCACGGATGGTGCTCGACCTCGGTCGAAGCGAGCACCTCACGCGTGTATTCCGGCGCCAGGCCGTAGGGCTCGTCGCCGACGATCACCAGGCGCGCGCCGGGGGCGACGGCGCGGATCGCCGGGGCAGCGTGGATCAGGTCGAGCGGACCCTTGCGCGGCTCCAGGCGGCCGACGAACCCCACCACCGGCCCGTTGCCGGTCGGCCACGGCGCGCTCGCCTCCGGGGGCTCGGGGTCGACGGGGCCGTACACGACCTCTGGATCGAGCGCCGGCATTCGCGCCGCGACGGCGCCCGAGGCAGCCAAGACGAGATCGGCCCACCGCCAGAACCGGGGCACGCGCGTCACCATGTCGTGGATGTGCAGCACGATCCGGGG
>DASZLC010000057.1:0-2156 GCA_035552615.1 Solirubrobacteraceae bacterium
AGTCGAACACGGCGGCGATCGCGCCGCGCAACTGGTCCCACGGGTCGGCGGGAGCCGAGCTGCCGACGACCTTCTCGTACTGGTCCTCGAAGCGCCGGCGCGTGTCGGCCGCGTACGCGGCGTCGCCGAGCGCGGCCTGGACCTCGTCGGTCATCCCCAGGTTCAGAACGGTGTCCATCATCCCCGGCATGCTGATCGGCGCGCCCGAGCGGACCGACACCAGCAGCGGCCGCTGGCCCGACGCGAACGTCCGCCCGGTCACCGATTCCAGATGGCCCATCGCCGCGGGGAGCGCGTCGAGCACGTCATCCGGGATCGCGCGGCCCGCCGCGTAGTAGCGCGCGCACTCGTCGGTCGTCAGCGTGAACGCGGGCGGGACCGCGATCCCGTGGCGGAGCATCTCGGTGATGCTCCAGGCCTTCCCGCCGAGCGCGTCGCGGCCCGCGCCGAGCTCGCCGTTCAGGATCACGACCGCCATCTACTCGGCCCGCCCGCTCGCCGCCTCGGCCTCACGGGAGAGGCCGCACAACCCGATCAGCTCTTCGTGCAGCTCGAACCACACCGTGTGGTAGCTGTCGATCAGCGGCTTCAGCAGCCAGGTGTGATCGCCGGCTTGTACCTTCGCGAGCGCGCTGGCCAGCCGCGGTCCGTACGGCGCCAGGCGCGGCGCCAGCGACGTCGCGCGCGCGACGATCGGCTGAACGACCTCGTCGATCGCCGGCAACCGCGCCAGCACGCCCTCGTCGTACGCCGCGTCGGTGTGATCGTTCGGCTGTTCGTCGCGCATCTGCCAATCGGACGCCAGCTGCTTGAACTCGCCGTTGACGGCGGTGAACTCCTCGTACACCTCGCGCATCGCGTTCGGATCGACGCCGGCGCGTTCGGCGTCCAGCTCGCCCTGGAGCCGTTCGCGGCCTGAGGGCAACAGCATCCAGCTCTCGCGCACCTCACGCGCGTCGCCGGCTCCCACCAGCGCCGTGGCGATGCTCGCGGCCTGGTCCTCGCTGAGACCGGTCGCGGCCGCCAGGGCCCCAGCGTCGGCGCGCCCCTTCAGCCTCAGCGCCCGCATGACCAGCAACTCGTCGGGGCTCATCTCCGTCACTCCTCTTGTGGTGTCGTTCTCCGGCGTCGGAACCGCGGCCGGCGGGGCCGCAGCGGCGAGGACCTCGACCTCGCCCCGGGCGCCGTCGACGCGGACCCGGTCTCCGGAGCGTATCTGCGCCGTGCCGTCGCGGGTACCGATGACGCACGGAATCCCCAGCTCGCGGGCGATGATCGCGCCGTGGCTGATCGGGCCGCCGATGTCGATTACGAGCGCCGAGGCGAGCATCATCACCGACGCCCAGCCGGGGTCGGTGGCGCGGCAGACGAGGATCTCCCCGGGGGCAAGCTCGTCGTGCGCATGCATCACCCGCGCCGTTCCCTCCACCACGCCCGGGCTCACCGGGGTGCCGGTGACGACTGTCCCAAGGCCGCCGCCCGTGTCGGGGTCGGCCACGCGGAACGGCGTCGGCACGCCTTCGAACAGGTCGGGAATGTCGAGCCGCAGGTACTCGTCGTGGATGGCGCGGCGCTGGACGGCGAGGGCGCGGGCGTCGGTCGGGCCCGCCGGCGCGGTCAGCTCGTCCAGGGTGAACATGAACACGTCCTCGGGGCGGTCGAGGTCGAGGTGCTCACCGATCACCAGCGCGGCCGCGCGGGCGGCGTCGACGCACTGCAGGAACGCCGCCTTGCCCGTGCCGCGCAGCGGGATGAAACGCGCGGCGAGCGAGGCCGTGAGCCTGGCCGGGCCGCGGCGCAGCGCGGGCAGCGCGGCGAACAGCTCGGCCTCGGCTCGGCGCCGCTCGTGCGCCCGGCGCTGTTCGACCTGCCGCGGGTCGCGGTCCTCGGCCATCTCGCGATAGGCGGCGATCAGGCCATGCAGTGGAGCCGGGTCGATCCGCCAGATGCGGGATGACAGCTCGCCCTCCTCGGGCCCGTGGTAGCCGTGCCGGGCGACGAACTCGTCGAGCGTGAGCCGCTCGCGGGAGACAGCCCACAGGTCGCTGACGACCGCCGTCTCGGCCATCTCGCCGTACCCGGTGACGAGGCTCAGCTCCAGGCCGGGTCGCCCGCCATGCTCGGCGGCGACGCGGAGCTGCTCGTACAGCGCCTGG
>DASZLC010000058.1:0-18972 GCA_035552615.1 Solirubrobacteraceae bacterium
CCGCCGAAGTTCATCAGCGTCGAGCCGATGTCCTTGTAGTACGGCTTCAGGTAGTCGGTCATCGGGTCGACCTGCCGCATCAGCGAGTCGATCGACGGCACGGCCGGCGCGCCTGCGGCGGCGAACGACTTCAGGTTCGTCAGCAGGGGATTGGCCGCGTGCAGGAACGGCGGCAGCTCGGCGAACAGCGTCTTCGCCGCCGCCGCCGTCGGCTTCAGCTCGGTCATTACGGGCTCCAGCTTCGTCACCGCGACCCGGAGGTTCGAGAGCACCGGCGTGGCGAGCCCGGAGAACGAGTCGAGCGTGGCGACGCTGCTGCGCGCCTGCTGGAGCGTGGCCGGCAGGTCCTGGAGGCTCTGCGCCAGCGCCACATCACGGGCGGCGACGGCCTGAGCG
Source organism: Solirubrobacteraceae bacterium (assembly GCA_035552615.1). Lineage (GTDB taxonomy): Bacteria > Actinomycetota > Thermoleophilia > Solirubrobacterales > Solirubrobacteraceae > Palsa-465. Next base: position 397 of record DASZLC010000058.1, read on the forward strand.
GTGTTCTCACCGGAGCGGATCAGCGTCTGCAGGTCCTGCGTGCGGTTGGCCAGCGCCTGCATGACCGTCGCGGTCTGCTGGACGACATTTGCGACCTCCTGCTTCTGGTCGTTCAGGACGCCGAATACCTCGCCGCCGTTGGAGACGGTCGGCTGCAGCGCGCCGAGGAACTCGTTCAGGTTCGTGCCCTCGTTCTGCAGGCCGTCGCCGAGCGACCGCAAGTCGGTCTGAATCTGCTTGCGCACGGTCGGGGTAAGTGCGTTCAGGATCTTGTCGAGCGGCACCGACTGCAGGTCGGCCGACAGCGGCAGCGATCCGGCGTCAGGCACCTTCCCCATGTTCGGCGTGCCGCGGGTGAGCTCGATGTAGTTCTCGCCCACGAGCGTCTTCTGGCGGACGAGGACGGTGGCGTTGTGGTAGATCGGCGCGTAGTTGCCGTTCAGCTGCATCTGCACGAGCGCGAGCGTGCCGTCCTGGGTGGAGGTGTTCGTAATGTCGCTGACCGTTCCCACCTTCACGCCGGCGGCGCGAACGTCGGCGTGCTTCAGGAGGCCCTGTGAATCAGAGATCTCGGCTGTCACCGTGTACAGGTGACCGGCGAAGGGGAGCCTCCCACCGGCCGTCACGTAGTAGTAGGAGAGGATCAGGACCGCGCCGACTGCGACCAGAAACACGGCGAACATCTTCGGAAGGGGGTGTGCCATCTTCATCGGGGGCTCATTACGGTTGCGTGTAACAGATCGGGCTGATGTGCCAGGACGGGTCCGGCAGGTTCGTCAGGTTGGAGAAGTCGATCTCGACGTCGGCCCGCGCGTTGGCGGTGTTGTACTGACCGTCGCCGAACTTCGTCAGCGACATCAGTCGGTTCAGGAACTGGCTGACGTAGGTGAGGCAGGTGGAGTGCGCCGCCAGCGCCGTGATGTTGTCGATCTGGGGCGCCTCGGGCTGCAGCTGCTTGAACGCTCCCGACAGGGATGCCGCGGTCGGCTTCAGCACCTCGGCCAGCGGCTTCAGTGACTGCACGCCCGGACGCAGCGCGACGAGTGCCGGGGTGGCGTTGCGCGAGAAGCTGGCCAGGGCGGTCAGCCCGGCGGGCAGTGCGGCGGCCACGGGCCCGAGCGACCGCAGCGCCGGGTCGAGCGTGCCCTCTGCCGTGCGGAGCTCGGAGAACGCGCTGGTCATGCTGCCGAGTGTTCCGGGCAGTTCCTGAATCGTGGAGGCGAACGGGCCGTTGTGGTCGGCGAGCTGGCCGAGAACCTGGTCGGCATGGTCGACGAAGCCCTGCAGCTGCACGTCGCGGAGCGCCAGCTCCTGGGAGATGCCCCCGAAGTTGTGCACGAGCTGGGCCAGATCGGTTCGGCGGGCGGCGAGCGCGGCGCTCATCTTGTCGGCGTTCACGAGGAACGGGGCGATCGCGGCGAAGCTCGCCTTCAGATCGGCCCCGCCGGTGCCGCTCAGGCCCGCGCCGAGCTGGTTCAGCAGGGAGCTGAGATAGGCGCGGGTGCTCGGCTGGAAGATGTCGAGTACCTCGCCGACCTCGACCGGCGACTCTGTATTCGAGGCCGGGAGGATCGTCTTCTGTCCCAGCACACCGGCGCTCTTCGTTCCCTTGGAGCTGACGTCGACGTACATGTCCTCCAGCGGCGTCACCGGACGAATCCGGATCTGCGCGTTGTTGTACAGCGGCGCGTACTTCGACTCCAGGCTCAGCGTCAGCACCGGCCGGCCGTCGACGAGGGTGGCGCCGGTCACGGTCCCGACCTCGACGCCGGCGATCCGCAGCGAGGTGCTGCCGGGGATGACGCCCTTCACATCCGTGAAGGCGGCACGGTAGACCTTGTAGGACTCCCACGGCTTCGTTCCGGTGAGGTTGGAGATGATGTCGGCGGCGGTGGCAAGGCCGGCGATCACCAGCACGACGTACAGCAGGCCGGGGCCGGCGGCGCGCTTGAGCTCGAGCTTGAGCCGGTCGCGCGTGGCGCTGGACTGCTTGGGGCGACGGGTCGCTTTCGGGCTCATTTCTTCAACGCTCCAAGGACCTTCTGGACGAGGTTCTCCGGCTCGGGGCTGCTCCGCAGCGCCTGCGTGATCGGCGTGCCGTTGAAGATGTTCGAGAGCAGCTGGGTAACCGCCTCGCAGTCGATCTTCTGGGTCACGTCGGGGTCGGTGATGTAGGTGCTGCACGGGGAAATGCTGCTGAGCACGTTCTCGCCGACGCCCGCCTCGAAGCCGGCCAGCGTGCCGAACTTGTCGCCGTAGCTGAGCACCGAGTCGACGCTGGCCAGGGCCGGGCCGACAACCTCGTAGTTCTTCAGCGTGCTCTCGCTGTTGACATCGTTCAGGAACGGGATGAACGTCGACTGCGTGCGGCTCACGGTCGAGGAGAGGCTGTTCACCACGGGCACGCCGGCGCGAGCCGTCGTGGCGAGCGATGCCACACTCGGCTTGATCGCAGCGAGTGTCGGTTTCAGGTCGACGAGCAGCGGGTTGGCGTCGGCCACCGCGGTGCGGGCCAGCGTGGCCGCGCGGTACAGCTTCTGGGCACCTGGTTCCAGCTGCTGAGCGATCGGGTTCAGGATCCGAAGCGTCGTCCGCAGGCGCGCCATCGTCAGCCGCGTCTGGGTGAGCGCCGCCGGTGCTTGGTCGAAGGTCGAGCCGAGGTCGACGGCGTTGGCGGAGGTGACGCTGAGCGCCGTCGCCCCGTTCGTCACCAGGTTGCCGAGGTTGACCTCGTCGCGGGCCAGACGGCCCATCCACTTGTTCGTCGAGCTGACCAGGGTGGGCAGATCGACACCGGGGTCGGTGCCGCGCAGGCCGGGCAGCCCGGCGGCGAGGTTCTGCATCGCCGGGGCGGTGGCGTGGATCGTGCTCTTCACGGCGTTGGGGTCAGAGAACCCGGCGTTGAACTGATCGATCATCGTCTGCACTGAGCTCCGGCCCTGCGCGTCCAGCGGCTCCAGCACCTGGTCGAGCTCGACCTGGCTGCTCGTCCGGGACGTCGGGATCACGCCGCCGCCCAGCGCCGGCGCGCTGGGCGAGCCGGGGGTCAGGTCGACGTAGTAGTTCAGTCCGAGCAGTGTGCGCCAGCGCAGCGCGGCCTGGGCGTCCTGCTTCACCGAGAAGCCGGGGTTGGAGTTCAGCGTCATCGTCAGCTGCACGCCCTGCTTGCCGGCCAGCAGCCGCTGGCCGGTGACGACCCCGACGTCGATGCCGTCGACCCGGACCGGGGTACGCCCGGGCGAGACGTCGGCGGCGTACTTGAAGTCGGCCTTGACCGTGGTGCCCGATCCCGAGAACGGCAGCGGTGGCTTCGTGTAGATCACGTACAGGAAGATCAGGGTGATGATCGAGAAGATCAGGCCCGTGCGCACGAGCTTCGGCTTGTGCTGGCCGGGGACGATGTCGAGCAGGCGCCGCCGCGGCTTGCCCGCGGGGCCGCCCGCTCCGTTCAGCTGTCCGTTCTGACCGCTCATGGGTACACGGGCTCCGGAGTGCTCTGCTGCTGCTCGGGCGTGCCATACGGCCCGCCCATCGGCCCGCCGCCGTTCACGCACGGTCCGGGGTACGGCGAGGCTAGGACGGGGCCGGTGTCGGACACGATCGTCGAGTCCTTGGCGACCGTGAAGCGGATGAAGTTGTTGAAGTCGTTGCCGTACTTCATCATTTCGCTCCACCCGGTGAACGCGTTGCTCAGCCCGCAGGCCCGCGGCCCCAGGTAGCTGACGGTCGGAAGCAGATCGGTGATCGCCTGGTTGATCCGCGGCAGCTCGGGCTGCGCCGTCTTCAGGAAGCTGACGGTCGGGTCGACCGCGTTGGAAAGGTCGTGCAGCGTGGCGTTGGCCGCGCGCAGCCCGGGCTTGGCCACCGACAGCAGTGACGCGGTCTGGTTGAGCGCTCCGGGCGCCGCCGCGAGGGTTGGAACCGCGGCCTGGGCCAGCCCGTCGACCTGGGCCATCATCGCGTTGACCTGCGGCAGGTCGCTCTGCGCGGTCGACAGCGTCGACGGCAGCTGCTGAAGCGTGTCCTCCACGCTCGCGCGCTGACTGACGAACGGCGCCAGCGCCTGCGCTCCCGGCTTGAAGCCGTCGGCCAGGTTGTACCGCACGGGCGCGATCGCGGCGGCGGTTCCCTGGGTCGCGGTGATGAAGTGGGCGATCGCGCCGGTGCGCGCGTTGATCGCGCCCATCACCGAGCCGAGCGCGGAGACGAACCCGGGGGCGTCGCCGAGCGTGTCGTTCACGGTCTGGCCGCGCTCCATCAGCCCGACGCCGAGCTGGCCGAGGAGGTTCTGCGTGGCGCGCTGGGTGTTCGGGTCGAACGTGTTGAGCACCTGGTCGAGGTCGACCGGCGAGGTTGTCTGCGTCGTCTGGAGGACACCACCGTTGGGCAGCGGCGTGCCCGTCGTGCTCGGGTAGATCTGCACGAAGCGGATGCCGACGGCGCTGCGCAGGCGGATCCTGACCGTGCTGTCGGACCGCAGCGGCGCGAACTTCGAGGCAAGTTGCAGCTGCAGCACGGCCACGTGATCGGCCACGTGGGGATTCAGCACCTGACCGGCGAGCTCGCCGCCGATGCGCACCTGGTCGTGGTCCTCCAAGTTGTCGGCGTTCTTCATCAGCGCGGTGATCGTGTAGTACGAGCGGCCGGGGATCGTGTTCGGCGCGTTGTAGCCGATGTAGAACTGCACGACGAAGAAGACCAGGACGGCGACGCCGACCGCCAGCGTGAACGCGCGGCTGCGCTGCTTGCCCGCGGCGCGGCCGCGGAAGAGGTTCCGGGCCGGACGTCGAGGTGATCGCTTCAACGAGCTCATTTGCCGACCAGGAAGTTCAGGAGATGGGACAGGCCGTTCGCCGGGTTGCTCGACGGTGTCGTGGGCGCGGGAGCCGAGGAACCGCCGCCGGTGAGACCCTTCACCACGCCGCCGAGCGTGCCCGACACGCTGCCGGCGGCGCCCTTGAGCACCGTTGATACGCCGCTGGTGAGGCCACCGAGCGCCTTGCCGATGCCCGAGAGCGGGGACGGCTTAGCTGTCGGGGCCGGCGCCGACGTCGGTGCGCCGGTCGGAGCGGTGCCCGCCGCGTGGACGGCCGGGGCCTTCTTGGAGCGATGCAGGGCGGAGGACAGGCCGGTGTTGTTCAGGTAGCTGTCGATGGCGTTCTGAAGGACCGAGTTGTCGATCTCCAGGTCGGCGCCGATGAAGTGGCCGAGCGCGTCGCGACCCTTCAGCCCGAGCGCCCAGTTCTCGACGAACCACAGGAGGTCGCGCATGCCGCGCGCGTTCTCCTCGTTCAGCACCGGGACGGCCGCCTGCGCGATACTCTGCAGGTCGCCGGCGGTGGGCTTGAGCGCCGCCAGCGGTGCCTGGGCCTGGGTTCCGAGCTTCGTGACCTGCGGCGCGATCTGCTTGGCCGTCTGCAGCGTGGCCTGCGCCGAGGCGGCGAACGAGGGCAGCTCGCGTAGCGTCTTGGTGAGCGGCGCCGCCGCCTGCTGGAGGCTGGCCGCGGCCGGGGTGATCGACTGCGACGCGGTGCCGACGTCGTTCAGGGTCGTGTGCAGCTCGGCCAGCGCACCGGGGGCGTTCTCGATCGTCTGTCCGAGCTGGGCCTGCTTCAGCGCCACCGAGTTCAGCGCCCGGTCGGCGACGTCGATCGCTTGGCCCATGTCGTCGCGCTTGCCGTTCACGGCGGCGGTGACCTGGTCGCCCTCGGTGATCAGGTTCTCCAGCGACGTGTTCTCGGAGGCGACCTGGTTCAGCAGCTGACCGGCCTGCGTGATGTTCGGCGGCAGCTCGGCGAGGAGTTGGTTGAAGTCCGCGCCGCGGCCGGCCAGGGCGACCCCGGCCTCGTTGATGAGGATCCGCAGGCGCTCGCGCGTGTCGGCGTTCAGCATGTCGAGCACGTCGTCGAGGTCGACAGGCGCGCTGGTGCGGGCCATCGGGATGAACGACCCGGAGGGCAGCGGCTTGTTCTGGTTGCCGAGGTTCAGCTGGGCGTAGCGCTCGCCGAGCAGGTCCGTCGGGCGCACCTGGATGCTCGCGCCCTGGCCGATCGGACCGGTGCCCTTGTCGAGCGTCAGCGTCGCCATCGCGGTGCTGTGCGGGGTGACGACCAGCTTCGAAACGATGCCGGCGGCGACGCCGTCGATCTTCACGGTCGAGCCCTGCCGCAGCCCGTCGACATCGCGGAACTCGGCAGTCACCTTGTATCCGGTGCTGGAGCCACTCGTGAGCACGATCACGACGGCGACCACGACCAGCGCCAGCGCGGCGTAGCTTGCTACCCGTACGCGGTTCATTTGGTCGGGTTCTCCGGATCGTCGGCCGGGTTGACGCTGTTCGGGCTGTCGCCGCACTGCGGCTGGTACCAGGGCTGATCGACGGCCTGCCCTGGCGAGCGTGGGAACGCGTAGCCCTTGTGCGAGATATTGATGAATGTCTTCGTGGTCAGGCCCTGCGGATAGGCGTGGTCGGACGTCAGGCTCGCCTCCGGCATCGCGCGCACCCCGTGCTGCTCGACGAACGGTCCGACCTGCTGGCCGAGGTAGGTGACGAGCCCGGCGCTCGGCTTCTCCAAGGTGTAGGTGGACATCCACTCGCCGGCGTTGACGAGTCCGCTGGCGCCCTCCGGGGTGAACGGCCGGATGCAGGCCACCATCGGCGCGAGTTGCGAGGTCACCGACGAGACCTTCGGCATGAACGGCGTGGCGACGCTCAGCAGCTTCGTGATCGACGGTGCGTCCGATGTCGCTTCCGTCAGCGTCGCGTCGCCGAGCGGGACGATGCTGTGCAGCGAGGCGAGCGTCGGGACCATCGCTGTAGCCAGGGGCGCCAGCTGGGCCGCGCCGGGACGAATGTCGGTGATCAGGCCGCGCAGAACGCCGACGCTCGTGTTAAGCCGCGCGAGCGTGCCGCGAGCTTCGGTCAGTGCGCCGGGGAGGTCGGCGATCGACTGTTGCAACCCGTTGGCGTGGTCGGACATCGTCGCGAACGTGTTGCCGGCGACGGTCACGAGGTCGCTGATCCCCTGGGCGCGGTTGGCCAGCACCGAGGTCAGCGTGTTGCCGTTCGTGATCAGCCCGCGGAGCGCGTACTGGTCGCTGTTCAGGTCCGACAGCACGCCGTTGGCCGCGTTCAGGGCGGCGGGGGCCGAGTTGATGCCGGCGTGGAGGTACGACGCCTGTCCCTGGAAGCTGCCCTGGAAGTGACCGAGCATGCTCGTCAGGTTCTGGCGCGTCTTCGCGCTGAAGACGTTCAGCTCCTGGTCGACGTCCTGGGCCGGGATCGTGTCGTTCGTCTCGATGATCCCCTGATTCGGGATCTTCGGCGCGCTGGTCGCCCCGGGCGTGACGTCAAGCCGGCGCGTCTCGTTGCCGATCGTTGATCCCCAGCGGGCTTCGACGACGGTGCCGCGGTGCAACGGGATGTAGGCCGGGTTGGTGATGCCGACACTGACGATCGCCTCGCCGCCCGCGACGCTGCCGTCGTACGTGACGCCGGCGATCTTCCCGACCTGGATGCCGTTCACGTCGACCGGCAGCCCGCTGACCATGTTGAAGCCGCTGGTGAACGCAGCCTTGACGATGTACGGCTCCTGACGGGTGCTGATCACCCAGTTCACGAACACGATCACGCCGACGATCAGCAGCAGATACCACGGATGGTCGAGCACCCAATGGAACACCCGGCGCGGCCGGTGAGAGCCTGTCAGTTGCACGACCGATCAGCCTCCAACCGGGATCTTCGGATTGACGCCCCAGAAGAAGAACGTGAAGCCCTCGTTCAGGACCATCGTGATCACCAGCGCAGCGATCATCGACTTCGCCGTGGCGGCGCCCACTCCGACCGGACCTCCGCTGGCTCTGTAGCCGTAGTACAGCGAGGAGATCACGATGCAGGTCCACATGATCACCGTCTTCGTGTAGCTGAATAGGATCGAACCCGCGTCCGTGAATTCCCACAGCACCGAGGTGAAGGTGGCATTCGAGATGTCGTGGACCTGGACGAGAATCACGAACTCCTCGCCGAGGTAGAACACGGCCAGCCCGATGATGAAGATCGGCGCTGACACGAGAATGTTGGCCAGCAGGCGCGTGGAGACGAGGTAGCGCATCGAGTTGATGCCGAGCGTCTCCATCGCGTCGATCTCGTCGCTGATGCGCATCGAGCCGAGCTCGGCGACGTAGCCGCAGCCGATCTTGGCCCCGACCATGTACGCGAACATGAACGGGGTCGCCTCGCGCAGCGGGCACAGTGCCGCGAACACGCCCTCGTATGAGCTCGCACCGTAGCCGCGGAGGATGTAGACGGACTCGTTGCCGCACGTGAGCCCGAAGACGAACTGCATTCCGAGCAGGACGAGCGCCGAGCCGGTGATCAGGATGCCCACCTGGCGCAGCATCTCCGCCGTGTAGCGGAACACGCCGCGCATCTCGGCGAACGCCGTCAGCCCGAAGCTCGACATCCGCCCGGCCTCTTCCAGCACGTTGCGGACAGGGTCGACGAAGCCGTGGGCGATCCGCTGGGGGATCGACTGCGCCTCGCCCAGCTCGCCGCGGCGGTACCCGGTCGGTTGTGCGGTGGCTTCCATCAGCTACCTCAGCGTCGAGGTCTGGGGGAAGGCGGCGAGCAGCACCGCGTTGATCATGTAGTTGTAGACGTAGATCAGCACGAAGCTGACGACCACGGCCTGGTTGACGGCGCGCCCGACACCGGCGGCGCCGCCCTTCGCGTTCATGCCCTTGTAGCAGCATACGATCGCGATGACGAAGCCGAACGTCAGGACCTTCAGGAAGTTGCCGACGATCTCGGCGATCGTGAAGTTCGACGAGAAGGTGCCGATGAAGCCGGCCGCCGACTGATGCCAGACGGTCATGTCGGCGATCATCTGGAAGAGGATGCTGATCGCCGTGTTCCAGTAGTTGAACAGGACCGTCATCAGACCGAGGGCCATGAAACGGGGCACGATCAGCGTCTTGACGAGATCGGTGCCGAGCACGGCCAGCGCGTCGAGCTCCTCTCGAATCTTGCGCGCGCCGAGGTCGGAGCAGATGGCGGTCCCGGCCACGCCGGCGATGACCATGCCGTTGATCCACGTCGCCAGCTCGCGCACGGAGGCCATGACCGCAAACGCACCGAGGCGGTCCGGCGTGGCCAGGGTCGAGATGATTGACCCGCCGGTGATGCCCGGGGCGCCCCAGGAGAACACCGCCGTGCAGAACATCAGCGGGATGAAGGCGCGCTTCACACACAGCCAGCACTGCTCGGCGAACTCCGAGCCCCAGTTGTACGGCGGCGTCACGGCCGCCACGGCCGTCTGGAACGTAAGGATCGTCATGCCGGCGATCTGCTCCAGCCACCCGAGGTAGGACGGGATCGGCTTGATCCGCTTGACCGGGGGTTCAGGCAGCTGCTGTCCTGCGCCGACCACCGGGTCAGCGTACGTCGTCGCCTGCATCAGTTACCGCCTGCCTGCATTACAAATCTCCCTCGTGCCTCTGCGTCCTGGAACTACGACATCAGGCAAGCGTGCACTTTATGTCGTGACTCGGGGGGGTGCTATAGGGCGATGGTGGTGGATGCCTCCCCCCTTGGGGAGAACTATTTTCTGCCCCTTTCAGAGCGTCCCCCTGTCGGGGTACGGCGATCATCCCCCGGTGCCTTGCAGGCCCTTTTGCGGACGGTGATGCTGCCTGACATGAGCGTCGAGAAAGCGAGGAAGGGAGCGCGGAGCGCAACGCGCCGGCTAGCGCCCGTGCGCACGGGTAACCGCAGGCCGAATCCGTTCAGCTCGATCGAATCGGCGCTGCAGGACATGCGCGCGGGAAAGATGGTCGTCGTCTGCGATGCCGAGGACCGGGAGAACGAGGGCGACCTGACGATCGCGGCGCAGTTCGCTGGTCCGCAAGCGATCAACTTCATGGCGACCCACGGACGCGGGCTGATCTGCCTGGCACTCACCGCCGAGCGCTGCGCGCAGCTGCGCCTGCGCCAGATGGTGCAGGAGAACGAGTCGCACCACGGGACCGCCTTCACGGTCTCGGTCGAGGCCCGCTCCGGCGTCACGACCGGGATCTCGACCTACGACCGCGCGCGCACCGTCGAAGTGGCGATCGATCCGCGCTCGGGCCCGTCCGACCTCGTCTCCCCCGGCCACATGTTCCCGCTGCGCGCGCGGCCGGCCGGGGTGCTGGAGCGCACCGGCCAGACCGAAGCCGCCGTCGATCTGGCGCGGCTCGCCGGCCTGTACCCGGCCGGTGTGATCTGCGAGATCATGAACGACGACGGCACGATGGCCCGCGTCGGCGACCTGGAGCGCTACTGCGCCGTCCACGGCCTGAGGATGGTGTCGATCGCCGACCTGATCGCCTACCGCCGCGCGCGCGAGCGGTTCATCGAGCGGGTCGTCGAGACCACGCTGCCGACACGGCATGGGATGTTCCGCGCGATCGGCTACCGCTCACGGACGAGCGAGCGGGATCACGTGGCGCTGGTCAAGGGCGAGGTCCGCGGGTTCGACGACATCCTCGTCCGCATCCACCGCGAATGCCCAACCGGCGACGTGTTCGGCTCTCTCCGCTCGACCGCTGATCTGCCGATGGAGGACGCGATGCGCCGGGTCGAGTCCGAGGGCACCGGCGTTGTCCTGTATCTGGCCGGCGACGACCGCGCCGGGAGCCTGCTCGAGGGGCTTCGCATCGAGCAGCTGCGCGAGCTGGGCGTCGAGACGACCGAGCTCGGACGCGCGGCCGGCCTGCCCGCCGATGCCGGCGACTACGGTGCCGCGGCGGAGATCCTCGCCGACCTCGGGGTCAGCTCGGTGCGGGTGCTCACCGCCGACGCGGCCGAGCCGTCCGCGCTGAAAAGCCACGGGATCGCCGTCAGCGGGCAGGTGCCGATCGTCCGATCGGTGCAGGAGCCTCCCGTCGATCTGCTGCCGCCCCGCTCGCGCCGGCTGGAGCACGTGCTCCGCGCCTACGACCTCGGCTTCATGTCCGTCGAGGTCGACGAGGCCGCCGGATAGCCGGGCGCTCCGGACCGATTAGTCTGCTGACGCGTCATGAGCCTCCTGTTCCTGTTCGTCCAGTTCGAGTTCACGCACGCGATCGGGCCGCACGCAGGGCGCTACGTCGTGGAGCCACGGCTCCTGTCGGACGCCGAGCCGGCGAGCGACGATCAGCCTTCGCTCGATCCATCGCTCGACACCCGCAACCGGCAGCTGGCGGGCACGACCAGAGGCGTCGGGGCGAGTGATGTGTTCGTCGTCGGCGTCATCGGCGCACCGGCCGCCCAGCGGCGCGTGCTGCGCCGCGCCCGCGAGATCGACGCGGGCGACGCGCCCTCCGAGGTGCCGCTGTCGCTGGCCACGTTCGTGAAGGGCTCGCGGCCACTGCAGCACGAGCGCGAGGCGGACGCCAAGCTTCAGGAGATCCGCTTTTCCGAGCAGCTGCAGCGCCAGTGGGTTCGCGACGGGCTGCACGTGCTGAACCTGGCCATCCGTGCCTACCGGGCCGGCGCGCCCGACCCGTACGCGGTCGAGGTCACGCGCCGCGACGCCCGGCGGATCCGGGTCGGCTACGGCACCACCGAGGATGTTCAGAACGGCCGGTTCCGCGAGGCGTTCGAGCTCCCGCCGCGCCAGCAGCCGAGAGCGACGCGGATCGAGCGCCTGCGCCCGTCGGAGGCGGTCGCGACGGTTTTGACCGGCCGCGCCGAGGTGCTGGAGGGCGAGGATCTGCTGCTGCGTTCGCTCGTCGACCTCGACCAGAATCGCACGCGGGCCGCCGCCTGTCAGGTGGCGGCGGCGGTGCGGTTGGTGTGGTACGAGCTGCGGGCTAAACCCGACGTGAATCGGGTTGACTTCGGGGCTGTGCAGCGCGCATCGGAGACGGGCGACGGGCTGGCGCGCGTGGCCACCGAACGGTCATTGACGGACGCCGAGGTGACGGAGCTGGAGAGCCTGATCGATGCCGTCGCCGGGATCATCGACGGCTGGCGCTACCACCGGCTCGAGCAGTCGTAGCGTCTCTGGGAGCCGTTTCTACCGAGGGAGTAGAAGAGGCTCCCAGAGTCAGTCAAACGGGACGCTGCGCTCGAACACTCCGCGGTTCTCCTCGTCGTGGGGGACGTAGGGATGCGCGGAGCGCGCCCAGAGTTCCATCTCGGGCTCCAGCCACGAATGGTCGTTCAGGGTGCCGCCCTTGATGAACGCCATGTCGGGCGTCGCCTCGGGGAGGCTGATCAACGGGGAACCGCAGTTCGTGCAGAACTGGCGCACGACCTCCTGCTTGGTGTCCTCGCCGACCGTGGTGTACGAGCCGAGCGTGTCGCCGGTGACCGTGAGCGCGTCAAGGTCGACGCCGATCACGACCGAGAACGCCGAGCCGCTGCCGCGCTGGCAGTCCGTGCAGTGGCACAGGAACGTCGTCACCGGCTCCTCCGAGCAGGTGTAGCTGATGTTGCCGCACAGACAGTGACCGTCGAGTTGACCCATCTCGTCCCTCCTGAAGTGTGTGCGCGTCATCGTAGGCACGGCGCCGAGCTCGTCCATCCGGCAGGAGGGGAGCTTGCCTCCCCCTACGGGGAGAGGAGTCATCCCATGGGGTCGCTGATTTCCCCCGCCCGGGTGAGGGCGAGCCCATACCCCTGGATTACGGTTGTCTGACCCATGAGCAGCATGAGCCCCAGCGCATCCCCGCCAGCCGCCGAGTGGGTGCTGCACGGCCTGACCCGGAGGCGCGACGCGTGCGTCGCCCGGGTCATCGGCGACACGGTGGCAACGATCGAGGGGTACGCCCGGCTCGACGCTGACGAACTGGCCGACGTCACCGAGCACGTCGCCAAGGGGTTCGATGCGATCGTGCGGGCGATCGCCGAGCGGCGCGAGCTCGGCGAGGACGACATCCCGTTCCTCTGGCCGCACATCCACCGGCGTGCCGCGGCGGGCGTCCCCGAGGGCGACATGCTGGCCGTCGTACGGATCTTCCAGCGGGTCCTGTGGGACACGATCCTGGAGCTGGCCGAGGAGCGCGACGAGGATCGGGACGCGGCGCTCACCCTGACCCGGCCGCTGCTCGGCTACATCGACGTGTTGAGCGACACCGTCAACAAGGCCTACCTGGAGGCCGGCGGGGCGATCGCCTCACACGCCGTACAAGCGCGCGCCGAGTTGCTGGAGTTGCTGCTGGCCGGCACGCCACCGGCCCCCGGGGCGACGCTGAACGCGGCCCGCGCCGTCGGCCTGAGCACCGCCGCGCAGCAGGTGTTGGTGGTCGTCGGACGCCCCGCCGCCCCCGGAACTGATGCGGCCGAGCTTCCGATCGCCGCCCGGCTACTGGCCCGGGCGGCCGGTCATGCCGTCGAGCCACTGGCGGTGGCGCGCGACGGCGAGCTGGTCGCCGTCCTGCCCGCGCCGCGCGCCGAGCCTGATGGGTTAGTGGCCCGGATCGAGGCCGCGCACGCGCGGCTGGCCAAGCGCGGCGTGCGCCTGTCGCTCGGGATCAGCACCATCCACGAGGGCACGGGCGCAGTCCCCGCCGCCTACGCCGAGGCGTGCCTGGCCGTGGAGCAGGTTCGTGACGGCGCAGACGTGCTCGCGCTCGGCAGCCTCGACGTGCACGACTACCTGATCCTCCGCGCGGGCGACCGGACCGCGTGGCGGCTCGTCCCCGCCGCCGTCCGCGGCTTCATCGCCGCCGACGCCGGACAGGGAAGCGTGCTGGCCGAGACGCTGCTCGCCTACGCCGCCTGCGACCTGAGCGTGAAGCTGGCCGGCGCGCGGCTGTACGTGCACCCGAACACGGTCCACTATCGCCTGGCCAAGATCGAAGCGCAGACCGGGCTCGACGTCCGCCGGCTCCGCGACGTGCAGCTGCTGACAACGGCGATCCGCCTACACCGCGGCGGGCACGCGAGCTAGCGACTGAGACGCCCGGTTCAGCGCGCGTACATCGCCTCGATCTCGGCCTCGTACTTGTCCGCGATCGGCTTGCGCTTGAGTTTCATGGTGGGCGTCACCTCGTCGCCGCCGGGCACCCACTCGACGCCGAGCAGCGTGTACTTCTTGATCTGCTCGACGCGGCTGAGGCGCTCGTTGGCGCGCTCGATGCCGGCGGCGATCTCGGCTCTTACCAGCTCGTGTGCGGCGAGGTCGGCGACCCCGCCGTACGCGATCGCGTTCGCCTTGGCGAACGCCGCGGCGGCGTCGGAGTCGAGCACGACGAGCGCGGTGTTGAACGGCCGCCCGTCGCCGATCGTGACCGCGCTGCCGATCAGCGGCGTCCCGGCCTTCATGGCGAGCTCGATGTTGGCCGGCGACATGTTCTTGCCGGCCGCGTTGATGATGATCTCCTTCTTGCGGTCGACGATCTTCACGAACCCGTGCTCGTCAATCTCGGCGATGTCGCCGGTGTGCAGCCAGCCGTCGGAGTCGATCGCCTCGGCCGTCTTTTCGGGCATGCTCCGGTATCCCTTCATCACCAGCCGGCCCCGGACAAGCAGCTCGCTGTCCTCGGCGAGCGCCGCCTCCACCCCGGGAAGCGGTCGCCCGACGGTGCCGAGGCGCCGACCGCCCGAGCAGTTCATCGTCGCCACGGCGGCGGATTCGGTCATCCCGTAGCCCTCGTTCACCGGCATCCCCAGGGCGGCGAAGAATTCCAGCACGTCCATCGCGATCGGCGCCGCGCCGCTCAGCATGAAGGAGCCCGCATCGATCCCGAGCTGCTCGCGCAGCGGCGCGAAGATCCGCGCGTCCGACTCGGCACACCGCTGCCCCAACTCGGCCGGTACAGGCTCGCCCGCCTGCTCCAGCCGCGTGCGCTGCACGCCGTCCGCCAGCGCCTGTGCAATCGCCCCCCGCTTCGCGTCATCGGGCTCGCCGAGCAGCCGCGCCTCCAGCGAGGCCTTCAGCTTCTCCCAGATGCGCGGGACCCCCAGCCACAAAGTCGGATGTGCCTCGCCGACGGCCGGCACGATTGCCTTGGCGTCCACCACGCAGGTGATCGACGCGCCGGTCAGCATGGCCAAATAGTGCGAGCAGACCCGGTCGGCGAGGTGGGCCATCGGCAAGTAGGACATCAGCCGTCCGCCCACCGGCTGCGCCGTCACGTCGGCCCACGTCTTGCCCGTCCACACAAGGTTGTCGTGCGTGACCTCCACGCCCTTCGGGGGGCCGGTGGTGCCCGAGGTGTAGATCAGCGTGGCGATGTCCGACGGCATCACCGCCCGCCAAGCCGCCTCGAAGTCGAATGCGGGGTCGCCGGCGGCGATCAGCTCCTCCAGGTCGGCCGTGCCGGCCGTCGCGCCATCAATGACGAACACGTACTGCAGCGCCGGCAGATGCTCGCGGACGGACAGCACGCGGTCGAGAAACTGCTTCTCGGTAACCACCAGCCGGCAGCCGGCGTGGGTCAGCACGTACTCGATCTGCGCCGGCGCCGAGGTGTTGTAGATCGAAAACGGCGTCGCACCCAGGTGGAGTGCGGCCGTGTCAAGCAGGTAGGCCTCGGGACGGTTGGTGAGCATCAGTGCGACCGTGTCGCCGGCACCGATCCCGTGGGCGGCCAGTCCGCGAGCAAGCGCCTCGACGCGCCCGGCGTAGGCACTCCAGCTGATCACCTCGGCGTCCCCGGGGGTCCGCAAGGCGACCGCGTCGCCGCCGCGGGCGGCGCTCGCCTGGAACGCCTCGCACAAGGTCCTCGCGTCGGCAGTGCCGCTGCCGGCAAGGGCGTCAGTCGATTCGGTCGTGGCCATGTCTCTGAGTCCTCCTCCTGCTCGGGTCACGCCACGGTAGGCACTGCGCGCAGAGCGATCCACGGGGCGCCACCCAAGATTTGGGCCGGCCAGTTGGGCACCGTGCACAACCTGTGCGCCGTCCCCAACCGACCGCGCGGATCTTTGTCTCGGCGCGCCGAGAATCGGCGCCCGCGTCGACCTAGCATCACCGCGGGTGGGGCCCGACGACACCGACTCGGAGGAGGCGGGAACGATGCCGACGACGGCATCGGGCGCGCCCGTCCGGCGCCGGGCGCCGTCGCTTGACGCGTCGGCATCGCTAATGGAGCGAGCGACGCACACGCTAGAGGCGTGCCGCGCGCTGCTGTACATGGCGGCCACCGACACCGCCGCGCTGGACCAGGACGGCGATACGAGCGCCCCCGCGATCCACCTGGAGCAGGCGGTCACCCAGCTTGACCGGATGATCGCCACGCTGAACGAATGGCTGCAGCGGCTCCGCGAGACCGGCGGCGAGTCCGAGTCGGCGCGGCTGCACCAGGTGCTGGCCGAGCTGTACGCGCTGCGGCACGAGGCCGACACCGAGCTGCTGCGCGTCCGTGGCGCGATGCTCCGCGGGGTGGCCGCGGCACTGAACCGCCTGGCCGGGATGGACTCGGTGGCGCAGATCGTCCGGCGCGCACCGGTCGAGCTGTGCGCGACGTGCGGTTTTGACCGCTGCCTGCTGTTCCGGGTCAGTGACTCATCGCTCGTCCTGGAGAGCCTCCACTTCGCTGAGGACCACGGCTGGCAGGTGCGCTTCGCCGACTATCTGCGCCGTCATCCGCCGACCGTGGATCCTCGTGACCCGGAGACCGAGCTACTGCGCCGGCGCGTGGCGATCCTCGTCACGGATCCGACCACCCGGGCCGGGGGTCTCGCCGAGGCCGTCGAGGCGTGGCGCACCGACGGGTACGTCGCCGCTCCGGTGATCGTCCGCGGCACCGTCATTGGGACACTTCACGCCGACCGGCACTTCTCCGAAGTTCGAATCGACGCGTTCGCCCGCGATCTGCTCGCTGCGTTCGCGGCCGGGCTCAGCTACGCGGTCGAGCGCGGGGTGCTGCTCGACCGCACCCGCGCCGAGCTACGTCGCATGCACGAGGCGATGATCTCGACGGAGGCCTCGATGCGGCAGCTGATCAACGCCGGCGTCTCGCTGCGCGGGATCGAGGGGGACTCGATCGCCGCCGCCCTGCGCGACTCGGTCCTGCCCGCCCACGAAGACTCGCGCGGCAGCGCGCTCCTCACGCGCCGCGAGCTGGAGGTCGTCGACCTGATGGCCCAGGGCGCCAGCAACGCCGACATCGCTACGGCGCTGGTGATCTCCGAGGGCACGGTGAAGTCCCATGTGAAGCACGTCCTGCGCAAACTCCGGGCGGCGAACCGGGCCCAGGCCGTGTCGACCTACATGCGGCTCCGCGCACCGTGACGGCGCATCCAGCCGACGTTGCCCAACACCGGGGGGCCTACCCTCTCGATATCGCATCGTTAGCGCTCATCGGGTGGCCCTATCACGCTGGCCTGGCGGATATCAGCATGGGTCTGGGTGCGAGTACGCTGCTGGCCGACGAACGGTTTCGGAGCGCCGTGCGGCAGGAGGTCGACGAGGTCACGGTCGAGCGTGTCTCGCCGGTAGATGAGGCGCTCCCCGAGGTAGCGCGTATCTTCGAGTTGGACCGTCGCCTTGCTCTCCGCGTGGCGGAGGCGCGTCAGCGAGAGCGCTTTCCGCTGGTGCTCGGGGGTAACTGTGTCAGCTGCCTTGGGACGACCGCCGGTGTCCGCGATGGGCGAGAGCTCGGCGTCGTCTGGCTTGATGCCCACGCCGACTTCGACACACCTGAGGACAACCTCTCCGGTTTTACCGACGTGATGGGCCTGTCGATCCTCACTGGCGGCTGCTGGCGGGCGCTGCGCGAAACCATTCCCGGATTCGGGACCGTCGACGAGCGCGACGTCGTCATCGCCGGCGTCCGGGACCTGGAGCGCTACCAGCGAGAACGGCTGGGAGCTTCAGCGATCGGTGTCGTGGAAGATGCTGTGGAGCTTCGGGGACTGCGAGAGATCCTCCAGGAGCTATCCCAGCGGGTGCAACGTGTGTACCTCCATGTCGACCTGGACGTCCTCGATGTGTCAGTCGGTCGCGCAAATCCCTATGCCGCGAGCGGCGGCCCCGAGGTGGACACGGTTCTCAGCGCGATCTCGGAGACCTTCAGACGCTTCAAGGTCGAGGCTGCAGCCCTGACCGCCTACGACCCTCGCGTCGACGCCACGGCGGGGATCGCCGCGGCCGCCAGACAGATAGCGGGCCGGATCGCGGCGGGCGCCGGCAGGCAAGCCAAGGGCTAGCTGTGGCACTCAGAACGGCACCTGCTCCGCGCGCCGGCTGTTGCGCAAACCTCGTCGCCGGTCCGCCGTTATCAAAATATGACAACGGCGTTAGCGCACCCGCAGCCGGCGAGGCGTGACCTCGGAAGGGTCTGAGCGCAACCTGGGCGGCTCACTACGAAATTCGCATAGCCAGCCGCCCAGGTTGGCGAGTACCGACACCGGTCGGAGGAGTTCCACCGGGCGTCGCCCCGAAAGGAGCCGCAGGTCCGCAAATCCGTTATCACATTCTGATAACGCCTCGTGAGGGTGCAACAACCTCCGCGGACAGCAGAAGACTCACCGAGGTCGACGATCACGTCGTTCGGATGAGCGTGATGACCGAACCGTTCTACTGGCACCGCCACCCGGACTCTGATGAGACGTTTCTCGTCGTCGAAGGCGAACTGCTCCTCGAAACGGAGCACGAGCGCGTCGAG
>DASZLC010000059.1:0-4760 GCA_035552615.1 Solirubrobacteraceae bacterium
GCCCTCCGCACGCGCGATGGCCCGCGCCGCGCCACGCTGCCGAGCCGCTAGCATCGCCCGGCCACGGCGAGATAGCTCAGCTGGTAGAGCACACGACTGAAAATCGTGGTGTCCCCGGTTCGAGTCCGGGTCTCGCCATCAATCAATCAAGCCGACCGCGACGGGTCCGGCCGCGGCGAGCAGGGCGTCGACGAACGCCTGCCGGCGGTCGGGGTCCGGGCACTGCGTGAACAGCTCCTCGAACTGGTCGACGACGAGGAGCTGATCGGCGCTGCCTGGCGGGTCCAGCTGCGGGTTGCTGCCCGGGGTCAGCACGCGGGCGTCGTCGATGCCGGGCAGCTCTCCGGCCAGGGCGGCGGCCGTCACCCCGGCTCGCAGGACCGAGGACTTGCCGCTGCCCGAGGCGCCGACGACTGCTGGCAACCGCCCTGGCCCCAGCCGTGCGATCAGCTCGGCCACGACCTGTTCGCGGCCGAAGAAGTAGTTCCGGTCTTCTGGCTGGAATGCCAGAAGACCGCGGTAGGGACACTCAGCGGCGGCCGCCGGGGTACGGACACCGGGGCCCCTGAGCGCGTGGATCCGCTCAGGTGCGGCCAGGCCGTCCAGGCGGTGCAGGCCGAGGTCGATCAGCTCGTACCCGTCGGGCAGATGGTTGCGGACGAGGTCAGCGGTCACCGCTGAGACGAACACTTGGCCGCCGTCGGCCTGGCTGCGCAGCCGCACGGCCAAGTTGATCGACGGCCCGTAGTAGGCGGTGACGCGCCGCTCGGCCTCGCCGGTGTGCAGCGCGAACCGGACAGCTATGCGCAGATCGTCAGGCCACGGCTCGTCTCCCAGCGCTCGAGCGGCGGCGAGTACCGCCTCGACGGCACTAGTCGCTGAGTCGAACACCGATACGGTCGAGTCGCCCTCGCCAATCGACTTCAGCAGCCGCCCGCCGTGCGCCGCGACGCAGTCGGCGATCACCTCGTCGTGACGGACGAGCGCCTCCGCCATCGCGGCTGGCTCGGACTCCCAAATCGCTGCCGCACCCTCGATGTCGGACACGCAGAACGTGATCACGCCGGTCGGAAGCGCCTCGGCCCAGCCGGCCCGTAGGCGCTCGACCAGTTCGCCGGGCGTGGCCGGCCGCCGCGACGGGTCGGTGGCGAGACCCAGGCGCAGCGCAGCCTCGAACTGCTCAGCCTGGCCGGGATCGATCCCGGTCCAGGTCGGCAGCACGCCGGCCGGCGGGGCCCCAGTCAGCAGCGCGAACGCGGACGCGGCCAGTGCGAACACGTCGCTGGCCCGAGACGGAGGGGATTCGGCGGCAAGCTCGGGCGCCCGGAAGCCCGGTGTGCCCGCACGCCGGCGCACCGCGCCGGGCGCCGAGGACAGACCGAAGTCGACAAGCTTGACGCGACCGCCCTTGGTCAGGATGAGGTTCGCCGGCTTGATGTCGCCGTGGATGATCGGCGGGTCCTGCGCGTGCAGGTGCGCGAGAGCCTGTGCCGCGTCGGACATGTATGCGAGCACGCTCGACGGCGCCAAGTCCGGGCGACCGCGATCGCGCAGCAGTCGGGCCAGATCGATCCCGTCGACCCAATCCATCGCCACGATGTAGTCCTCGCCGTCAAAGAAGTCCTCGCGCACGAGCGGCAGCGTCGAATGGGGCGGAACCGCAAGCAGGACCCGCGCCTCGTTCAGCAATGACTCCCGGGTGGCGCCGTCCCACACCGAGCGGATCTTCAGGGCCACGAAACGACCGTGCTGGCGATCGAGCGCCTTGACCACCCGCGCTTCGCCGCCGGCACGACGGCCAGTCACCTCCACGCGATCCTCGAGCGGTTTCCGGCTGCTTGGTGCGTCACCGACCTCGGCTCCTCCAACGGAACCTGGGTCAACGGCGAGCGGATCTGGTCTTCGCGCCGGCTGCGCCACGGGGACGAGATCCGGATCGGTCAGACCCGCCTGA
Source organism: Solirubrobacteraceae bacterium (assembly GCA_035552615.1). GTDB lineage: Bacteria > Actinomycetota > Thermoleophilia > Solirubrobacterales > Solirubrobacteraceae > Palsa-465. Next base: position 1,955 of record DASZLC010000059.1, read on the forward strand.
TCTTCCGCGATGCGCCGAACGCGGATGGAGCGCAGACCGAGGCCGAGATCGGTCCACCGACGCTCACCGTCCGGGAGCGAGATGTGCTCGTCGCCCTGTGCCGGCCGTTGCTCGATCGCGACATGTTCACCGAGCCATCCTCGACCAAGGCGATCGCCGAAGCGCTCGTCATCACTCAAGCGGCGGTCAAGCAGCACCTGGCCAACCTGTATGACAAGTTCGGCGTAGCGTCCACCCACTCCAACCGTCGCGCGCGGCTGGCCAACGAGGCCCTGCACCGGGGCGCGGTGTCGCTCACCGAGCTGCGCCCGCGCGAGTCGAGCCGATCGGTTTCCTAGCGGCGATTCGCTGCGCGGCAACGATTGCACGCTGCGATCATCCGCGATCGGAGCCGCCTGGGCCATAGCCGAACGGCAAGGAACGCCTTACCTCCACGCAACGACACTGACCCCCGACGGCCTATACCGGTGGACGGCGAGCCAACCGATCATGGACCTCGTTCACCACGCCAGATCGGAAGCGTCCACGGATCTCCGATCACCACCTACGGGGGTTCGCCATGACTCGCACACTCACCCACTAGCGCACCGCCGCGCTCGTCACCGCGCCGCTGTCGCTCGGGATCGCCGCGCCGGCCAGCGCGAGGCCCTTAGACGACAATGCGCAGGGCTCGGTGGTCCCAGTCAACATCAATCCGCCGGCCGTCCAGAGCGTCGCGTCAAGCAGCGGGCGGGGTGGGATCTCCGACCTCGGCTATGTCGGGATCGGCACCGGCGGTGTGGCCGTCGCCTTGATCGGCGCTGGCGGGATTATGACCGTGAGCCGGCGGCGTCGTCAGGCGGCCGAACCGCGGCTCGCGGCTGGCGCGCTCACCGAGCGCTGACACACCTCGCGCAGCGATCACGGACACATCTGCTTCCTGGGCCACCGTCTGAAGACCCAGGAAGCGTACGTCTCCCAACCGCCGTCGCGCACCCGTGCGCTCGATCCGAGCGCACGGGTGCTCGGCCACCAAACCGGCGCTCGACAACCACGGAGGTACGCCTCATGAGCCGCATCAGCGACACGTTCAAGAATGTGCCCTTCCTCGCGCTCGCGCTCGCGCTCGGCGCCGCTGGCGCGGGCGCCGCCGCCGCGCTCGGGACGTCGCTCGATCCGCATCTGAGCTGGAAGTCGCGGGCGCCGATGCCGACGGCCAGCGCCGGCCTCGCCAGTGTCATCGATGACGGACAGATCTACGCGCTCGGTGGCCTGACCAGCGGCGAGGCGAGCGTGCTGAGCAAAGTGCAGGCATACGACCCGAAGCACAATCGCTGGCACACGCTCGCCCCGATGCCAATCGCCAGCGGCTTTCTCGGCGCTGCAACCGCCGATGGCCGGATATACGCAATCGGCGGCTCCAACACCGCGGGCGACGCCCTAGATGCGGTCCAGTCCTATAACCCGCGCACGGGCTGCTGGCGCCGCGTAGCGCCACTCCCAGCCGGCGCCAGCATGATCTCCGCCGCCTCCCACGCCGGCCGCATCTACGCCGTCGGCGGCCTCAGGCCAAGCCGGACACGCGCTCGCCAGCCTCGAGATCTACGACCCGAGCATCAACCGCTGGACCCGAGGCGCGCCGATGCCGACCCCCCGCGGGCTCGCCCAGGCCACCTGGTCAGGAGGGCGCATGTACGCGATCGGCGGTCTCGACGCCCAAGGCAACCGCCTCGGCGCGGTCGAAGCCTACGATCCCCGCACCAACACCTGGCAGACCCGAGCCCCGATCCCCATCCCACGCGCCCACCCCGCCGTCGGCACGCTCAGCGACGGCCAGATCATCGTCGCCGGCGGCGGCCTCAAGACACATGCTCCACTCGCCAACGTCGAGCTCTACACGCCCGCCACCAACGCCTGGCAAGAGCTGACCCCGATCCTGCAAGCGAGCGCCGGCGGACCCACTGGCGAGGTCGTCGACGGCGACGAGTTCTACGTCATCGGCGGATTCACCGGGACGAGCTTGGACGCAAGCACGTTCGTCGAATCGACCACGGTGCGCTAGCGCCGACCTCGAGACGACGTGGGCGCCGCGCGTCGTCGGGGCGCCCACGTACTTGTCTCTGCGAGCGGTAACCAGTGTCGCCCTGCGCCGGACGAGCTCCGACAGCCCGACCCGGAGGTCGTCGTGCTCTGCTTGCCGCCGTAGCGGGGCAGCTCGACGCCGCGCTCGAGGCGGCGTCGGGCGTGTTTCAGTGCGACTGCCGGGGGGTCGGGTCGAGCTGGGTCGGGTCGAGCTGGGTCGTCTCGGAGCTGCGCAAGGTGTCCCCCGACATGCTCGACTTCAGCCCAACGCGGGTAGACGTCAATCCGCGCCTCTGGGGGCGCGCCCATAATCGACTTGGCCGGACCGCCCGAGGACATCGGGGTCTCCCACGCCCACGCCGCGCCGACCCAGCGGCCCGACGGCCGCTGGGAAGTGACCGACAGTAACTCGACCAACGGAACGTTCATCGGGGACACCGACACGCCGCTCTCCCCGGGTGAGCCGATCGAGATGGGCGCAGGGGATGAGATCCACGTCGGCGCATGGTCGACTATCGTCCTCTCGCGGGTCGAGCTCCCGCCCGTGTAGCGGGAAGACACGCCGCTCATCGCCCGCTGACTGGCGCTCCGGGCGGGCCTGCGGGTTTAGGGGATCCGGAGGCTGAAGCGGCCGACGGTGATATCGCCCGGGTTTGTCGGGTCGGGCTCGGGGGCGGCGCTGTGGATCGCGCTCGCGGGGTGATACCTGACGAGTCCGCGGATGATGCCGTGGCAGCTGGCAAGG
>DASZLC010000060.1:0-3171 GCA_035552615.1 Solirubrobacteraceae bacterium
ATGTAGCGGGTGATTTCCTCGAAGCCGACCGGCACGAGGACCGCGCCGAGAACCGCGCCGCGGTGGTTTCCCGCGCCGCCGATGATGACCGCCGCGAACAGGACCACGGTCTCGGCGTAACCCCAGGCGGCGGGCGACCACGTGGTGATGTAGGAGACAAGGATGCCGCCGGACAGGCCGGCGATGGCCCCGCCGGTTACCAGCATCGCCGTGCGCAGCGACAGCAGGTTCTTGCCGAGGGAGTCGGCGACGGTGTCGTTGTCCCGCATGGCGCGCAGGCTGCGGCCGTACGGCGACTCGGTGATCCGGCGGACGAGGAGGTAGACGGCCGCGCACAAGACGATCGCGACCACGGCGAGCACCCACTGGTAGCCCGACGACTGCGGGTTGTACTCCCCCTGCAGCGGCTGCGGGATCAGGGAAAGCCCGGCGTCCCCGTTGAGCAGCGGACGGTAGTTGGTCACGAGGAGGTTCAGCAGTACCGCGGTGACCAGCAGGCCCACGGCGGCGAAGTCGCCGCGCAGCCGGCGCCCGACGAGGAACGTGAACGGCAGCGCGATCAGCCCGCCGACGACGGCCGCACCGATCCACGGAACGGGGAACGGCAGGTTCCAGCCGCCGATGTAGGACTGGAATCCGCCGTTGGCCGAGTCGGCGGGCAGGGCAAGGATGGCGGCCGTGTACCCGCCCGCGGCCTGGAAGATGATGAACCCGAAGTTGGTGACGCCGGCCACGCCGAACTGCTGGCTGAGGCCGAGGCAGGCCATCGCGTCGACGGCGGCGTAGATGAGCAGGTTGATGAGGTAGTAGGAGTTCATCAGGCGGTCTTCCCCAGCAGCCCGGTCGGGCGCACGCCGAGTACGACGAGCAGCGCCACGAACGCGATCACGTACTTGTAGGAGGGCGTGATGTACGCCGCGCTTATCTCGGTGGCCAGGCCGATGACGACGGCGCCGAGCATGGCGCCGTAGGCCTCGCCCGGGCCGCCGAGGAAGGTCGCCGCGAGGATCATAACGAGGAACAGATCGGTGCTGGTCGCGTCGAAGCTGCCGGCGTCCATCGCGAAGACCACGCCCGCCAGCCCGCACAGTCCCCCTGTGATGGCCCAGGTGGCGGTGATCACTCGTCCGGTCCTGACGCCGCAGTTACGGGCGAGCGTCCGGTTGGCGGCGGTCGCGCGCATGGCCTTGCCGAGCCTGGTATAGCGCAGGAGCGTGTGGGTGCCCGCCATGACCAGCAGCGACAGGCCGATCACCACGAACTGCACCGTGGTCAGCGTGAAACCGTCCGCCCTGACCGACGGCCCCTGGCTCATCGAGTACGAGACGCTTGTCCCGCCCGCGATGGCCTGGACGCCGAACTCGATGATGAGGGTCATCCCGAGTGAGACGATCACCATCGTGATCGGCGCGCTGCCGCGCCGCTGGAACGGGGCGTACACACCCGCGTTGAGCAGTACCGACCCGGCCGCGCAGGCCGCGACGGCGACCACCAGGCCGATCCAGACGTTGACGCCGTGGGAGTTCAGCAGGTAGGCGAGGAACGCACCCGCGATCATCACGGCGCCGTACGCCAGGTTCAGCACGTCGGTCACGCCGAACTGGAGCGTGAACCCGATGGAGGCGACGGCCAGGACGGAGGCGGTGACAAGCCCGAAGCCCACCGAGGCAAGGAAGACGGTCATCGGGACAGCGCCCGGAGCTGCGCGGCCGTCAGGTTGCCGACGACGTTCACCTGACCGCTGCTGCTGTAGGTGTCGACCTGGAAGATGCCGGTCGAGTCGTGGTAGGTGTCGAAGCTGGTCGGGCCGCCCGGCCCCGCGTACTTGATCGCCTTGCCCGCGCCGAGCAGGTGGGAGCATGACGCGAAGGAGTAGCAGACCGTCGCGCCCGCCGTGCCGTCGCCGATCGTGAGGATGTCGGGCCCGTACACGCTCGGGTTCGTCGACTTGGACATGACCATCGCGAGGGCGGCCAGGTTGATCCCGTCGTACAGGTGCACGCCGCCCGGCGCGCTCAGGTACGTGGTGAAGTTGCCGGTGGCGCCGGGGACCTTGCCCTGCTGTCCGAGGAGTGCGGCGGAGAACGCCTGGTACGCGGGGCCGCTCGTCTCGGTCACCAGGTTGTCGGCGTGGAACTCCGAGGCGAACGTGTTCGCGCCGACCGCCGCCGAGGCCGCCTTGAAGAACGAGGGCGAGATGGCCGCCGACGTCCCGATGATCGGGATCATCTTGCCGCCGTTGAGCTGCTGGATCTCGGAGAACAGGGTCGGGTCCGCCGACCCGAGCGCCTCGGTCATGATCGCGTCGGGGTGGGACTGCACGATGGCTTCCGCCTCGGTGCGGAACGTCGTGGCGGTCAGGTCGAGCGTCTGGTCGGTGGTCAGCGTGATCCCCGCCTTCTTCAGCGCCGCGATGGCGGGCTGAATGAAGGTTTGCGAACCGATGTCGTTGCCGAAGGCGAGCGCGATCTTCTGGTAATGGAGTTGCTGCGCGATGGCCACCATCGCGTAGGACTCCTCCAGGTCCGGCGGTACCAGGCGGTAGAAGTAGGGGAAGTGCACGCTGTCGAACTCGGACTGCCCGGTCATGCAGAACATCGCCATCTTGTGCGCGTTGATGATCGGCACCACCGCGGCCGCCTCGTCCGACGTGCAGCCGATGACGAGCGCCAGGCTGGAGGTCGAGGCGAACATCTGGTTGACCGCCGGCACGGCGTCGGCGGGGTCGCCCCGGGTGTCGACGCTCTTGCAGGTGAGCGGGTGGCCGAGCACGCCGCCCGCGGCGTTGATCGCCGCGGTCGCGCCGTAGCAGGAGGCCAGGTAGGTGGGACCGAGCGTGGCGTCGGGGCCGCTGAACGGCGCGACGTCGGCGACCGTGAGCGATGACCCGGTCGGCTGACCGGACCCCGTGCCGCCGGCGGCGGCGGCGCTCGTGCTCGACGTTGAGCTGCATCCGGTCAGCGCGGCGAGTGCCGCGGCGGTGACGGCGGCGGCGAGGACCCACGAGCGGCGTCTGCGCCCGGTCGCGGTACTGGTGAACTTCATTGTCCCTCCACGAGTGCGTTCCGAGGGTGAGCGTGGGGTCAGTCGTGCTGGCCGGAGGAGGATCAGAATCCGGGCTTGGCGGTGACGGCGGGGTGCCAGCGCCAGCCCGCCCGATCGCCTGGCTCG
>DASZLC010000061.1:0-4489 GCA_035552615.1 Solirubrobacteraceae bacterium
GAAGAAGTGTCCGTTCATTGCACCAGAGTTTCCCGCAGCCGCCGAACACCACGAAACTTTCAGATTGGTTTGCTGTCTTACTTGGTGCCTCGCCGCTCGCGCGAGGCACATTTACGATGTCCGTCTCCGCCACCTACGACCAGCCGCTGGCGCGCCCCCGCTTCCGCCGGTCAACGCGGCTGGTGCCGACGGCTGTCTCGACCTTGCTAGCGACCCTGGCCGTCGCTGCCGCACTGGCGCCGGTACGCGCCCAGCACACGGGGCGGGGACGGCTCGCGGCCACCGAGCCCGCGGCCACGCCGTTCGCCTACGAGCCGCATGAGCTCCTCATCGGTTACCGCGGCTCGCTGAAGGCGACGCTCGCGGAGATCCGCGGGCTGGCGAGGGTTGCCGTAACCGTGTCACCGCAACTCTCGCTGACGCCCCATGAGCAGGTCCTCAACCTGCCCTCCTCCGCCAGCGTCACGGCCACAGCCGCAAAACTGGGTGCGCTCCACGACGTCAACTATGCGGTCCCCGACTACATCGCGCACATCGCAGGGAGCTGGTTCCCCAACGACACCGCTCGCGGCCACAAGGCACGGGGCTGGGAGAGCCTCCAATGGAACTTCCTGGCCAAAAATGGAGTCAACGCGCCGCAGGCGTGGGCGAACCTGATCGCCGATCACCGGCCTGGCGCAAAGGGCGTCGTGGTCGCCGTGGTGGACACCGGCGTCGCGTACCGCGACTGGCGCAAATTCAGGCGGTCACCGGACTTTCGGGGCACGAAGTTCGTGGACTCGTGCGATCTGATCGACGGCACGATCCGCGGCAGCCGTTGCACGGACCCCTATGCGCTGGACCGTGAGAGCCATGGCACGTTCGTCGCGGGCATGATCGCCGAGGCCACCAACAACCGCTTCGGACTTACCGGGCTGGCGTACGGAGCCACGCTCATGCCCGTGCGCGTGCTCGACGCCCAGGGCAATGGCGCCGCCTCCACGATCGCCGCCGGGATCCGCTACGCGGTACGGAAGGGCGCTCAGGTGATCAACCTCAGCATCGAATTCTCACCCGGGACGACCAGCGCCCAGATCCCAGATGTGGTCTCCGCCGTCACCTACGCGCATAACCATGGCGTCGTTGTGGTCGGTGCCGCCGGCAACGACGAGCATGCCGCGATCGACTATCCCGCCGCCCTCACCGATGTGATCGCCGTCGGCGCCACGACCGACGACCGCTGCCTGGCCCTCTACTCCGACGTGGGCCGGGGCCTCAACCTCGTCGCGCCGGGCGGCGGGGACGACGCGGCCTCGGTTCCCGGCTCGGTCTGCCACCCATTCCGGATCCTGCCCGACATATACCAGATGACCTTCAACAACCCCGCAGACCCGGGCGTCTTCAGTCTGCCCAACGGTTGGTTCGGCACGTCGATGGCGACGCCCGCCGTTTCCGGCGCCGCCGCGATGGTGATCGCCAGCGGCGTCCTCGGTCAGCACCCCAGCCCGACTGCGGTGCTCGACCGGCTCGAGGCGACGGCCCGGCCGCTCGGCGCGGGAACGCCCAACAACGACTACGGGTACGGGTTGCTGAACGTCGGGGCCGCAACCAGACGGGGCGGTCCCCTGAAACCGCCGAAGTCGCCTTACGCGCTTCCCGGCGCCGCCAGCGGCGTGGTCGTCAGGGGCCCGAACGCGCGGCGCATCGCCGCCCGTTAGGACGTTCTGACGATCAGCACCGAGCAGGGCGCGTGGTGCGAGATCTTGTTCGGCACCGAGCCCAGCAGGAACCGCTTGGCACCGGTCATGCCGCGGTTGCCGACGACGATCAGATCGCAGCTCTGTTCTTCGGCGATGTCGATGATCGCGTCGGCCGCGTCACCCTGACGCGCGAACGTCTCCACCTCGGAAACGCCACCGTCGACGGCCGCGGCCCGCCCCGTCTCGAGCAACGCCAGCACATCCTCGCGCGGGTTCACCATCCACTGCGTGTCCTCGGGCAGCGCCTGTCGCTCCTCGCGCAGCCGCAGCCCGGACACCGGCTCGTAGGCGCTCACGATCAGCAGGCGCGCGCCGGCGTGGGCCGCCAGCGCGATCGCCTCGTCGACGGCGGCCGCGGCGGTCGATGATCCATCGGTGCCAACAAGGATCGAGCGGAACATGTCAGTGCCTCCTCCTATGCGACGGGTCCCGCGCCAAGGCCTAGGAGAGTCTCACGACCGCGATCACCATCCCGGCCAGGACGAACAGCAAGATCAACGCCTGCGTGTAGATCCAGAACTTCGGCATTCCTGGTCAGGACGCTAGCGGGTGGGCCCGGCTGTGTCGGTCGCGAGCAGGTCCGCCTCGCTCAGCTCATCGAGTAGTCCGCAGCTGCGCGGCACGCCATCGTCGCCGAGCGTGACGGCGCCGCCGGGCCAGTAGCCGCCCGCAGGCCCGATGCCCCGCACAACCACGGGCTCGTAGCGCCAGCACCCGGTATTCACCAGCCGTGGCCGGCCGCCGGGGCCCGACCAGAGCCTCGGATCGTCGCCGCCACGTGGGCCGCGACGATGGACGTGGCCGAAAATCACCCACTGCGCTTCGACGCCGAGCGCATGTGCCGCCAGGGCGAGTGCAGGCAACGCGTGACGCTGCATCTGATTGCCGAGTACCGCCGCCGTCAGCGGCGCCAATCGCGACGGGATGTGTCGGTCGAGCCAGCGCTCGGGCGGCAACCCGTCGCGCAGGTGTGGCGTGGCGGGCCGCCTGGGGATGTATTCGAATGCCGCGGGTGTCGCCGGCTGTGCGCGTCTGCGCGGATGCAGGCCCCACGACGAGACCGGCCGCAGGTAGTTGTTGAGGTAGTGGCCGTGGGTTGCCCAGATGCCGTCCGCCAGCCACAGACCGGGATAGTGGACCTCGAGTTGGGTGGCCGTGAGCCACGACGCCACGCGTGCAAGCAGCGCGCTCGCCTCCGGCGGCACGACGTTCTCCCGCGCGAGCCCGGCGCCCTGTGAAAGCGCCCAGTCGCGCACCAGCCCGTGGTCGTGGTTGCCGGGCACCAGCAGGAGCTGCTTCTCGGGTCCGAGCCGCTCTGCGATCGCGCGCAGGATCGGCTCGGCGACCGGGAAAGACGCCGAGGAGTGCGTCTCCTGCAGCTCGAGGGTGTCGCCCAGCAGCACCAGCCGGTCGTGGGAGTCGAGCGCGTCGAGCAGCGTCTCGAGCGGCCTTGGCCGAGTCAAGACGCTGATACCGCCCCGCTGGCCGAGATGGACGTCAGAGATCACGAGCGTGCGCACGCGGTTGATTAAAGGGGCTACCCGCAGGCCGAGGCATGCGGACGTAGACGAAGTGGGCGCCCAGCGGGGCGCCCACCCCTCCGAAATCAACCTCCGTCAGGCCGTATCAGGCGATGTAGTGCGGACTGCGGAAGTCAACGGCGGCACCGCGGCCAACCACCAGCACCGGAGCCGAGGTGCCGATGATCGCGTTCTCGGCTTGGGCCGAGATCATCGTCTGACCGTCATGCGCCTCGGGGCGCGAGCCGACGATCAGCAGGTCGACGTTGTAGTTCCGGTCCGTGACGGTCGCGCCGAACTGGTTGGCCAGCGCATGTGCGGTGTCGATGGCGGCGCCGTCATCGAGGCCGGCGAGCAAGCCGATCGTCTTGATCGCAGCCGTCCGGTAATCGGCAGGGGCGATCGCGATCGCGGCCGGGCCGTCGTGCAGGAGCGCCTGCGTCGACTGCTGCGGCGCGATCCGGCCGCCGGGCGTGCGGTAGTCCGAGCCGAACACGATCAGCTGTGCGCCCTCCCGGCGGACGACGTCCTTCAAGCCTTCGCTGGTCGAGGCGTTGACCACGACTCGCGTCTCGGCGCTCTCGTCGCCGAGCGCGGCAAGGCCGCGGTCGAGCAGCGCCTGCGCCTCGCCCGCGTCGCGGGCGTCGGCGTCGTGGCGGACATAGGCCAGGACGAGCTTCGCCCCGGCATCGCCCAGTACGCGCGCGAGCGTCAGAGCGTCGTCGTCGTTGGGTGTTCCGTCGTAGGAAACGATCGTCGTCAAGGACATATGGACACTGTCGCACCGCGCCAGCATCAGCGCCAGTGAACCTGATCATTTCCACGATAAGCTCTGCTTATGCTGAACCTGGTTCGTCTGAGAGTGCTGGCAGAGGTCGTGCGGCGCGGCTCCTTCTCGGCGGCGGCGGACGCGCTGGATTACACCCAGTCGGCTGTCTCACAGGCGGTCGCGCGACTCGAGGCCGAGACCGGCGCGACGCTGCTGATCCGCGATCGGCGAGGCGTCCGCCCGACATCTGCGGGCGCGAAGCTGCTCGAGCACAGCGACGCGATCTTCGCCCAGGTGCAGGCCGCCGAGGATGACCTCGCCGCCGTGCTCGGCGTGCGCGGTGGGCGGCTCCGCATCGCCTCGTTCCCCTCGGCCGGGGCGACGCTGATCCCGCAGGCGGTCGCCGCCTTTCGTCATCTGCATCCAGAGGTCGAGCTGTCACTCGCCGAGGGCGAACCCGA
>DASZLC010000062.1:0-1673 GCA_035552615.1 Solirubrobacteraceae bacterium
CGATCGCTTACCCCGCCGCGGGCGGCGAGGTCCTCTTCATCGGCACCGTCCGTGACAACGACTCCGAGAAGGGCGTGACCGCACTCTCCTACTCGGCGCACCCGTCGGCCGAGAAGGAGATGCGCCGGGTCGCGGAAGAGATCGCGGCCAAGTACCCGGACGCCATCGCGGTCGCTGCGGTCCACCGCATCGGCGACCTGAACGTGGGCGACCTGGCGGTGGTCGTCGGCGTGTCGTGCGCGCACCGGGCGGAGGCCTTCCACGCGTGCCACGCGCTGATCGACCAACTGAAGGCCACGGTGCCGATCTGGAAGCACCAGCGGTTCACCGACGGTACCGACGAATGGGTCGGCAGCGCGTAGGAGTTGTCGGGACGTCAACGGCGGCCTGATCTCTAGTGGGCGATCGCGCGCAGCGCGAGCAGCGCGTCAGACAGGAGCTCCCGTCGCCGCCGAGCACGCCGTGCGGCACTTCGGTTACCTGAGTGCCTTCGTCGGGCTCGGCGACCGCCGCGGGCGACGCCCCTCGATAACAACATCCGGGCGGAACAGCGATCGTCCGTCAGCATATGTTGACGGCTTGTGAGCGTCAGCATATGCTGACGCTCATGGAACCCACTCTCCAGATCGCAGAAAGCGCCGCAAGCGACGATCCCGACGTCGGCCTGCGCGCGGTCGCCGCTCTTCGCGGCCTCGCCGAACGGCTGGAACTCCTCCAGGTCCAGCGGGCACGACAACTTGGCTGGTCGTGGCACGAGATCGCCAGCCGTCTCGGCGTCACCAAGCAGACCGTCCACCGCAAGTACGGCCGCCTGACTGGGAGCCGATGATGTTCGAGCGCTTCACCGACTCCGCCCGCGGCATTGTCAGCCAGGCCCAGCTAAACGCGCGCCGGCTCGGCCACAGCTACATCGGCTGCGAGCACCTGCTGATGGCCGCGGCCATGGTCGAGGGTCCGGCCGGCGCGGCCTTGCGCGAACAAGACATTACGCCCGAACGAATTCAGCTGACTCTCCTCGGCACCATCGCCCCGCTTAGCGGACTCGACGAGGAAGCGCTGGCTTCCATTGGCATCGATCTCGACGCCGTCCGAGCCAAAGTCGAGGCGGAGTTCGGCCCGGACGCCCTCACTTGGGCCGGGCCGGTCGCCAGCGAGAGCAGGCGGCCAGCCTGGGGGAAGGGACCGCTGGCCGAGCTGAAGCGGCGGCGGCGCCGCCGACAGAGCGGTAACAGCGCGTCTCACCCAACGGGCCCGGTCGGCAGCGCCCCGTTTTCGCCAGGGCCGGCTCCCCGTGGCCACATCCCGTTCACGCCGCGCGCCAAGAAGACCCTGGAGCTCTCGCTGCGCGAAGCGGAGGCGCTACACGACAGCAGCATCGGCGCCGAGCACATCACCCTCGCTCTGCTCACCCCGAGGGACGGCACGGTGCCCCGGATTCTGGCGGCCCTCGGGGTCGAGCCCGCATCGGTGCGCGCCGCGATCCTCGCCCGCTACCGCAAGGCGAGCTAACCGCGTGCCTGGAGCCCGCTGGTAGTTTCCTCCGGTGAGCGAGGAACTGCCGGGCGGCGGCATCGAGCTGTCACCCGCCGAGATCGAGGCCCTCGACACCAGGTGGTCATCGTGCTGGACCCCGGGCGAGGTGGCACGCCAGCTGGCCGGGGTCACCACCCCCT
>DASZLC010000063.1:0-11491 GCA_035552615.1 Solirubrobacteraceae bacterium
GAAGGCGTTGTAGATGCTTGGTCGGCCCATGCCCATTGCCGCGCTCAGGTCGTCCAGGCTCGCGTCGGCGAAGCCCTTCGCCCAGAACACCTGCGCCGCGCTGTCAAGCGCTACGGCCGAGTCGAAAGAGCGGGGGCGTCCACGCTGTCTAGTTTTTTCTACCATCTCGCACACAAATCATAGCGAGCTGTTATTGTACTGCTCCGCATAAAACTCTGAGGACACCCTCGGATCATGGCCAACACCAGAACAGGAGCAGTGAGTGATGAGCTCTTCCGACGTAAGCGCCGCGCGCGACGAGCACGGTGAGAAGTGGGGTCTACAGCTGCGGATTACCGTCGCGATCCTATGCGGGGCGTTGTTCCTCGACGCGATGGACGTATCGAGCGTGAACGTCGCGCTGCCGACGATCGGATCGCATCTGCGGATGTCGGCATCGTCGCTGCAGTGGGTGGTGTCCGGGTATGTGCTCGGATACGGGGGGTTCCTGCTGCTCGGCGGACGGGCGTCCGATCTGCTGGGGCGCCGGCGCGTCTTCCTGACGGCGCTCGCGATATTCGCGGTGGCGTCCGCTGTCGGCGGGGCAGCCAACGACGGGACGCTGCTGGTGGCCACGCGGTTCATCAAGGGCGTCGGCGCCGCCTTCACCGTTCCGGCGGGCTTGTCGATTCTCACCACCACATTCCCTGAGGGAGCGGCCCGCAACAAGGCCCTTGGGGCGTACGGCGCCACCGCCGCCGGAGGGTTCTCGCTCGGCCTGGTGATCGGGGGCTTGCTGTCCGAGCTCGGCTGGCGGTACGTCTTCCTGCTTCCCGCCCCGTTTGCCCTTGTCCTGATCATCGCCGGCGCGAGAGTTCTCAATGTCGGCAATGACGCGTCGCTCGGGCACCGCCATTACGACATGCTTGGTTCGCTCACCGTCACCGCCTCGATGCTCGCTCTGGTCTACTCGGTCGTCGAGGCGCCGTCCCACGGGTGGCTGACGGGGCGCACGCTCGGCGGACTCGCTCTCAGCGTCCTGCTGCTCGCCGCGTTCGTCGCCATCGAGAGCCGGTCGCCGCATCCATTGGTGAGGCTCGGGATCCTGCGGACGCGCACGCTCGTCTCCGCCGACATCGCCGCGATGCTGTATTTCGGCTCCTATCTCGGGTTTCAGTTCCTGGCGACGCTGTACGTGCAGTACGTCGCCGGGTGGTCGCCGATCGACACGGCACTGGCATTCCTGCCCTCCGGCGCATTCCTGCCGATTCTTGGCAGCCAGGCCGAACGCCTGATCGGCCGCTTCGGCACGAGGCGCCTGATCGCAGCCGGGCTGACGGCCTTCGCGATCGGCTACGCGCTGCTGCTGCGCGAGCATTCACACCACCTGGCCTATACGACCATGCTGCTTCCGTCGATGATCGTGATCGGACTCGGCTGGGGCCTCGGGTTCCCCGCCCTCAACGTTCAGGCGACGGCTGCGGTCGCCGATGCTGAGCAGGGGCTCGCCGCGGGGTTGTTCAACACCGCCTTCCAGATCGGCGGCGCCATTTTCGTTGCCGTTGTCAGCGCCGTGGTCAGCAGCCACACGACCGCTGCCGGTGGCGGTGAAGCCCGCGGCATCCTCGACGCGATGCGACCTGCCATCGCGATCCTGATTCCGGTCGCCCTCGTCGGGACCGTCGTCCTGTTCACGATGCGACGCACGCGTAGCACGACGGAGAGCGCCGAAGTCCTGCGCCCCGAGTTCGAGGCCGGCTGAGCGCAACGACCGGGCGGGGGCCCGGCCCCGCCCGGTAGTCAGACCTTTACGCCGCGACAGGCTCCATCGCCCGCGCGACGTTCTTGTTGTGAGCGAGGCGGTTCTCGGGATCCCACTGCTGCTTCAGCGCGCAGATCCGCTTCCACTTCTCCTCGGAGCCGTACAGGCCGCGCAGCCACTCGGCGCCGCGATCGGTCGACAGGTTGACGTACCCGTTCTTCAGCGAGTACGGCGCGAGCGCGTCCATCGTCCCGTCGACCCACCCCTCGTACTCGCCGTCGGACTCGACCGGGTCCCACTGCCCGAGGGTCTCCCAGAGCCATTCCGCGCCGGTCCGCGAGAACGCGCAGGAGTCCTCCTCGAAGTCGAACAGCGCGCCACCGAGCAGCGGGAACGCCACGGCCACGCTGGGGCCGGGGCCCGTCGGCGCCGGGGTGTCCATGGCACGCTCGACGACGACCTGGCCGATCTCGGCCGACATCCCGGGCAGATAGCCGCCGCGGCTCCACTGACGGCGGTTCGGCGGAGCGAGCACATCGAGGATCGAGTTGGCCTCCATCCACGAGGACGGGTGGACCATGTCGGCCAGCGGCTGGCCAAGCTTGCGGGTGGCGGCCATGGCCGACTCGTACGCGTCGAGGGCGCCGGTGTACACGATGATCAGCACGAAGATCGGCACCCCGATCATCTGTTCCGGCAGGCCCGGCAACGGCGGCGCGGGCAGCACCACCGGGTAGATCGTCAGCTCGCGCGGCGAGTTGGCCAGCACCTCGTCGATCTGGCCGAGGATCGGCACGGCGGCTTCGATCGGGTAGATGATCAGGCCGCTCATCACCTCGGGCCCGACCTGGTGGGCCTGATAGGTGAACGAGGTGGCGATCGCCAGGTTGTGCCCGGCGCCCTTCAGGCCCCAGAACAGCTCGGGGTTCTCATCCTGGGAGCAGGTGAGCTTGCGCCCGTCGACCGTGACCACGTCGGCCGACAGCAGGTTGTCGACCGTCGTCCCGCAGCGCCGGGTCAGATAGCCGATCCCTCCGCCGAGCGTCAGCCCGGCAGCGCCCGTCTGGGAGACCGTGCCGGCCGGGACGACGTAGCCGTGCGCCTGCGTCGCCGCATCCATCTCGCCGAGCAGCACGCCGGCCTGGAGCGTGGTCACGCCGGTCTCGGGATCGACCTGGATCTGCTTCATCAGCGACATGTCGATGACGAAGGCGTCGTGGGGCATCGCGTGGCCGTCGATCGCGTGGCCGCCGCTGCGCACGGCGATCGAGACGTCCTTCTCGACGGCGTAGTTGACGGCGGTGACGATGTCGTCAGCGTCCGTCGCGCGCGCGATCAACGCCGGCACGCGATCGACCCACCGCGCGTTGGGGATCTCGCGCGCTTCCGCGTAGCCGCTGTCCTGCGGGCGCAGCGCCACACCCTTGAAGCTCGACGGGAAGTCCGCGAATGCGGTCGCTCCGTTGCCCTCAGACACGATCTGTCCTCTCTTCCGCTGGTCCCGGCCATTTCTTGACAGGTATGTCGATGATTTAACCACAGGCGTCCACAAAGGATCGCCCGTCACGGACAACCGGCCCGCGCCCCTGCAAAGTGCCGCGCCGAATCCTATGCTCCTCACCAATGGCGCGCAGAGCACCGTCCAAGCCGGCAGCCGCAGGCGAGGCGACCGAGCCGGCTAACGGCACGCGCCCATCGGGCCGCGCCGGCCTGCGGCGGCGGCTCGTCGAGCGCGAGATCCTGGAGCGCGCCGCCGAGCTGTTCGCCCAGCGCGGCTTCGCGGGAACGACCGTTCAGGACATCGCCGATGCGCTCGGGATGAGCCGCCCGGCGCTGTACTACTACGTGAAGAGCAAGGAGGTGATCCTGGAGCAGCTCGTCGAGAACCTCTCGATCAACGACGCCAAGGTCCTTGACTCGATCCGCCGCCGGCGCTCCGGCGATCCTGTCGAGAAGCTCCGCGAGATGGCCAACCACCTCGCCACCAACGCCAGCTCCAATCCGTATCAGACCCAGATCCTGACCCAGAGCAAGCACCACCTCCCGGCCGAGATCGCGGAGCGCGACCGCGAGGCGGAGCGCTCGATCGTCCTCAGCCTGATCTGGGTGCTGGAGCAGGGCATGCGCCGCGGCCAGTTCCGCTCGCTCGATCCCCGCACCGCCGCCCTGGCCATCGTCGGCATGTGCCTGTGGACCGCCTGGTGGGTTCAGGACACCCCGCCCCAGGGGCTGACCGCCCAGGTCGCCGACCAGGCAGTCGCCAGCGTGATCGCCGTCGACGGCTCGCTCCAGGCCGACTCCCCCGCCGACCTGCTCCGCGCCGCCCGGGCCGGGCTGGATCGGCTGCAGGCTGCGCTCGACGGATAATTGCCCGCGCTACCTTGGTTAAGCTTGGTCAAGGTAGCTAGGATGAGGGCATGCGCGTGAACGTGGGCCAGGCCAAGACCGACCTGTCGAAGCTGCTGTCCCGCGTCGAGGCGGGCGAGGACGTCGAGATCGCCCGTGACGGCGTTCCCGTCGCGCGCCTGGTGCGCATCGATCGGCCCCGCGGCCCGGGTGCGCGCTTTCTCGCGGCGCACGGCTCGCTCGCGGGCCAGATCTCGATCGGCGAGGACTTTGAGCTCACCGACGACGAGATCGACGAGATGCTCGACGAGCCCCCGGCATGAAGCTGCTGCTCGACACCCATGTCGTGCTGTGGCAGCTGGAGGGCTCACGAGCGGTCGGCACGAACGCGCAGGAGGCAATCGAGCACGCGAGCGAGCTGCTGTTCAGCGTCGTGTCGTTCGCCGAGATCGGCATCAAGGCGGCGATCGGGAAGCTTGTCGTTCCCGACGAGATCGCGCGACAGATCACGGACAGCGGGCTGCGAATCCTCACGTTGGCACCCGAGCACGGGCTCGGCGTCGCCGCGCTCCCGGTGCACCATCGCGACCCATTCGATCGGCTGCTGATCTCGCAGGCGCGCGCCGAGCGCCTCACGATCGTGACGGCGGACGCACGCATCGCCGCGTACGACGTCGACACGATCGATGCCGCCGCGTGAGACGCGCTATCCCCCGCCCAGCCGCACGGCCTTCACGACCAGCAGGATCATCGAGATCAACAGGTACAGGCGCAGCGTCAGCATTGCCGCCTTGCGGTTCGTCGACCACTGCGGTCTGGCCAGCAGCGCCAGCGGCGGCATCGTCCACTGCTCCTTCGGGACCGACGATATAGGCTCGATGACCGTCACTGCCGCGGCGCCCCGCCGGGCGCGCAGCGTCAGGAGCCCGAACGCGAGCAGCCCGATGACGAGGCCGATCCCACCACCCAGAGTGACCGCGGTCACGTTGATGTTCGGGAACACCGTGGTCGCCATCAGGATCAGCGACAGCAGTACGAGGATCGCCACGATGATGCTGGCCAGTACGTTCAGCCACCCCGGATTTCGCCACGGGCCGAGCACCTCGCGGTCGTTACAGAGCATCAGCAGGAACACGGTCGCGCTCGGAAGCAGCACGCCGGCCAGCGCCTGCACGGCGACGGTGATCACGCCCAGCGGCGCACCCGGGATCAGGACGATGGCGGCGGCACCGGCCACCAGCAACGTGAAGATCGCGTAGAACGTCTTGGCCTCGGCGAAGCTCCGGTGCAGCGAGCTCTTGGTGCCGAACACGTCGCCGAAGGCGTAGCTCGTGGAGAGGGTGACGGCGCCGGCGCCAATCAGCGAGGCGTTCAGCAGCACGACCGCGAAGAACACCCCGGCGACGTGACCGAGCACGTGCCCAAGATCGGTCGCGCTCCCGCCGGCGTCGGTGAAATGGCCGAAGTAGCGGGTGTGCTGAAACGCGAAGGCCGAGATCGCGATCAGCGCCGCGCCGCCGAGCACGACCGCGACCGCCCCGATCCACGTGTCGAGCCGCTCGTAGTTGATCCACCGCGGCGTGATCCGCTTGTCGATGATGTTCGACTGCTGGAAGAACAGCTGCCACGGAGCCACGGTCGTTCCGACCACGGCGATGATCAGCAGCACCGAGGTGGAGTTCGCGCCGCCGAGGATCCCGGGGACGAAGAAGTGGTGGACGATGGCGCCGCCCTGGGGGTGGGCCATGAAGAACAGCGGGACCACCAGCACATTGGCGAACACGAAGGCGAACATCGATCGCTCCCAGACGCGAAAGCTCCCGCTGGCCGTGATGGCAATCAGCCCCGCGGCGGCGATCGGAACCGCGACGTACTTCGACACACCCAGGTAGCCGAGGGAGAGGCTGACGCCGATGAACTCGGTGACGATCGTCAGGAAGTTCAGCAGGAACAGATCGCCCACCGAGAACCAGCCCCAGAACCGGCCGAAGCGCTCGTTGATCAGCCTCGCGTGCCCCACGCCGGTGACGGCGCCGAGGCGGACCACCATCTCCTGGTTGACGATCAGCACGGGGATCAGCAGCAGCAGCACCCACAGCAGGCTGGTGCCGTAGTTCTGTCCCGCCTGCGAGTAGGTGGCCACCCCTCCGGCGTCGTTGTCGCCGACCATCACGATCAGCCCGGGGCCGATGATCGCCAGCAGCGCCAGCGCGCGGGCACGGGTCCCCTGCCGGCCGCCCTCGTGCTGACCGATCGTTCCGAACGCGCCCTGGATATCGCCGACGTGCGCGGAGTCGAGCACCGCGCGCTCGCGCTCGCTGCCCTGCGACGCGCCGGCGGGCGGGTTCGTCGTCATTGCTCGACCTCCTTTCCTGGCTCGCCGGCAGCCTCAGCCGCGGCCGTCGAGGAGGTCCCTACGCCGAGGTCACACCCCGGAGCGCAACAGGACGCTCACCACGGCAGCCGCGGTCGCGCTACTTCGAGGCGGTTCGCTGTCTTGATATGTGGCTTCGTCGTCCATGGCGTGAATGCCGTGTAAACGCTGGGGTTGAGCGGCACTCCGAGCGTACCAGCACGGGCGCGGATGATCGGGCGTCAGCCGCGCGCCAGGCCGGCTCGGCGCCGCCAGTCCACCGGGAGCAGCAGCTCGATCACATCATCGACGGCGACGACGCCGATCGGCCGGTCGTCACCGTCGATCACCGGGATCGCCAGCAGATTGAAGTCGGTCATCAGCCGGGCCACCTCGGGTAGCTCGGTCTCCGGCGAGATCTTCGGCACAGCGGTCTCGATCAAGCTTGAGACGACGTCCTGCGCCGGAGCGCGGATCAGCTCGGAGGCGAGCACGCCCCCGGCGAGCTGGCCGTCCGCACCGACCACCCACAGGATCAGCAGCTGGATCGGCGGGAGTTCGCTCGTGCGAACGTGCTCCAGCGCCTCGGCGACGGTGTGATCGACCCGCAGCGAGAGAAAGTCGGGGTTCATCAGGCCACCCGCCGTCGACGGGTTGTAGCCGAGCAGCCGCTTGATCGTCAGCTGCTTGGCGGCCGGCAGCAGGTTCAGGACGGGGATCCGCCGATCCTGCGGGATCTCCAGCAGCAGGTCGGCGGCGTCGTCGCTCTCCATCTTGGCCAGCACCGCGGCGACCTCGGCGTCGGAGCGCTCGCGCAGGAACTCCACCTGGTGCTCGTCGTTGAGCTCCTCGAACACATCGGCCTCGAGCTCCTTGTCGTGCCCGACGGCCTGCAGGATCTCCTCGCCCTCGTCGTGCGACGCCGCCTCGACGAGATCGGCGATCTGCGCCGGGTGCAGCCGCGCCAGCCGGCGCGAGGCCAGCCGCAGTCGTGACGTCGGCACGTGCCCGACGAACGCCTCGGTCTCCGACCACGGCACGAACTGCGCGTGGTCGCCCTCGTGCCCGCGGAAGCGTCGCGGCAGGAAGCGGCGGATGCCGGCCCCCAGACTCGGGTCGATCCCCGCCACCCGCCACGCCCCCGCCTCGCACACCAGCTCGATCTCACGCGCGGTGACCAATCGGGCGGTGGTGACGTTGATCAGGCTGCGACCCAGGACGTCGGCGCGCAGCAGCATCTCGCCCTCCTGGCGCTCGAACTGGGCAAGATTCAGCTTCGTCGTCGACGTCCGCGCCGCCGATTCCTCCAGACGCGCGATCCGGCCGTTCGGCACGAACATCTCACGCCCGCCGATCCGTGCCTTCAACCCGACGACGGGCGGGAGCTCGTCGCCGGTATCGAGCCGGACGATCACATCCTCGACGCGACCCAGCCGCTCGCCCGAGGAGTCAAGGAGGGGACTGCCGACCAGCGAGGAGAGGTGCAGGACCGCGTCGGGCATCACACGCTGACCGGAAGGCTAGCCGAACGCGGCGGCGGCGGGCAGCCCTGGCCGGCTCGTCAGTGGCTTGACACCAACGACGAAATATGGGCACAATCGTCAAGCGATGCCCGAGGGAGTGACCGCAGCACGGAAGCCGTCCGGCCGGGGCCGAGCGGTGCTGGCCATCGACTGGGTGGGCGGGGCCGGATCACTGCCGACAGACGCCCGGATCGAGCTGCATACGCTGATCGCACACGACGGGGACGTGAGCCGGGCGACGTTGTACGAGCGGCCGGGCGCGCGCAGCGTCGTCTGCCTGATGCACCCGCGCCAGGACATGACCCGCCATCCCGCGATCCCCGGACTGCTGGAAGCCGGGCACTCGGTGTGGGCACAGACCTCGCGCACCGTGGGGAACGACCTCACGCTCGTGCACGAGACGACGCTGCTCGACGTGGCGGCCGGCATGGAGCGGCTGCGCGAGCTGGGCTACGAGCAGATCGTGCTGGCGGGGATCTCCGGCGGCGCCGGGCTGTACGCGTTCTACGCCGAGCAGTCGCTGATTGGCCCGGAGGCGCGGATCACCCAGACGCCCGCCGGTGCGCCCGTCCCGCTCGCCGACGCCCCGATGCCGGCGCCCGACGCGCTGGCCCTGATCGCTCCGCACCCCGGGCAGGGCCGCCTGCTGCTGGCGATGATCGACGGGTCCGTCAAGGACGAGTCCGACCCCTCCTCGACGGTCGAGGAGCTCGACCCGTTCAACCGGGAGAACGGCTTCGCCGAGGAGGCCGACGGCGGCTCGCACTTCAGCCCCGAGTTCGTCGAGCGATACCGCGCCGCCCAGCGAGCCCGCGTGCAGCGGATCGACGACCGTGCGCGCGAGCTGAACGCGACCCGAGCAGCGGCGCGCCGGCGCTACAAGTCCGACGCCGGGACCGAAGCCGACCGCCGCGGCAGCGTGATCACCGAGATCCTCACGACCTACCGGACCGACGCCGAACCGCGCTGCACCGATCTCGGCCTCGACCCGTCCGAGCGCCCGTACGGCTCGGTGATCAGCCCCAAGCCGTCGATGTCGAACTTCGGGGTGGGCGGATTCGGCCGCCTGACCACGCCCGAGGCGTGGCTCTCGACGTGGAGCGGGCTCAGCTCCAACGCCGCTCTCGACCGCACGCTACGAGCCGTCACCGTCCCGACCCTGGTGATCGAGTACACCGGCGACTGCTCGGTGTTCCCGTCCGACATCGCCGCGGCGCTCGACGCGCTCGGCACCGAGGATGTCACCCACCGCCGGATCCGGGCCAACCACTTCGGCGGCGCGATCCGGCGCGGCGAGGAGCCTGGCATCCCCGCCACGGTGGCCGAGCTGGTGGAATGGACCGGTGGAACTCGCTAAAGCGAGTTCCATTGGGGGTTTTGCTGGCGCAAAACCCCCGGAGCGGATGATCATGAGCACCACCCACGAGCCCGATATCGTCGCCTACCCGCCGGAGCGGCTGGCCCGCTACCGCGCCGCCGGCGTGCCCGGCGAGCGCACGATCGCCCAGGAGTTCCGCGCCGTCGCCGACGCGTACCCCGACCGCCCGGCATTGCTCACAACCATCGAGGAGCTGACCTACGCCGAGCTCGACCGCCGCACCGACCGCGTCGCCCTCGGGCTGCGCGCGCTGGGCCTCCAGGCCGGCGAGCGCGTGCTCATGCAGTTCACGAACACCGGCTGGGCGGTCGTCGTCTGGTACGGCCTGATCAAGGCCGGGCTCGTGCCGGTGGCGACACTGGCCCAGCACCGCCGCCACGAGATCTTCGACATCGCCGCGCAGTGCGAGCCCGCCGCCCACCTGATCGAGACGACGTTCAGGGGACAGGACCTGGTCGCGCTCGCGCGCGACACGGCAGCGCACGCGCCGTCACTGCGCGTTCTGCTGACGATCGGCCCGTCGGTCGACGGCGCCGTCACCACCGAGGCGCTGCTGCAGGCCGGCCCCGCCGACGACGCGGAGGCGCGCGACGCCGTCGAGGCGCTCGGGCGTGAGATCACCGGCGAGTCGCTCGCCTGCCTCCAGCTCTCCGGCGGCACCACCTCGACGCCGAAGCTGATCCCGCGCCTGCACGCCGAGTACTGGCTGAACGCCCGGCTCTACGCCGAGGGCATGGAGCTCGACGAGTCCGGCTGCGTCCCCCACCTGCTCCCCGTCATCCACAACGCCGGGATCGTCTGCGGGCTGCACGCCGCGCACGCCGTCGGCGCCTGCTTCGCGGTGTGCTCGCCGAACGGCGAGGAGCTGAAGACGCTCGCCGCCACCGGACGGCTGACGCACCTGATGATGCCCCCGCCGGTCGAGCAGATGGTCCACGCCGACCCGGAGCTGCGCGAGCTGCTGCGCACGCTGAAGGTCGTCATCTACGTGCTCGGCGCGCCGAGCGAGGCGATCATCGAGGAGTTCGAGCCCGACGGCTGCGTGGTCGGGCGGATGTTCGGCCAGAGCGAGGGAATGTGCATGATCACGCCGTTGCGCGCCGACGCGACGCTCCGCCACGACACCGTCGGCGCCCCGCTGCACGAGCTCGACGAGGTCCGCATCCTGCGTCCGGACTCCGAGGAGCCGGTGGCGCCCGGCGAGCCGGGGGAGCTGTGCTGCCGCGGGCCGTACACCATCCCCGGCTACTACCGCTCGCCCGAGCGCAACCGCGAGGCGTTCACCCGCGAGGGCTTCTACCGCACCGGCGACATCGTCCGCGAGATACCGAGACCCACCCACCCGACTCGCCCGTGCTACCGCTTGGAGGACCGCCTGAAGGACCTCATCAACCGCGGTGGCGAGAAGGTGAACGCGGTGGAGATCGAGGAGCTGCTGGTCACCCATCCGGCGATCGACCGCGCCGCGCTCGTGGCGATGCCCGACGCCCGGCTGGGCGAGCGCGCGTGTGCGTTCGTCGTCGCCGCCGACGGGACGCCCGCTCCCGACCTGCCGGAGATCCAGGCCTACCTCGACGGACGTGGCGTGGCGAAGTACAAGTGGCCCGAGCGGGTCGAGATCCGCGACGCCCTCCCGCTGACCAACGTGCAGAAGGTCGACAAGAAGACGCTCCGCGCCGAGATCGCCGCCCTGCTCGCCGCCGTGAGCTGACCGGCCGCATGCCGGAGGCGATCGTCGTTTTCCGGGCACTCGAGGGTGGCCGCGGATCGAGATTTCACCAGCGGCGCGAATACGACACGCAGCGGGCATTCGTGCCGCCGGGTGGATCGAGTGCCCGGTTATCGACGGACCAGCCCCTCGCGCCGTGCTCGTAAAGCTGACATGAGTGTATGATTCCCTGACAGTCTTGTCGAGGCTCGTTCCATGACCACAGCCGTCCCCAGCCAGCCGCGTCCCCGCGCCGCCGCCCCCGCGCCGGGCGGGCGGGACGGATCCCCCCCGGCGGCCGCGCCGGCCCCGCGGCGCGAATACGACGCGATCGTGATCGGCGCCGGGCACAACGGGCTGGTCGCCGCCAACTACCTGATCGACGCCGGGCTCGACACCGTCGTGCTGGAACGCGGCGCGCAGATCGGGGGGATGACGCGCT
>DASZLC010000064.1:0-18166 GCA_035552615.1 Solirubrobacteraceae bacterium
TCTCCGCCGCGTCCGCCGCGATCGCGGTCACGACCGCCACCGCCGCCGCCACGCGGGCGATCGTCGCCGGCGCCGACGGAGGCCAGCTCCGCGACCGTCTTGCCGAGGATCTCCGGGTCGGCCGACAGACGCAGCCCGATCCGGCCGCGCTCGCGGTCGACCTCGACCACGCGCACCGCGATCTCGTCGCCCTTGTTCAGGACCTCCTCGACGGTGGCGATCCGCTGGCCGGGCGCGACGTTGGAGATGTGCAGCAGCCCGTCGGTGCCCTTGGCGAGCTCGACGAACGCCCCGAACGTGGTCGTCTTCACGACCTTGCCGGTGAACTCGTCGCCGATCTCGACCTCCTTGGTCATCGAGCGGATCCGGTCGACGAGCGCGTCGCCCAGCTCCCGGTTGGAGGCGTAGACGAGCACCTGACCCTCGTCGTTGACGTCGATCTGCGACTCGAACTCCTCCTGCAGCGCCCTGATCGTTTCGCCGCCCTTGCCGATCAGCAGCCCGATCTTCTCGGGGTCGATCTTCACCGAGGAAATCCCCGGGGCGTACTTCGAGAGCTCCGACCGCGGCGTGTCGATGACCTTGGCCATCTCGCCGAGGATGAACTCCCGCGCCACCTTGGCCTGGCTCAGCGCGTCGCGCATGATCTCGAACGTGACGCCCGTGATCTTGATGTCCATCTGCAGCGCGGTGATCCCGTCCCGCGTGCCGGCGACCTTGAAGTCCATGTCACCGAGGTGGTCCTCGACGCCGGCGATGTCGGTGAGGATGATGTAGTCATCCCCCTCCTTGATCAGGCCCATCGCGATGCCAGCGACCGGCGCCTTCAGCGGCACCCCCGCGTCCATCAGCGACAGTGACGAGCCGCACACGCTCGCCATCGACGACGAGCCGTTGGACTCGAAGATGTCCGAGACCACGCGGATCGTGTAGGGGAAGTCCTCCTGGCTCGGGATCATCGGCACGAGCGCGCGCTCGGCCAGCGCGCCATGGCCGATGTCGCGGCGCTTGGGACCGCCCAGGCGGCCGGCCTCCCCGACGCTGAACGGCGGGAAGTTGTAGTGGTGGAAGTAGCGCTTGGTCGTCTCCAGCCCGAGCGTGTCGAGCCGCATCTCCTCACGCGTCGTGCCGAGCGCAGCCACCGAGAAGGCCTGCGTCTGGCCGCGCGTGAACAGCGCCGAGCCGTGGGTGCGCGGGGCGACTGCAACCTCGATCGAGATCGGTCGGATCTCCTCGGCGCCGCGGCCGTCGGGGCGCTTCTTGTCGACGGCGATCCGCTCGCGGATCAGCGTCTTCTCCAGCTTCTCGAAGGCGCGCTGCGCGTTGGCGCGGTACTCGGCGTACGTGTCGGCCTCCGGGTCGCCGGCGTAGTGCGCGAGGATCTGCTCCTCGACGGCCTTCGTCGCGTCCTGGCGGGCGAGCTTGTCCTCGACCTGGGTGGCCTGCGCCAGCGCCGCGCCGTGCGAGCTCTTGACCTGCTCGTAGAGCTCGGGGTCGAGCGTCGGGACCTCGACGGCGAGCTTCTCCTTGCCCGCCTTCTCGCGCAGCTCGTTCTGAGCGGCGCACAGCTTCTTGATCGCATCGTGGGCGATGTCGAGCGCGTCGAGGATCTCCGCTTCGGGGATCTCGCTGGCGCCCGCCTCGACCATCAGGATGCCCTCCTCGGTACCGGCCACGATCAGATCGAGCTCGGTGTTGTCGAGCAGGTCCTCCTCGTCGGGGTTCACGACGAAGTTGCCGTCGATCTTGCCGATCCGAACGGCGCCGACGGGGGTCGGGACCGGGACGTTGGACACCATCAACGCGGCCGATGCCCCGTTCATGGCGAGGATGTCGTACGGGTTGACGTGGTCGACCGACATCGGGATCGCCACAAGCTGGGTCTCATACCGCCAGCCCTTGGGGAACAGCGGGCGGATCGGGCGGTCGATCATCCGCGCGGTGAGGATCCCCTTCTCGCCGGCGCGTCCTTCGCGCTTGAAGAACGAGCCGGGGATCTTCCCGGCGGCGTACATCCGCTCCTCGACATCCACCGTCAGCGGGAGGAAGTCGACATCGCGCAGGTTGCCTGCGGTGGCGGTACAAAGAACCATCGTCTCGCCCGCTTGGACGAGGACGGCGCCGGAGGCCTGTTTGGCCAATCTGCCGGTCTCGAAGGAGATCTCCTTACCTGCGATCTCCACGGACACGCGCGTTACGGCGTCAGACATATTCAATTCCTCTTCTTCTCTCCGCCCTTCGGTCGGCGGAGTGCTTCGTTTCTCTTTTCGTTCCGAACGTGGGCAATGGTAGCGATCGCTCAGGCACCGAGCGCAGCGAGCTCGTCGTCGGAGAGCCGGCCAGCGTACATCCGCCCGTCACGAAACACCGTCGGCGTCGTCACCACGCCGGCCCGCACCCCGGTTAGAAAATCGGACTTCACGCGCCGCTGCACCGCCTCGCTGCGGCGATCGGCCTCGAACCGGTCCAGATCGAGGCCGAGCGCCCTGGCGCGGTCCCACAGATGCGGGTCCTCCAGCCGCGCCTGATCGGCGAACAACGCGTCGTGCATCTCCCAGAAGCGGCCCTGCAGCCCCGCCGCCTCGGCGGCGCAGGCGGCCGGCCAGGCGCGCGGATGGCTGGAGCGCACCGGGAAATGGCGGAAGACGCGAAGGAGCGCAGTCGTTGCCAGCCGGGCACTGAGCGCTGCGCAATAGGGGCACTCAAAGTCGGCGTACTCGATCACGGCAACGGCGCCGGACGGCCCGCGGACGTGATCGTCGGGGCCGAGCGGCGGAACCGGAGCGGAGCCGAGCTCCCCCACCGGTCTACGCCGCGACGTTCGCCGCCAGGCGAACTCGCAATGCCGGCGAGGCCGGCACTACCCGCCGAGGGCGTCGAAGATCAGGTTGGCGCCGGGAAGGTCTCCCGGCGAGGGGGCCTGGTAGCTCCACATCACCCGGGCGTCCGGCCCGACGACGATCAGCGCACGCTGCGGGAAGCCGCCGGGATGGAGCACGCCCCAGGCCTCGCACGCCGCGCCCTTCGGCTCGAAGTCCGACAGCTGCTCGATCGAGACGCCGAGTTTCTCCTTGAACGCCGTCTGCGACCAGGTGGAGTCACAGGAGACCCCGTACAGCGTCGCGCCGCGCTCGGCGAACTCGTCTCGCACCTCGTCGTAGAGGTTCAGCTGGTCGGTGCACACCGGGCTGAACGCGAACGGGTAGAACACGAGCACCGTCGTGCCGTCCGTCAGGTCGGCGCGGGTGAACGGCTCGCCGTCGGCGCGCTGGAGGCTGAACTCGGGAGCCGGCGCGCCGGCCCCGGGGGGCGTCAACGCCGGAGCCCGAGCTCGCGGATCAGCGCGCGGTAGCGCTCCAGGTCGGAGCGCTGAAGGTAGTTGAGGAACCGGCGCCGGCGACCGACCAGCATCAGCAGACCGCGGCGGGAGTGATGGTCCTTGCGGTGAGCCCGGAGATGCTCGGTGAGGTCGTTGATCCGCTCGGTCAGCAGCGCCACCTGGACCTCGGCCTTGCCGGTGTCGGTCGGGGTGTCGCCGAACTTCGTGACCAATTCCTGCTTGCGTTCTTGCGTAAGGGTCATGCGGCCGGTGACGGTAGCAGGTGCAATCGCCCGGCGGCGATTGCACCTGAGGTGATCCAACGGGGGCGATTCCCCCGGAACGCTACGAGCACAGCGCCCGCGTGCGAGCCACGTCGGCGTGCATCTGCGCCACGAGCCGCTCGACGCTGTCGAACTTCTGCTCGCCGCGCAGCCGCTCAAAGAAGTCGACGGTCAGCGTCCGCCCGTAGAGATCCTCGTCGCGGTCGAGCAGGTACGCCTCCACCAGCACGGCGCGCCCGGTCCCGAATGTCGGCCGCACGCCGATCGACACGGCCGCGGGCCCGCCGTCGACGCGGGCGGCGTAGATCCCGTGACCGGGACAGACGAGCTCCTCGTCGGGGACGATGTTGGCGGTCGGGAACCCGAGCTCGCGGCCGCGCTCGTCGCCATGGACGACCTCGCCGCGGAGCTTGAACGGCCCCCCCAGGAAGCGAGCCGCCGCCGCCACGTCGCCGGCCTGCAGCAGCCCGCGAATGTGGCTGGAGGAGACGATCTCGCCGTCGAGGTCGACGAGCGGCATCACGCGGGTGTGGAAGCGGGCGTCGCCGGCCAGCAGCGCCGCGTCACCGGCGGCGCCGTGGCCGAAGCGGAAGTTGTCGCCGACGGACACGTCCGTCGCCTGCAGCCTCCCCACCAGCACCTCGTCGACGAACTGCTCGGGGGGCTCGTGCGCGACGGTCTGATCGAAGCGGACGACGACGAGCTCCTGCACTCCGAGCTCGGCAATCAGCTCGGCCTTCAGCTCCAGGCTGTTGATCAGCTTCGGAGCGGCCTCGGGCCGGACCACCCGCAGCGGGTGCGGCTCGAATGTGAGCACCGTGTCGCTCCCCCGGATCACCTCGCGATGCCCGAGATGGACGCCGTCGAACTCGCCGACGGCCACCCGCCGCGGCCGCGGCTCGACATCGCTCAAATCGATCACCCGCATCCGGCGCGAAGCGTAACGGTCAGCCGCGAACGCCCACGATTGGCTTCAGGAGGCCGTCGGGACGCGGCTCGGCGAGGGCAATCAGACCATCGTCGTCGGTCAGGCGGACCACGCCGGCGGAGCTCCCCGCCACGGCCACGCCGTGCGCGGCGCGGCGCGCCGCCTCCTCTGACAGACGCACCTCGGTCAGGAAGGCGAGCGCCTCGTTCAGCCCGATAACGCGGTCGGGGTCGGCGTCGGCGACGTCGAAGTCCCCGATGCGGGTGCGTCGCAGCGTCTCGCAGTAGGCGTCGCCGAGGTCGGCGATCAGGCTGCGCACGTACGTCCCGGACGAGCACTCGATCGCGAAGGCGCGCCGGTCGCCATCGCGCCACCGCTGCTCGAAGCGATGCACGACGACCTCGCGCTCGGGGATGTCCACCTCGATGCCGGCCCGCGCCAGCGCGTAGGCGCGCCGGCCGCCGATCTTGACAGCGGAGTACGCCGGAGGGCGCTGCCTGAGCGGACCGACGGGGAGGTGCAACACACCCTCAGGCACGACCCCGGTCTCGGTGATCTCCCCCTCGGGGTCGCCGGTGCTCGACACGGCGCCGAACCGGGCGGTCGTCTCGTAGGCCTTCGGCAGCTCCATCAGGAACCGCTGGACCCGGGTGCCGCGGCCGACGAGCACGAGCAACAAGCCGGTGGCGAACGGGTCCAGGGTGCCGGCGTGCCCGACCTTCACGCCGCGACCGAAGCCGCGACGCACGCGGGCGACGACATCGTGGGAGGTGATCCCCGCCGGCTTGTCGTACAGGATCACCCCGTCAGGCATCGAGCCCCCGGGAGTGTGCGCCAGCAAACTCCCAATGGAATCGGCCCAAGCCGATTCCACGGCGCCAGCCGATTTCACGCAAGCTGCAGCGCGACCTGCTCGCGCAGGAAGGCGACGAGCGCGTCGGTGTCGAGCGTGGTCGAGAAGCCGGCCGCCTGACGGTGGCCGCCGCCGCCTTGCGCGCGAGCGATGGCCGACACGTCGACCCGGTCGTCGCTGGCCCGCAGCGAGACCTTGCGCTGCTGAGGAAGCCCCGGCCCGGCCGGCTCGTCGCCGATGCGGTCGCGGACGAGCGCGGCCACGGCCGTCCCGGCGACGGCGCGCAGGTGGTCGATCACGCCCTCGGAGTAGCTCTCCTCGGCGCCCGTGCTCACGTAGTCCTCGACGCTCAGCTCCGTCACCGTCAGGCGTCCCTCGTCGTAGCGGCGGACGTTGGCCAGCCCGCGGGCCAGCAGGGCGAGCTTGCCGTATGGAATGTCCTCGTAGACGTGGCGATAGATGTCGTGCACGTCGACCCCGGCCTCGATCAGCTCGGCGGCCATGATGTGCGCGCGCGGCCCCGTGTTCTCGTACATGAAGCGGCCGGTGTCGGTGATCAGCCCCACGTACAGGGCGCTGGCGATCACCGGCGTCGGCGGCACGCCGAGACCGTGCATCAGGTCCCAGACGATCTCCGCCGTGCATGACGCCGTGTCGTCGACCAGGTTCACGGTGCCGAAGCGGGTGTTGTCGTGGTGGTGGTCGATGTTCAGGATGTGGAGGTGGGCGGGCGGGGACGGTCGCTGCAGCGCCGCGGCCGGGTTGCGCTCCAGGTTGCCGCAGTCGAGGAACACGATCGTCCGCGACTCCAGGTCCTCCGGGGGCTCGTGCACAACCCCGTCGAGGGGCAGGAAGCGGTACTCCTGGGGCAGCGGAAGCTCGGAGCGGTCGAGGAACATGACGCTCGACTTTCCGAGCCCCGTGAGCAGCTGCTGCATCGCGATCAGCGACCCGACGGCATCGCCGTCGGGATTCTCGTGCGTGACGCAGATCAGCTTCTCGGCCTCGCGCAGCTCGGCGAGGATTAGGTCGCGGTCAGACCTCGACCCGTTCTCAGGCATCGTCGTCGGGGTCGTTCGTCGGCCGCGCCTCCTCGGAGCCGAGCAGCTCGGTGATCCGCATCCCGTGGTCGACCGAGACGTCGTACTCGAACGCCAGCGTCGGCGTGTGCTTCAGCGTCAGCTCGCGCGCCACGCGGGACTGGAGGTAGCCGTGGGCCGAGCGCAGCCCGGCCAGGCTCGCCTCGCGCGTTGGCTCGTCGCCGAGCACGCTCACAAACACGCGGGCGTGACGGAGATCTGGGCTGGTCTTGACACCGGTGACGGTCACGAATCCCACGCGCGGGTCCTTCAGGTCCTTGGCGATTGCCTCGCTCAGCACAACGCGAACGGCCGTGTCAACCCGCCTGATGCGCCCGCCGCTCATCGGCGAGCCCACACGAGCGGATTGGCGCGTCCACCGCGGCGCATGCGTCCGGGCATCCTACGCCTCCTCCGGCCAGCGTGACTCGCGAAGATCGTCGACCGAGGCGATCACGCGCTCCACCCGCACGCCGTCCAGGCAACGCCGCTCCAGGAACCGCTCGACGGTGTCCGCGCGGGCGCTGACATCGGCCATCGAGCGGCCGCTGAGCGCGACCGTGAGCGTCGCTCGCTGCCACAGGTCATGATGGTCGGTCTCGGCCACGGCGACACCCAGCCGCGTCTGCAGCTGGGCCTTGATCGACGACAGGTCCTTGCGCTTGCCTTTCAGGCTGTGCGCGTCGGGGAAATGGAGATCGACCACGAGCACGGCGACGAAGCCGCTCTCCGAGACTTGGGTGGCTGGGGGCGGGCGGGAGGGAATGGTCAGGCGAGTTCGCGCTCGACCTGGCGCGTGGCGTATGCCTCCAGGACGTCGCCTTCCTTGATGTCGGCGAAGTCCTTCAGCACGATCCCGCAGTCAAAGCCGGCGTTCACCTCGCGCACGTCGTCGTTGACGCGGCGCAGGCTCTGGATCTCGCCGTCCCAGACGACCGTGCCGTCGCGGACGAGACGCACCTTCGAGCCACGCGTGATCTTTCCGTCGGTGACGTGGGAGCCGGCGATCGTGCCGACGCGCGAGGCCTTGAAGATCTGACGCACCTCGGCGCTGCCGACGGTCTCCTCCACCTCCTCGGGCGCGAGCATGCCCTGCATCGCCGAGCGCAGCTCCTCGATCGCCCGGTAGATCACCGCGTAATGACGGATCTCGACGCCCTCGCGCTCGGCCACGGCGCGGGCATCGCCGACCGGGCGAACGTTGAAGGCGAGGATGATCGCGTTCGAGGCGGCGGCCAGCATCACGTCCGATTCGGTGACGGCGCCGACGGCGCGGCGGATCACGTTCACCGAGACCTCGTCCTGGGGCAGCTTCGCGATCTCGTCCTCGATCGCCTCGCTCGACCCCGCGACGTCGGACTTGATGACGAGATTCAGCTCCTGGACGCCGCTCTTGAAGATGTCCTCCAGCGAGATCCGCTTGCCGCTGATCCGCGCCAGCGACTCGGCCTTCAGTCGCGTGCCGCGCTCGTTGGCGAGCTGGCGCGCCCGGCGCTCGTGCTCCACCGCCCGGACGTGCTCCCCGGCGTCGGGGACGCTGTCGAAGCCGAGCACTTCGACCGGCTCGCCGGGCAGCGCCTGGTCAACCTTGTTGCCGAGGAAGTCATGCATCGCCCGCACACGGCCGAAGTGGGCGCCGGCGACGAGCGCGTCGCCGACCACCAGCGTGCCGCGGGAGATCAGGATCGTCACGACAGGACCGCGGCCCGGGTCGAGCTTCGACTCGATCACGGTCCCCGACGCAGCGGCGTCGGGGTTCGCCTTCAGCTCCAGGAGCTCGGCCATCGTCACGATCGTGTCGAGCAGCTCGTCGAGTCCTTCCTTTGTCTTCGCCGAAACGTCGACGAACTCGGTCTCGCCGCCCCAGTCGGCCGGCTGCAGCCCAAGCGCCGCCATCTCGCCGCGCACGCGGTTGGGGTCGGCGCCCTCCTTGTCGATCTTGTTGACCGCCACCAGCATCGGCACGCCGGCCTCCTTGGCGTGGTCGATGGCCTCCTCGGTCTGCGGCTTCACGCCGTCGTCGGCGGCCACCACGATCACCGCGATGTCGGTCACCTTGGCCCCGCGGGCGCGCATCGCCGTGAACGCCTCGTGGCCGGGTGTGTCGAGGAACGTGACGCCGTTCTCGCCGTGGTGCACCTGGTAGGCGCCGATGTGCTGGGTGATTCCGCCGGCCTCGCCGGCTGCCACTTCGGTCTCGCGGACCGCGTCCAGCAGCGAGGTCTTGCCGTGGTCGACGTGGCCCATGATCGTGACGACCGGCGGGCGCTCGATCAGATCCTCGGCGGCGTCGTCGAAGACCGGCTCGGCGACCTCCTCGTCCTCGGCGTGCACGATCTCGACCTCTTTGCCGAGCTTCTCGGCCAGCTCAACGATCGCCTCATCGGACAGCGTCTGGGTGAGCGTCTTGAGCTCACCGAGCGCCATCAGCTGCTTGATGATCTCCGAGGTGGAGACGTCGAGGTACTCGCCCACGGCCTTCACCGTCGAGCCCGAGTTGATCCGGACGGTGTTCGGCTCGGAGCTGATCGTGTGCGTCGGACGCGATTCGGCCTCTTCGTCGTAGACGCCGCGACGGCGACGCCCGCGGCGCTGGCGCCGCGGGGGCTGGTTGGACTGCGGCGGACCACCGCCACCCGCCCGGCGCGAAGCCTGGGAGTCGATCACGACGCGGCGGCGCCCGCCGGCGTTGCCGGGGGCCCGCTCGCCTTGCAGCGAGTCGCGGGTGGGACGCTTGTGCTGGCCCTGGTCGCCGCCGGCGCCCACGGCCCCACCGTCGGCCGGAGCGCCGTCGCTCGGCGCGGCGGGACTCGGCGGAGCGGGACTCGGCGGAGCGGGCTCACGCGGCGCCGCAGCGCGCGGTGCGGCACCGTTGCCGTTGGGTGGCGTGGCTGCGCCGTCGCGGCCCTGAGCCGGTTTCTGGGGGCGCGCCGCGCCGCTGTCGTTTCGTTTTGCCATTCAGCTCCAGTGTAGGACGCTAGGCGCCCGCGCCGACCTGATCGGAGTCGGAGTTGGCCAGCGCCTGGTGCGCCTCGATCCCGCAGTAGCGCGAGCCGGGGAGCGACGCGTTCGGGCAGCGCCGGCCGTTTGACAGGATTGCCGCGCAGCGGCCTTGCAGCTCGTCCTCCTCGTAGCCGTGCTCGGCCTCCTCGGCGGCGAACTCGGTCTCCGAGCGGATGTCGATCCGCCAGCCGGTGAGCCGCGCGGCCAGCCGCGCGTTCTGGCCCTCGCGGCCGATCGCCAGCGACAACTGGTCGTCGGGCACGATCACCGTGGCCTGCTTGTTGTCGTCGTCGACCAGCACCTCGCGGACACGGGCCGGCGACAGCGCCTTGGCCACGAACCGGGCGGGCTCGTCGTTGTAGGGGATGATGTCGATCTTCTCGCCACGTAGCTCGGAGACGACCATTCGCACGCGGGAGCCGCGCGGGCCGACGCAGGCGCCGACCGGGTCGACCCCGTCGACGTGCGAGACGACGGCGATCTTCGAGCGGTAGCCGGGCTCGCGGGCGACGCCGGTGATCTCGACGAGCCCGTCGGCGATCTCCGGCACCTCGAGCTCGAACAGCGACTTGATCAGCTCGGGATCGCGCCGCGAGACGATGATGCTCGGGCCCTTCGTCGAGTTCGAGACGTCCTTGATCACGGCCTTGATCCGCTGCGAGTGGTCGTAGCGCTCGCCGTCGACCTGCTCGGATTTCGGCAACAGCGCCTCGACCCGCTCGCGCAGCTGCACCAGCGTGTAGCGGCTGTCGGACTGCTGCACGATGCCGGTGATCAGCTCGCCGACGCGGTCGCGGTACTCCTCGAACATCATGTCGCGCTCGGCCTCGCGGATCCGCTGCAGGATCACCTGCTTGGCGGTCTGCGCGGCGATCCGGCCGAAGTCGTGCGGAGTGACGTCCTCGGTCTCGATCTGGTCCTCGTACTCCTTCAGCTTCTCCAGGTCGATCTCGGGCTCCGGGGGCTCGCGCATCTCGCCCGTCTCGGGGTCGACCGTCGGCTCGTCGACGATCGCCTCGATCAGCAGCTGCTCCTCGAGCTCCGGCGGGATCTTCAGCTCCCACACCTTGAAGTCGCCGCTCTCGCGGTCCATCTCGACCTTGGCGTAGGGCGCCGAACCCGGCGTCTTCTTGTACGCCGACAGCAGCGCGTCTTCCAGCGCCTCCATCAGCTTCTCGTGAGAGATGTTCTTCTCCGCTGCGAGGCCCCGTACGGCCTCTACGATTTCACGTGACATGTGCTTCAGTCTCCGGGTACGAGGTTGGAGCGGGCGATCTCCTCGTAGGCGATCGTGACGAGGCCGTCGGGCGCGGCGATCGTGACTTCCTTCTCGGAGGCACCGACGAGCTCGCCGGTGACGCTCTTGTGCGGGTGTCCAACAGCCGCGTCACGCAGCCGCACGCGCGCGCGGCGCCCGAGGAACCGCGAGAAGTGCTGGGGCTTGGTGAGCGGGCGATCCTGGCCTGGCGAGGACACCTCCAGGCCGTACCGGTCCCGGTACTCGATGAGGCTCGCGGATACGCGCTCGCACACGGCGAGGGTCACCCCGTCGGGGTGGTCGATGAACATCCGCAGAGTCGTTCCACGGAGTACCTCGACCAGCAGCACCTCGACGTCGGGGTCGCTGGCGGCCAGCTTCTCCTCGATTTCCGTCTGTAGTGCGCTCACGATCTCCTCCGTCGTAAAACTCATAAAAAAAAGCGGGCGGGCGCCCACTTTCAATACTGCCGCCGGCATTGCCCGACGCGAAAGTTGTGTTACGAGGTTAGCACTCCTGGTGCCCTCTCGCGCGATCTCGGCGTCCCCGCCGATGGTGCACTAGGAGCGGGGCGCGCCCGCGCGAGCGCGGGCCTGGTCACGGTAGCGACGGTAGTCGCGCCGCGTCGGCTGCAGGCAGGCGGCGAGCGTCAGCGGCTCGCGCGCCTCGGCATGACGGCCGAGCATCTGCAGGCTGCGCCCGAGGCAGAACTGGGCGTAATCGTTCGTCGGGTAGCGCTCGATCACCGCCTCGAACTCGGCGGCGGCATCCTCGTAGTGCCGGGCGTGGAAGTAGGCCCGGCCGAGCGCTTCGCGGATCGAGCTCTTGTCAGGCGCGAGGTCCCGTGCGCGCCTCAGCGGGATCATGGCCTGGTGGTTGTGCCCGGCCTCCAGCAGCTCTGTGCCGCGCTGGAACAAGTCGTACACGTCATCCATCGGCCGTTCATTTTAACCGCCGCCGCGGCGGTGCCGGGGGCAGCGCCCAGAGCGCGCGCAGGCGCCCGAACGGCCGGCGCCCGAACGCAAGCTGCGCCCGCAGCGCGCGTCGCCCGGCGCGGCGATGGGGCCGCAGCGCCGTTGGCGGGATCGGCGCGGTGGCGTACCGCGCCAGGCGAAGGTCATGGATGTACGCGGCGGTGTCCGGGTCCTCGCGGAAGCGATGCTCGAGCGCCACGAGCGTCGTTCCCGGCGCCAGCGGCCGCCCGCCGCGGGCGAACGCGCGCTCCAGCTCAACCACCGGATCGGCTGCCCCGGCCCGCGCCAGCCACGTCCAGCGCAGCAGCAGCGCGATCAGCGCCGCGGCGGCGGCGGCGAGGACCACGGCAGCCCACGGAACCGAACCGCCCGAGCCGCCCCGGGCGGCTTTCGCCACACCGGCGTGGACGCCGGCCCGCCGCGCCGTGCTGGTCGGCGTCGCGGTGTGGGTGGCCGGCAGCACGCGGTGGATGGGGAACGCTCCGGCCGACGGCGGCACCGGCGTTGCCGGCGGGACCTTGCCGCTGAGCGCCGGATCCTGACCCGGGGTCGGGTCGAACGTGACCCAGCCGTAGCCGGGGAACCACGCCTCCACCCAGGCGTGCGCGTCGATGTCGCTGACCGAGTATTCGTGCTCGGCGCTCTGGTAGCTGCCGCTGGTGAAACCGACCGCCACGCGCGCGGGCACGCCGCCCATCCGCAGCAGCAGCGCCATCGCACCGGCGAACTGCTGGCAGTAGCCGCGGTGGCTGGTGAACAGGAACTCCAGGATGGGATACCGGCTCACAACCGTGTTCTCGTCGTAGGTCTCGTTGGCCTGGAGGTAGCGCTTGATCGCCAGCGCGTAGGCGTAGGGCGTGGTCGACTGCCGCGCGAGCCGGCGGGCGAGCGCGTACGCGCGACCATACGGCGAGGCCTCCAGGATCCCGGCGGTCTCGGCCGGGCTCTCGCCGCTGCCGTTCTGCAACGGCTGGACCGGTATCCGCGAATGGAACGGGTCGAACGTGATCGCCAGCGGCGGGTACGCGCTCGGCCCGCCCGCCGCGAAGCGCTGGAAGGCGGGCAGCTGCATCGAGACCTCGCCGCCGCCGCTGATCTGCGGCGGGTAGCTCTCGCCCGCATTGCCGAGCTGCGCCGGGGTCGGGTCCGGCGTGTAGGCGGTGACGAGGTAGCTGTCGCCGGGATGCAGCGGGTGCTGGGGCAGCCACGTCCCGTCGCCCTCGCCGGGCAGGGCCTCGCCCTCCAGGTGCGTGGGCGGCTGCGCCGCCACCCCGGCGGCGATCACCTGATCGGAGGTCATCCCGGTCACCGTCACGTGCAGCGGCTGCGTCCACCGCCGCAGCGAGGCCTCGCTGACGCCGAGCAGCGGACTACCGGCCGCCGCGGGCTCGGCCACCCACCCGGCGCCGTCGAATGCGTCGAGATCCTCGGCCTTCCAGTAGCTGCGCCGGCGGGCCTGCACCTGGAGCACCTGGTGGCCGTTGCGCGGCCAGTGCAGCGGGCCGTAGCTCTGGTTCCAGTTGAACGCCTCGCCGCGGCCCGCGCCGAGGCGCGCGGCGATCTTCTGGAAATCGATCCAGGCGTGCCGCGGGTCGACGGCCGGGGCGGCGATCAGCGCGCCGATCGCCGCCAGCACGACGATCGATGCCGCCGCCCCGTTGCTGACACCGCGCATGCGCTCGCCCCACAGCATCGCCGCCAGGAGCAGGAACAGCAGGACCCCGTGCAGGTACGGGACCCCGGGGCGGGCCAGCGCGGAGGGCACGACCGCCAGCACGATCAACGGCAGCGCCGCCGCCGCCGCGCGCAGCTCTCCGAGCGAGCGCGGCGCGAACGCCATCATCATCGCGCCATCGAGCAGCAGCACGCCCGCGCCCATCACGATCACCGCTCTGACCGGCTGGTTGATTCCCTCGTACGGCACCAGCACGTTCGGCAGCGCGGAAAGCCCTTGACCGATCGCGCGCACGGTCACGGCGATCCGGACGTGGGTGACCCACGACAGCGGCAGGCCGGACAGCGGGATGATCACGACCAGCCCGACGAGCGCGACGGCCACGGCGAGGACGCGGCGATGGGCGATCGCCGGCAGCAGGCCGAGCGCGGCGATGGCCAGCGACAGCGCGAGCAGTCCCAGCAGCCGGCCGTACGGGTCGGGCCGCAGCATCGTCCCCCACCTGAGCACCGCATACAGGCCGAGCGCGGCGAACGGCAGCAGGCCGGCGACCGCGTGCCGGCGCCGCGCAAACGTCGTCTCGGGCGGTGGCGCGATCTTCGACGGCGCGATGACGGTGACGCTCATCGCCCCCCGACCCGTGCTAGCCCGGCACGGCGCGCGTGCCCGCGCCGGCCCGGCCC
Organism: Solirubrobacteraceae bacterium; assembly: GCA_035552615.1. GTDB lineage: Bacteria > Actinomycetota > Thermoleophilia > Solirubrobacterales > Solirubrobacteraceae > Palsa-465. The sequence continues at coordinate 14,057 of DASZLC010000064.1, forward strand.
GAGCAGATGCCCCTGGCAGCCGGTGACGGTGAACAGCGGCGTTGGCCCGTCGGCCGGGAACTGCTCGGCGGGGGCGACCAGCACCCGCGCGCCGCCCCTCGTCGCCGACAGCGAGGCCGGTGCTCGCCCCAGGCCACGCAACGCGACGTAGAACACCGGCGCCGCTCCGGCGACGGCCCCGACCGGCGGGACCGAGGCCACCGCCGGGGTGATCAGCGCGAGGCGGATGTGCAGCGCAGGCCACCCCCGCAGGTCCGGTTCGACGGCCACCGGGCGCGTGTCGCCGGGCAGCAGCAGCCGAGCGCCGCCCCGCCGGGCGAGATCCAGCGTCAGCGACGCTGCCGCGCGGACGGCGGCGTCGAGCTGAGCGCCGTCGTCGGCGTCGCGGACGTCGAGCACGACGAGCGGGCGGGCCTCGCCGTCGGCGCGGAGCTGGCGCTCCAGCAGCCCCTGGCCGCGCGCGAGAGCCTGCCAATGGATCCGCGAGGCGGCCGTGCCGATCCGGTACGGCCGCAGCCCGTCGACGTCGACGGCGGCGAGCGGCTCCTCGACCGCGGCGGCATCGGGCCCCACCAATCGCCGGCGGTGGGGATCGATCCGCCACTGCACCGGCTCGGTGCGCGGGAGCACGAGCAGCTCCTGCACGGCGCCGTGCCCGCGGCGCACGACGTTGGCCAGGCCGAGCGGGTCGCGCACCCGCAGCAGCGGCGGCTGGAGCCGGTGGCGGCCGCGCCGCTCGAACCGCGCGGCGAGACGGATCTCGGCCGGCTGCGGGCGCAGCAGCGTGGCGGGGGCGAGCAGCCGCACCGGCTCACCGGCCAGCGGGTCGTGGATCTCCGCCCCGGGCAGGCCGAGCCGCCCGCGCCGCACGGCCAGGATCGCCTGGACGGGCTGGCGCTCGACGACCTCCGTGACGTCGATCCGCCGGGTCACGTCGCCGCGCCGCACGGCCAGCCAGATCCACGCCGGCGTGAGCACGCCGATCAGGACGAACCCAAGGCCCGGGACGAACAGCGGCGCGGCGTCGAACGCGAACGCCGCCAGCGTGAGCAGCGCGCCCGCCAGCACGACCGCGCGTGCTCGGCGCATCGCTACAGGGCTCTCACCGAGTTCACGGCGTCGGCCACGACCGTAGCGGCGTGGATCCGCGCCGCCTCGGGCGCCATCACCAGGCGGTGCGCCAGCACCGGCTCGGCCAGCGCCTGGACGTCGTCGGGCAGCGCGTGATCGCGGCCGCCGATCAGCGCGTGGGCCTTGGCCGCGCGCAGCAGCATCAGCCCGGCGCGCGGGCTCGCGCCGAGCTCCACGCGGGCGTCGTGGCGCGTATGCCAGAGCAACCGCACGATGTAGTCCCGCAACGCGTCGGAGGCACCGACCTGCTTGGCCGCATCCTGCGCGGCGAGCAGCTCGGCGGCGGTCGCGACCGGGGTCAACGACAGCACGGTGTCGCCCGACTCGTGCTCGGCCAGCATCCCCACCTCGGCGGCGTGCTCGGGATACCCCAGCGACGTGCGGATCATGAAGCGGTCGACCTGCGCCTCCGGCAGCGGATATGTCCCCTCGTACTCGATCGGGTTCTGTGTCGCCAGCACGAGGAACGGCCGCGCCAGCTCGTGGGTGACGACGTCGACAGTCACCCGGCGCTCCTGCATGCACTCCAGCAGGCCCGACTGCGTCTTCGGCGAGGCCCGGTTGATCTCGTCGACGAGCACGATGTTGGCGAACACCGGCCCCGGGCGGAACTCGAACCGCTGCGCGCGCTGGTCGTAGATGTTGGAGCCGACGACGTCGGCGGGCAGCAGGTCCGACGTCCCCTGCACGCGCGCGAACTGGCAGTCGATCGAGCGGGCCAGGGCGCGGGCCAGCGCCGTCTTGCCGACGCCGGGGTAATCCTCGATCAGCACGTGGCCTTCGGCCAGCAGGGCGACCAGCACGTGGCGGAGGATCTCCGGCCTGACCTGGACGGCACGGCTGACGTTGTCGGCCAGCCGCCGGGCCACGGCGGCGTGCGCGTCAAACGCGTTCGGTGCTACGGGGATTCGGGCCCGCTGCTCCATCGCCGTCCACCCTACTCAGATCGTTCTGCAGCGATGACACCACGTCGAGCACCGCCTCGGCCACGCGCCGCTTGCTCGTCTGCGCCACCGTCAGCTCGGCGCCGTCGGAGCTGAGGATCGTCACCGCGTTCTCGGCGGAGTCGAAGCCGATCTCAGGACGGGAGATGTCGTTGACGACGACGGCGTCCAGGCGCTTGCGCGCCAGCTTCTCGCGCCCGTACTGAATCGCGCCGTCGCCGTGCTCGGCAGCGAAGCCGACCAGCACCTGCCCCGCCCGGCGCCGGGCGGCCAGCGCGCTGAGGATGTCGTCGGTCCGCTCCAGCTCGATGCTCGTCGGCGTGGCCGCTCCGGTCTTCTTCAGCTTGTAGTCGGCCGGCGTGGCGGGCCGGAAGTCGGCCACGGCCGCGGCCATCACCAGCACGTCGCAGGCGTCGAAGCGCTCCTCGCAGGCCTGTCCCAGCTCGGCCGCTGTATTGACCCGGACGACGTCCACGCCCGCCGGGATCGGCAGGCTGACGTTGGCGGCGACGAGCGTCACCTGCGCGCCCCGCCGCACGGCAGCCGCCGCCAGCTCGGTTCCCATCCGGCCGCTGGAGCGATTGCCGATGTAGCGCACGCTGTCGATCGGCTCGCGGGTGCCCCCGGCGCTGACCAGCACGTGCCGCCCGGCGAGCGTCGGCGCGGTCAGCAGGGCCTCGCAGGCTTCGAGCAGCACGGGCGGCTCGGCGAGGCGTCCGATCCCGCGCTCGCCATGGGACGCGAGCTCGCCGGTGTCGGGACCGATCACCGTGATCCCGCGGGCGCGCAGCTGCTCGAGGTTCGCCTGGGTCGCCGGGTTGGCATACATGTGGTTGTTCATCGCCGGAGCGATCGCCACCGGGCAGGGGGCGGCCAACGCGGCCGCGGTCAGGAGGTTGTCGGCCAGCCCGTGGGCGAGCTTGGCGATCGTGTTCGCGCTGGCAGGCGCGATCAGGTAGACGTCGGCGCGGGCGACCAACACCAGGTGGCTGATCGGGGCGTGGTCGGGCACCGGCTCGCCGGGATACGCGCCGCGCGCCGGGTCGGGCTCGAACTCGTCGCCGAGCACCGGCGCGCCGGTGATCGCGGCGAACGCGGCACGCCCGACAAACTGCTCGCTGGCCGGCGTCTGGATCACGCGCACGACGTGCCCGGCCTTGATCGCCGCCCGCGCCGTCTCCAGCGCCTTGTAGGCCGCGATCCCGCCGCTCACGCCGAGCAGCAACCGGGCCATGATGCCTTACCGGTAGTGGTACTTCAGCTTGCCCTGAGCGACCTCTTCGAGCGCGATCGTCAGGTAGTTCTTGGAGCGCGTCTCGACCATCGGCGGCGGGAACTCGTCGAACGTCCCCTCGCCGAGGTTGTGGTAGTAGCTGTTGATCTGGCGGGCGCGCTTGGCCGCGACCAGGACCGAGGCGTAGTCGGAGTCGACGTGCTCGAGGAGCTTGTCGATGCGGGGTGAGATCACTCTGAATCCTTCTGCTTGGGGTCCACTGAGAGTAGCGGGCGGGCGGGGCGACTACCGACCCAGCGCCCCCGAGACGATCGAGGCGAGCTCCGCCGTCGCGTCCTCGAGCCGGTCGTTGACGACGACGAAGCCGAACTCGGGCTGAGCCTCGAGCTCACGCTCCGCCGTGCGTAAACGCTCGTTGACGGCGTCGGCGTCGTCGGTCCCCCGCCCGACGAGCCGCACCCGCAGGGCATCCAGGGACGGGGGCGCGATGAAGACCTGGACGGCCTCGGGCATCGCCGAGCGGACCTGGCGCGCGCCCTGCACCTCGATCTCGAGCACGACGGGCACGCCGGCGGCGACGCGGCGCTCGAGCTCCGAGCGCAGGGTCCCGTAGCGGTTCCCGGAGTAGGTGGCGTGCTCGACGAAGTCACCCGCGTCGACCCGCTGCTCGAACTCCGCCGGGGTGAGGAAGTGGTAATGGACCCCGTGCTCCTCGCCCGGCCGCGGCGCGCGGGTCGTGGCCGAGACCGACAGCTCCAGCTCGGGGATCCGCTCGAGCAGGCCCCGGATGAGCGTCCCCTT
>DASZLC010000065.1:0-40673 GCA_035552615.1 Solirubrobacteraceae bacterium
CCGTTGAGTGGCGGTCGCGGCGCCGGGGAACGGCGGGCTGGGGAGGGGGTGGCTGGCGGGCCGGTGTGGGCTGGCCGTCGATGTCGATCGGCGACACCGTCGTTAACCGGAATCTCGATCCGTTGGACGGCGCGAGATTCCGTGGCGTGTCGCCCGGCGACACATATTGGAATCTCGATCGGATCCTGCCGTCGAGATCGCGGTTAACGACGAGACACGACCGACGCCGTCCCAGCCACCCCGCGATCGTGATGCGAAATGAGCAACGTCCGGCGGCCGGCTAATACGGCTTCGTCGTGCCGGACGCGGCAGGATCCCGGTGCGAGCCGGTGGTGCGCTTCTTCTTCTTTGTGGCCGGCGGCGTCTTCGGCAGCGGCGGTCCGGTGAACGTGGAGCCGACGACGCTCTCGTTCAGGGTTCCCTGCGTCCAGACGGCGGTCGCGCTCGTGCCCGACGGGGCGATGGCCAGCGCCAGGTCGGCCGCGTAGCCGGTCGCCGAGGCGCGGTAGGTGCCGCGGAAGTGGTGGGTCGGAGCGGTGGCGACGGCGGCGTCGACGTTGCCGAGCGTGTTCACCCACCCGACCAGCGCGGTGCCGAACGCGCTCTCGGCAACGGCCGGGAGCTGGCTCCCGTCGATCCGGCCGAGCGTCTGGGCGGGCCCGAAGCGGCCGGCCGTGCGCGTCTCGGCCTGCACCGTGCAGCTGCCGCTCGTCGAGCAGGCGCGGAAGGCGACGACCTGCGCGTCGCCGGCGCCGGCGGCGAGCGCAAGCCCGGAGGCGAGCGTCGAGCGCGAGGACAGCGGCTGGGCGATGTGCCGGCCGGCCAGGTCCTCGGCGAACGCCTGCGAGTGGAACCCGCCGGCGCTGTCAAACCAGCTCTCGATCCACGCCACCGTGGGTACCGAGCCGTGAGCGGCGACGACGAGCTGGTCGATCTCGTGCGAGGCGGGGACCGTCACGGCCACGGCCGGTGCCGCCGGGGCCGCGGAGGTCGTCCCGCGCGCGTCGTAAATCGTGATCGGCCCGGGTTCGAACTGCGAGGTTCGCGCCGTCCACACCACGATCGTCTGGCCCTGACCGTAGGCCGCGGCGTCCATCGCCTCGACGAAGGCGCCGCCAAGATTCATCGCGCGCGTCGGCCCGAAGCGGCCGTGGGTGTCGCTCTGCGCCGTCCACACGCCCTCCTCGGTGGCGACCGCGGCCAGGAGCCGCCCCTGGAAGGGGATCAGGTCCGCCTGAGTCGCGCCGTTCAGCCCGCTGACCACCGTGTGATCGGCGCCGAAGCCGCCGGTCGGGGTGACGGGGATCGCCTCGACCTTGCTGCAGCACGGCTCCAGCGTCCCGAATTCCAAGACGTGCGGGCTCGTTCCGGCGAGCAGCTCCAGGTTCTGGCCCGGGTAGGCGAGCGACAGCACCTGCTGCGCACCGGGCACCGTGCGCACCGCGCCGAACGAGCCGGTCGGCCGCCGCGTGGCCAGCGACGCCGATGAGGAGCCGGGCTCGTCTTCGTTGAACGACCCGAAGGCGGCCGCGACCGTGTCGTTGGGCGAGTAGGCCAGCACGGGGGCCAGCCGGTCACGGTTGACCGGTGCGGCGATCTGGTACGGGCGGCTGAAGCCGACCGGCGCAGACGCGGTCCTGGTCGGGGCGGCGGTGGCACCGGCGGCCGTGACAGCCGCCGATCCGATGCTCACGGCGACGACCAGCACGGCGAGCCTCAGCGCCCGCCCCGTCCGTTCACGTCTGACCGGTTCCGCGCGAGGCCGGTCAGAGATCAAGCGAGACCTGCGCGGGCTTCCTCCGGCCCGGCGCATAGATGTTCAGAGTCAGCGGCCGGTTGGCGTACACCGAGGCGTTGACCTTGAACAGCAGCAGCCCCCCTTGCGCGAGATCGTAGCTCGCCGGGGTATCCTGCATCGGCTCGGTCTGCTGCGGGCGCAGCAGCTGTGGCGCCCACGCGATCGGGTTGCCCCCGCAGCCGAACGGCATCGGGTAGTACGTGTTGCCCTGAGTGTCGGTGATCGTGACGTTGCCCGTTGTCGTCGCCGGAACCCGCGACTGGTTCTTGGCCCACAGGAACACCCCGAACCACTCTTGTGACGGGGTCAGCGACGCGTTGCAGACGCCGGCCACGTACGCCTTGTCCTCGTTGTCGTACAAGTTCAGCTCGCGGGAGATCTGCACCTGGTAGGTGATCCGCCCGGCATCGACGTAGAAGCCCGAGGACGCGGTGCCGTCCTCCTGGCCTTCCGCCGGGTGCGCCGGCTTGCTACCGACAGCGCAGGCACTCAGCGACACGCCGATCACGATCGCGCTGAGCAATGCGAGCAGTCGGTGGGACGTGATCGGGCGACGGGATCTCACGGCGGCGAAAGTGTATCCGTCGACGCGTCAATCGGCGGCAACGGACGCCTTGCGCCCGCGACCGCGGTTCTCTTCCAGGATCGATCGCAACCGCCGCATCGCCTTGGCGGCCTGACGCTTCGCGCGGCCGCGCCCGATTGCCTCCAGGAGCTTGTCGGACGGCAGCTTGACCTCGGTCTCGATCGTGTACTCGACCTTCGTCGCGCCCGCCGAGGCCGGCGACAGCGTGTAGACCCCGAGCATGCGAATCCGGTTGAACTTGCCGCCGCGCCCGTGCTCCACGATCCGGTACGGCGGGTCGCACTCGGCGATCGTCATGTCGGCCCAGGAGAACCGGCTGAGTGTGGCTTTGACCCTGAAGCGCGCCCCCGCGCCGGTCCCGACGGGATCCTCGCGGGTCAGGTGCCAATCGACGAGGTAGTGGTCGCTGAACTCCGGGTGGTTCGAGATGTCCTGCAGATAGTCGAACACCTGCTCGCGAGGCAGCGCGATCGTCGTCGAAACGGTGATGGGGTCCACGGCGCCGGAAGCATACGTGGATTCGCCTGACGGCGAATCCATTGGAGAAATCGCCCTGGGGGCGATTTCTCCGGGCGCCTTGGTTACGCCGTCACGCGTTGATCGATGATCTTCATGGTGTGCCCGAACTCGGGGCCGTGCACGAGATGTGAGGATGCCGGGATCGCCGATTCCAGGGTGCGGCACAGCTCGCACAGCACGGCCCCCGAGGCGTAGCGATAGATGCGCTCGCCGATCAGGGGGTGCCGTCGACAGTGCCCGCATGACTCGGTCTCGGCGGCCATGTGGTCGACGCCGCGGCGCAGCAGCGCCAGTTCCAGCTTGGGCCTTGGGCGGAGATTCGTCTTCATCGTGCGATGAAGATTCGGCGGGACGCCGGCGCTTCCTGCCGATGGATGGCGGATTGCCGGGCCCGTGATTTGCGCTCGCCGGAGCGGGGTATACCGCGCTAACGGACGTTGTCCGAGCCCGCGGGCAGGGACGCCCTGGGAGCGGTCACACATCCGAAATGCCTTAGCTGAGCTTTTACCGAACGGCTATGATTTCAGGACCGTATTAGACGGCTTGGAGAATTTCAGCCCGTTACAAGGAGTGGCCCCAATGAAAGCGTGGATGACGGGCAACGTTGCGGGAACCGGGACCTTCCGCTGTACCGATTGCGATTATCCGATCTCGTTGGACGCGGCCGACGAGCTGCCGACGTGCCCGAATTGCGGCGGCAAGCAGTTCATCCGCGCGTCGCTGTTCACGACGGCGCAGAACCAGGTCATCGACCTGGCGGTCGAGGTCGAGGACAACGACCGCGGCTGGCTGGAGGAGGTTCGGGAGGGGCTCGATGAGCCCGGCCAGTATCTGGCGTACCGCGCCGGAACGGCGGCGGATCCGATCACCTTCGTCCTCCGTCGCGAGTGGACGAGAATCGGCCGCAGCCTGGCCGCCGACATCCGCTTCGACGATCCGACGGTGTCGCGCCGCCACGCGCTGATCGTGCGCCAGCCCGACGGTCTGCGCGTCCTCGACGATCGCAGCCTCAACGGCGTGTTCGTGAACGGTGAGCGGGTCGAATGGAGCACGCTGGCCGATGGCGACGAGATCGTCATCGGGCGTCACCATCTGCACTTCGTCGACGTCCCGGTTGTTTCGGGGATGCGCTACAGCGGCGTCGCGGAGAAATCGACAGACTAAAAGCGTGCGGCGACGTCGAGCGGGGATCGGGGTGGTACTGGGCGTCGCGGCGCTGGCCGGCGGCGCGACGCCGGCAGCGCTGGCCGGCGGCGCGGGCGCGGCCACGGGCGCAGCGGCGCCGCGTGCCACGGCGACGGCGGCTTGCGCCGGCCGAACGCTCCTGAGCTGCTCGGAGAAGGATTCGATCTACAACGACGGCGCGCTCACGGGACTCTCCTACGAGCTCGAGGCCTCCCTGTTCGAGCTGCGACTGCCGGTGCATCTCAATAACCCGGCGCTGAACCGCTACTGGCGCTTCGAGGTGAGCGCCGCCGGCGTGCTGAGCCTCGACGACGACCTGCTCATCAACCAGCTCCCCGACTCGAACTTCCAGGCCATCGCGAAACCGGTGCGGCTGGCCGTCCCCGCCGCCCGCGCGTCCGGCATCGTCAAGGCCTCGGTGGCGCGGGCCTTGAACGCGCAGATGGCCGACGAGCAGGCCGAGGTGCTGAACGTGAACGGCATGCTCGCCTCGCTCGACCGCGCCACCGGAGCGAGCTACGTGGCCGGTCGAGGCGACTGGGTGTCCTACCAGAGGCAGGTGGCAGCCGGCTTCGCCCGCCGCGCCGCGGCCGCCGTCAGGCGGCTGATAGGCGTCCAGCGCACGGTGGCCGGTGCGTTCGCCCGTCTCGGCCTCCGCTTCGGCATCGGCATCGTCGACGAGCGCCTCACCCGGACCAAGGTCCGCCGGCACGGGCTGACGAGCGTGATCACCGCGGGCCTGCGCCGGCTCGGCGTTCAGCCGTCAGGGCTCACCGCACTGAGGCAGGAGGTCGCGAAGGGCACCGTGAACGAGACGGTCAACCTGGCGGTGCTGCTCGACTACCCAACGACCGTCTCCGAGGAGCGGGCCTTCGCCGCCGCGCTCAGCTCGTTCGCCCGCACCGCCCCGCACGGGCTGTCCGAGCCGTCCTGACACGGTCAGCCGCTCTATAGTCAGCCGCGGATGCCGACGATCGCGGTGCTCTCGCAAAAAGGTGGCACGGGCAAGACGACCACGGTCCGCACCTTGACCGACATCTTCCGCCGCGTCGAGCTGCGGGTCCTCGCCGTCGACCTCGACCCGCAGGGCAACCTCTCGGACTACCTCGACGTCGATCCCGACGTCGATCCGACGATCGGCGACGTGCTCGCCGGCCGCGCCAAGGCCGCCGACGCCATCCATGACGGGATCATTCCCGCCAACCTCGGGCTGGCCGAGGCGGAGCTGATGCTGGGCGGCAAGATGGGCCGCGAGCTGACGCTGAAGAAGGCGCTGCGGACGGTCTCCGCCGGCTACGACGTGATCCTGATCGACTGCCCGCCGGCGCTGGGGCTGTTGACCGTGAACGCGCTTGTCGCCTCCGACTACGCGCTGCTGTCGGCCGAGGCCCAGTATTTCGCCCTGCAAGGGGTCGAGCAGGCGCTCGAGGTGATCGAGCTCGCCAAGGACAGCCTGAACCCCGACCTGGAGTGGCTCGGCGTGATGCTGAACATCGCCGACATGCGCACCCGCCACTCGCGCGAGGCGTTCGATTCGCTGCGCGAGCATTTCGGCGAGAAGCTGTTCGACGCCACGATCCGCTCCTCGATCGCGTACGCCGAGTCGGCCGAGCGGGCCGTGTCGATCCTCGACTACCGACCCGACCTCGGCGCCGACTACCTGAACGTGGCCGATGAGCTGCTCCGGCGACTGAAGCTCGACGACGCTCGCCACCGGCTGACGGCGCTTGCCGCCAAAGCGGCTTAGCCCCCCGGGGGCCCGCCCGGCGTGAACAGCCCCCCCACTCCGCTGTGGGCGGCCTGCTGTAGCCGGCCCTGCCACACCGCCTTCGCCCCGAGGTCACCCACCTTGAAGCACATGTAGGCGGAGCCGAGCGCGAGCAGGACCAACGCCACCCGCAGCACGAGGTAGTTCGATCGCACCGACAGCACCCCGTCGACGAGCCGCTGTCCGGTCGGCCTCCCGCCGGAAATGCGGTGGGCGGCGAAGGTCAGGATCAGCACCGCGGTGAACACGACGAACACGATGGCCAGGATGTGAGCGGCGTGCGAGTGGCGGTGGATCAGGCTGGCCGCCGGGCCCTGCAGGTTCAGCGCGCCTTCCAGCGCCGAGCCGGCCTGCATGGCCAGGAAGATCGATGACATCGCCACGATCGCCGTGGCGCACAGCAGGATCCCGTACTTCGCGAACCACGACGGCCTGGCCACACAGGCCAGGGCCCCGAGGACGCTCAGCGGGACCAGGATGACCGGCACGTGGATGAACAGCGGGTGCGCGGGGAGCCCGCTGTAAATGGTTGTGATCCGGATCGGCAGCGTCAGGAAGCCGAGGAATCCGAACAGCGTCAGCACGAATTCGGCCCGACGCCAGTCGACGCGCTGTGGCGTGCGGGGAATCGTCTCGGTGCTCACTCGGGGCGAGTCTGCGAAGCGGCCGTAAGGTCGCGATAACGTGTTTTTAAATCAATTCTCATCGTTTACACGGTCCGCTGATAGCTCCGGAACGCCCGGGTGGCGAACGCCACGGTGGCGAGGAACAGCGCCGCCATGAAACCGGCGCGCGAGGCGACGAGCCCCCAGTCGGGGTGCAGCGACGTTGCGCTCCGCCCGGCGGTGACCGCCCAGTTCACGGGGTTGACGTCCGCGAGATGGCGAATCCAGTCCGGCATCAGGTTCGACTCCAGGAATACCGTCGAGAGGAACGTCAGCGGCAGCGCGATGAACTGCACAGCGCCGATCAACGCGTCCTCCTGGCGCATGATCAGGGCGAAGCCGTTGCTGAGCCCGCCGAACGCCGCCCCGAGCAGCGCACAGAGCACGAACAGGACGAGCACGCCACCGACGCCGCCGGGGAAGCTGGCACCGTCGGCCAGCGCGAGCGCGACGATGATCGCTGACTGGATCACCACCACCACGGCCTCCTTGACCAGCCGCCCGGCGATGAGCGCCTCGCGGCGCACGGGCGAGACGAGGAAGCGCGCGGTCACGCCACGGTTCAGGTCATCGATCAGCGCCATCCCGCTCCACGCCGAGCCCATCAGCGCCGACATCACCACCACGCCGGGCGCCAGGAAGGCGATGTAGGAGTGGCCGTGGAAGCCGGGGATCTCGACGATCTTCTTGAACAGGGCACCGAACAGCAGCAGCCAGATCACCGGCTGCACGAGCGCGATGGCGACGAACCACGGCTGGCGCCACAGCTCACGCAGATGGCGGACGGTCATGTACAGGGTCTGCCGGACCAGGGTCATGCCGCCACCTCCGCGGCCTCGTGATCGGCGGCGTCGAACGTCCGCCCGGTGTACCGGAGATAGACGTCGTCGAGCGAGGGACGCGCCACGCGTACCGAGGCGACGGCCAGGCCGTTCGCCTCCAGCGCCTGCAGCACGGCGGGGACGGCGCGCCCCCCGTCGTCGGCGCGGGCCCTGACAACGCGGCCGTCGAGCGCCACGTCGCGCACCCCGGCCAGGGCGCCGAGGGCGGCGTCCAGCCGGCCGTTCGGTGCCTCGACGCCGGCCAGCTCGATGTGGATGGCGTCGCCGCGGAGCTCGCGCTTGAGCGCATCCGGCGTACCGCGAGCGACCATTACCCCCCGGTCGACGATCGCCAGCTCGGCGGCCAGCTGGTCGGCCTCATCCAGGTAGTGGGTGGTGAGCAGTACGGTCTTGCCGTGCTCGCGCGTCAGTCCGCCGATCAGCTGCCACATCTCGGCGCGCACCTCGGGGTCGAGCCCCGTCGTCGGCTCGTCGAGGAACAGCACCTGCGGGTCGTGGACGAGCGCCATCGCGATGTCGAGCCGGCGAACCATCCCGCCCGAGTACCCGCGCGCCACCCGGTCGGCGGCGTCGGCCAGGCCGAAGCGCTGCAGCACCGCGTCGGCGCGGTGGCGCAGATCGGCGCCGCGCAATCCGTACAGCTGACCCTGCAGGCGCACGTTCTCCCGGCCCGTGGCGTTCACGTCGACGCCCGAGCCCTGCGACACGACCCCGATCGCCCGCCGCACCCGGTCGGGCTCGGCGGCGACGTCGATCCCGGCTACCCGTGCCTCGCCGGCGTCGGCTCGGGCCAGCGTGGTGAGGATCTTCACCGCCGTCGACTTGCCGGCCCCGTTCGGCCCGAGCAGCGCGAACACGGTGCCCGCGTCGACCTCGAACGACAGCCCGTCGAGCGCCTTCACCTCCTTCGGATACGTCTTCACGAGGTCACGCGCCTCGATCGCGTACGGCATCAACGACCACCTCCACTGCGAGAATTGACTTGACGAATCAGTATCTTAGTAATCAAGAATCTTAAATGTCAAGAGAATCTCTCCGTCGCGAACACCTGCTGGACGCCCTCGGCCACGCCGTCCGTGCCAACCAACGCGCCACCGACCAGGTCGACGAGGCCGTCACCCGCCTGCTCGGGGTGAACCGCACCGACGGGCTGTGCCTCGACATCCTCGATCACCGGGGCCGGATCTCGGCCGGGGCACTGGCCGAGGAGACGGGCCTCACCTCGGGGGCGATCACCGCCGTGATCGACCGGTTGGAGCGAGCCGGCTACGTCCGGCGAGTGCCGGATCCGGAGGATCGCCGGCGCGTGCTGGTGGAGCTGACCGAACCGGCTCGCGCGATCGCCTGGGAGCTGTTCGCACCGCTGGCCGAGCTGGTCGGAGAGCTACTCGCGGGGTACGACGAGGAGCAGCTGACGATGCTGATCGAGTTCCAGGACCTCGGCCGCCAGATGCAGGAGCGACACGCGGCCCTGCTCCGCGAGCGGCTGCGCACCGAGGGCCAGATCAGACTGTCGCGGTCCTAGAGGCTGCGGACGTCGGCCCCCTGGCTCTCGAACGGGGCGCGGATCACCTCGGCCCATCCCTCGGTGCGCCGCGTGAGCGCCTCCATCACGCCTCCGGTCTGCTCGTAATGCGACCACACCAGCACGGTCGGGCCCGCGCCCGAGATCGTCGCCCCCAACGCGCCGAGCTTCGGTGCCAGCTCCATAAGCTCGGCCGAGCGCGGGTACAGCGAGGCCCGGTAGGGCTGGTGCAGGCGGTCGCGCAGGCCGGCGGCGATCAGGTCGAGGCTGCCACCTGACAGGCCGAGCAGCAGCGTCGCCGTCGCCGCGATGTTGGCGACGGCATCGATCAGCGGCACCTGCGCCGGCACGGCGGCGCGCGCCTGCGCCGTGGACACCCCCTCAAACGGGACGACCAGCACCGCCTCCAGCCCCATCGGCGCCTCAAAGCGATGAACCCGGGGACCGTCACAGACGACGAACCCGCCCTCCAGCGCGGCGGCGACGTTGTCGGGGTGGCCCTCCAGCTCGGTGGCCGCGGTGCGCACATCGGCGTCGAGCTCGAAGATATGATCGGCGGCCAGCATCCCGGCCACGATCGCCGCGGCGCTGGAGCCGAGCCCGCCGCTCAGCGGGATCCGCGAGCGGATCGTGAACTCGAAATGATCGGCCGGGGCGAGCCGCTCGAAGGCGCGGACGACCAGATTGGTGCGATCGGCCGGAAGCCGCAGCTCGGTGTGGACGGCGAACGCGCCGGTCTCGACCACCTCCAGCTCCAGGGGGAGCGCCAGCGCCGCCGCCAGCACGTCGTAGCCCGGCCCGAGGTTGGCCGACGAGGCGGGCACCCTGACCACCCGGCGGCGCGCCAGGCTCATCGCAGGACCGCGCGCTCGATCGCGGCGATCTCCGGCTCGCACGGAATCACGGTCCCAACGCCACCCGCGCCGGCGCGGTCAACCTGGGCCATCGCGGTCTCGGGGTCCTTCAGGCCGTGGCCGGTCAGCACGCAGGTGATCCGCTGCGCGCCCTCGGCCCCGTTGGCGAGCAGGCCGGCCACGCCGGTGGCCGACGCCGGCTCGCAGAACACGCCCTCGCTGGCGGCCAGGAAGCGGTACGCGTCGAGGATCTGTTCGTCGCTCACGGCGGCGATCGCCCCGTGCGAAGAGGTAACGGCGTCCATCGCCTCCTCCCACCGGGCCGGGTTGCCGATCCGGATCGCCGAGGCGACGGTCTCCGGGTGGGCCACCGCCTGTCCGGTGACCAGCGGCGCCGCGCCCAACGCCTGGAAGCCGAGCATCCGCGGTGCCATGCCGATCTCCTTGAAGCCCTTCCAGTAGGCGGTGATGTTGCCGGCGTTGCCGACCGGGAGGCACAGTGCGTCGAGCTGGCCGTCGAGTGCCTCGGCGAGCTCGAAGGAGGCCGTCTTCTGGCCCTCGATCCGGAACTCGTTGACCGAGTTGACGAGCGCGATCGGGTGGCGGTCGGCCAGCTCGCGCACGAGCTTCAGGGCCTCGTCGAAGTTGCCCTTCAGCGCGATCACCTGCGCCCCGTGCATCAGCGCCTGAGCCAGCTTGCCGGCGGCGATCTTACCCTCGGGCACGATCACGGCGCCGCGCAGCCCGGCGCGCGCCGCGTAGGCGGCGGCCGATGCCGCCGTATTGCCGGTGGAGGCGCAGACGACCGCCTGGGCTCCCTCTCGCACGGCGGCGGAGACCGCGCACGTCATGCCGCGATCCTTGAACGAGCCGGTGGGGTTCGCGCCCTCCAGCTTCAGCCACACCTCGGCGCCGACGCGCTCGGACAGGCGGGGCGCCAGCACGAGCGGGGTCGACCCCTCCTGCAGCGAGACGATGGGGTCATCGACGGCGAACGGCAGCCGCTCGCGATAGCGCTCGATCAGTCCGGGCATGGGGCCCGGAGCATGTCAAAGCGCGGGCGCGCGGGAGCGAGCGAGCGCCACCGCCGCCTCGCCGGTGGCGACGAACAGCTCGGCGCAGTCCTCCACCAGCTGCTCAGCCGTCGTGCGCAGTGAACCGTCGAGCCACGCCAGCAGCGCCTCGGCGAGCCCGCCGACGAGCGTCAGCGCCGTCGTCTGCATCAGCGGGTCGTGCCCCTCCCGGAGCCCGTAGAACTCGCGGCCCTGGGCGGCGACAAGGTCCGCGAACAGTCGCAGCCGCTCGAACCGGCGGCGGGTCAGCGGCTCGGAGCCGACCGCCTCGACGAACAGGATCCGCGCCCGCCGCGGGTCCTCGGCCACCAGCTCGACGAACGCGCCGATCGCCGCGCGCGCCTTGCCCCGTGCGTCCTGGGGCGCGCCCGCCGACGCGGCCAGTACCGCGCTCGCCGCCTCGGCCGCGACCTCGTCGAACACGGCCAGCATCAGCTCGTCGAGGTCGCGGAAGCTCTCGTAGAAGTACCGCGGCGTGAGCTGGGCGCGGGCACAGACGCCGCGCACGGTCGTCGCCGCGTAGCCCGCGCCGCCCAGCAACTCAAGCCCGGCGTCGATCAGCCGCGCCCGCCGGATGGCGTGCCGGTCCACGGCGCTCACCCCTCCGTACATGGTCACCGCGCCATCTTGACAGATCTGGAAACATGCGTTTGCAGATGTCCGACGGATACTTCCCCCGCGCCGGCTCGGTCCTGCGCCACGTCCACGAGGAGCGGCTTGTCGGGCTGTTCTACGGACAGCGCGCGCTCTGCATCGGCGCGCTCTCGCCGCTGAACTATGTCGGAACGAGCGAGCACTCCTACGCCAAGGCGACGCCGTTCAAGCGGCTCGTCCACACCGGCAACGCGTTCGAGACGATCTACTTCGGCACCCGCGAGGAGGCCGACAAGGTCCTCGCCTACGTCGAGAAGCTCCACGAGCGGGTCGTCGGCGAACTGCCCGAGGATGCCGGCGCGACGCCGAAGGGGACACCGTACGCCGCCCTGGACCCCGAGCTGATGCTGTGGACGATGGCCGTCATCGCCGACTCCGCGCAGTGCTTCTACGAGCTCTTCGTGCGCCCGCTGTCGGCCACCGAGCGCGAGGCGCTGTGGCAGGAATACGTGCGCTTCGCCGAGCTGTTCGGGATGCCCCGCGAGGCGGCGCCTGGCAGCTACCCGGAGTTCCGGCGGTGGTGGGACGCGAAGCTGGCCGGCGAGGAGATGTTCCTCACCGACGAGGCGCGCTACATGGGGTACGCGACCGCCTTCGAGATCCCGCTGCCGCGGCTCGACCAGGGCGCCAAGGCCGTCCACGACCTGATCATGCTCGGGAGCCTGCCACCCCGCGTGCGCGAGCTGTACGGCCTGCGGTACGGCCGCCGCGAACGGCTCGCCTTCCGCGCCGTCACGGCGTCGATCCGCCGGGTGCGCCCACTCGCGCCGGACCGCCTGGCGCGCGGCTGGAACACCGGGTCGTTCGAGCGCGTCGCTGTCACCGAGCGACAGCGAGTCGCCACCGGTCGTCCTACCCCACAGGTGCTACCGGGCGGTCCACGACCGCTGCCCAGCGCGCGATTCCTGCGGAACTAGTCGCGGACGGCGAGCACGACCTTGCCGGTCGCGCCGCGCTCGTCGATCAGCTTCAGCGCCTTGGACGCCTGCTCCAGCGGGAAGCTCGCGCCGACGATCGGGCGCACGAACCCGGCGTCGATCAGCTTCGAGATCTCGGCGCCGATCTCGATCGTCAGCTGGGGCTTGGACATCGCGAACGCGCCCCAGCCGGCGCCGATCACCTCGGTGTTGCCGAGCAGCAGGCGGTTGACCTTCACCTCGGGGATCGAGCCGCCGGTGAACCCGACGACGACCACCCGGCCTCCTTCGGCCAGCGAGCGGATGCTGTCGGTGAAGCGATCGCCGCCGACGGGATCGATGACGACATCGACGCCGCCGCCGGAGAGCTCCTTGGCCTCGTCCTTCCACGGTCCGTCGGAACGGACGACGTGATCGGCGCCGGCCTGGCGGGCCACGTCGGCCTTCTCGTCGCTGGACACGACCGCGATCGTGTGCGCGCCGAGACCACGCGCGACCTGCAGCGTCGCCGTGCCGACGCCGCCCGCGGCGCCATGCACGAGGACCCACTCGCCCGCGGCGAGCCGCCCGCGGGTCCTGAGGCAGAAGTAGGCGGTGTGGTAATTCAGGATCAGGCTCGCTCCCTGGGCGAAGTCGAGCTCGTCCTGCAGCGCGAAGCAGAAATGCGCGGGTGCCACCGCGACGTCGGCGAAGCCGCCGAGCATGCAGAACGCCGCGACCCGATCTCCCGCGCGCACCGAGGCGCCGTCGGGCGCGGAGCGGACGATGCCGCCCACCTCGCCGCCCGGCACGAACGGCAGCGGCGGCTTGAACTGATACTCGCCCCGGGTCTGGAGCACCTCCGGGAACGAGACGCCTGCGGCGTGGACGTCGACGATCACGCCGCTGCCCGGCGTGAGGAAGTGCTCCGCCGGCGGCTCGGGGATGTCCACGAGCGCCAGGGCCGTGTCCGGGCCGCTCAGCTCGGTGATCTGCATCGCTCTCATCCGGGCGCGCACCCTATCCGATTGCATGCTCGGCCGCGCGTGATCGCCCCCCGGGCGATCAACCGAATTCCTCTTCCAGCACGCGGATCGCCCGCGGCGGCGCCCGGAGCACGTCGAGCGCGGCCAGGCGGGCCATCGCCGCCATGAACCTCGACTCCAACACCGGGTGGACGACCATCACCAGCCGCGCGTCCTCGCCGTTGCCCTTCTGGACCACGGACTTCACCGACACCCCTTCCTCAGCCAGCTCGTGCGCCACCCGGGCCAATACCCCGGGCTCGTCGGCGACCTGGAGGTGCAGGTAGAAGGCCGAGACGATGTCGTGGGCCATCTCCAAGTGCCGGGTGGCGGCCGGTGTCGAGGCGGGAGGGATCATCGCGCTGATCACGTCGCCGAGCACGGCCGTGGCGGTCTGGGGGCCGCCCGCGCCAGGCCCGGACATGGTGATCTCGGTGATGGCGGCGCACTCGACCGTGACCGCGTTGAACGGGCCGCCGACCGACGCCAGCGGGTGCCCGGGGTACAGAAACGCCGGATGCACGCGGACCGACAGCCGGTCGCCGTCGACCAGCTCGGCGGTGCCGATCAGCTTCAGGCCGAGCCCGAGGTCGCGGGCGTACTCCAGGTCGTCGGGCTCGATCATCTCGATCCCCTCGTAGCGAACCTGGTCGATGTGCACCGGCGTATCGAACGCCAGCCGCGCGATGATCGCCATCTTCGCCGCCGCGTCCTTGCCGTTTACATCCTCGGACGGGTCGGCCTCGGCGTACCCGAGCCGCTGCGCCTCGACCAGCGCGTCGGCGAACGTCATGCCGGTGCGCGCCATCTCGGACAGGATGAAGTTCGTGGTGCCGTTCACGATGCCGTGCACGCGCTCGATCGAGGCGCCGGACAGCGACTCCTGCAGCACCCGGATCACCGGCACGACGCCGGCCACCGCCCCCTCGAAGCGGAGCTGCACGCCCTGCTCGCGGGCCAGTCCCCACAGCTCCTCGCCGTGGTGGGAGAGGAGCTGCTTGTTCGCCGTGACCACGTGCTTGCCGGCGCGCATCGCGCGCAGCACGTACTCGCGCGCCGGCTCGATCCCGCCCATCAGCTCGACGATCAGATCGGAGTCCTCCAGGATCTGGGCAAACGAGCCGCGGCTGCGGGTCAGCACGCCGGAGAGCTCGGGGCGCAGCCCGGTGATCCGCGCGATCCGCTCGGCGTGCTCCGGCAGCAGCTCGGCGAACGCGGCACCGACGGTGCCGGCGCCGAGCACTCCGACCCGGAAGCTGTTAGAGGGCATCGCGCGCCATCAGATCGTCATAGGTCTCGCGCCGCACGACCACGCGCGCGTCGCCGCCTGAGCAGAAGATCACCGGCGGGCGCGGCACGCCGTTGTAGTTGTTGGCCATCGAGTGACCGTAGGCGCCGGTGACCGGGGTGACGAGCACGTCACCGGACGCCGGGTCGGCGAGCGGAGCGTCGCGGACGAGCACGTCGCCGGACTCACAGTGCTTGCCCGCCACGTGGCAGCGCTCCGTCGGCTCGGCCAGCGCACGGTCGCCGATCAGCGCCTCGTACAGCGACCCGTACAGCATCGGCCGCAGGTTGTCGGACATCCCGCCGTCGACGGCGACCCACGTCGACACGTTGCGCTTCACCGTCTCGATCGTGTACAGCGTCACCGTCGAGTTGGCCACCAGCGAGCGCCCGGGCTCGATCAACAGCCGCTTACCCGGACCGAGAGCCTCGGCGGCCGTCTGCACCAGCGCCTCGACGTAGGCGGCGACCGTCGGCGGCTCCTGCGTCCAGCTGTACGCGACCCCGAGCCCGCCGCCGAGGTTGTAGACCGGGAAGTCGCCGAGCGCGGCAAGCGCGCGGATCGCGGTGCGAAACGGGTCGAGGGCCAGCAGCTGCGAGCCGATGTGGACGTGCAGCCCGACCAGCGACAGCGCCTCCGAGCCGTTCAGCCGGTCGATCGCGTGGCGGGCGGCGTCGAACGAGAAGCCGAACTTCGAGTCGGCCTGGCCGGTGGAGATGGCCCGGTGCGTGTCCCCCGAGACGTCGGGGGTGACCCGCAGGAGCACCTCCTGGCGGCGGCCGAGCTCGGCGGCGATCCGCTCCAGCCGCTCCAGTTCGTCGGCCGAGTCGAGCACGATGTGACCGACGCGGGCGGTTAGGGCGTCGCGCAGCTCGGCGCCGGACTTCGCGTTCCCGTGGAAGTAGATTCGCGCGGGGTCGAAGCCGCCGCGCAACGCCATCGCGAGTTCGCCGCCCGAGGCGACGTCGCAGGCCAGCCCCTCCTCGGCCAGCACCCGGTACACGGCGGTGCACGGGAACGCCTTGGAGGCGAACAGGACGTCGCCGTCGGGGTGGCGCTCGCGCAGCGCATCGTGGTAGGCCCGCGCCCGGGTCCGCAGGTCGTCCTCGGCGACGACATAGGCGGGCGTGCCGAATTCGCGCGCCAGCTCGACGACGTCGCAGCCGCCGATCACCAGGTGGCCCTGGTCGTTGACGGAGGTCCCGAGCGGGTACACGCGGGACAGGGAATGGGCCGTGATCGACATTGCGCCGATCATGCCACGGCTGCCATGATCCATCCGGTGCCGCGCTCGCATCGTGTCACGGCATCGTTGCCCGTCGAGGTCGGCCGCCGCTACGGCCTGGCCTACTCGCTGTGGCTCCCGCCCGCGGGCGTCGCACTCCGCGGCGGCGTGGTGCTCCTGCACGGCGCGGGGTCGCGCAAGGAGAGCCACTACGACTTCGCCCGGGCGCTGCTCCCGCTCGGCCACGCGGCGATCGCCTACGACGCCCGCGGCCACGGCGACAGCGACGGTCCGATGGACGAGCGCGCGATCGAGGACGCATCGACGATCGCCGACGTCCTGCGCGAGGCGCTCGGCGACGGCGACGCGCCGATCGGCTTGCGGGGATCGAGCATGGGCGGCTTCACCGCGCTGATGGCCGCCCCGCTCGTCCGCGCCAGCGCCGTGGTCGCGATCTGCCCGGCGTCGGCCGAGGGGCTTGCCCGCGGGCTGCGCGCCGGGCGCTTTCCGATCGAAGCGGACGTCGAGGCCCTGACCGGGCTGCTCGACGAGGTCGACCTCGGCGCGACGGTCGAGTCGCTCCAGATGCCGCTGCTGCTGCTGCACGCCGATGGCGACGAGCAGGTCCCCGTCGCGCACTCGCGCGAGCTGGCCGCCCGCGCCGATCGCGTGCGCCTGGTGATCGTGCCCGGCGGCCATCACCGCTCGGTGCAGCACGACGAGGAGCTTCAGGCCGTGAGCCTGCGCTTCCTCGACCGTCACCTGCGCTAAGGGCCCGAGTCAGCGCGTGTGGGCGCCGAGCGCGCCGCCCAGCACCCGGCCCGCCCCCACCAGGGTGTTGCCGAGCACGGTGGTGGCGTTCGTCACCGTCTGACCGAGCCCGGCGCCGACCGCCGTCACCGTTTGCCCGAGGCCGGGGCTCAAGTTCCCGAGCTTCGACCCCAGCCCGCCGGTGACGCCCGACACCAGCGCGCCGAGCGCGTTGCCGACGGTTGAGACAGTCGTGCCGAGGCCATTGGTCGCCACGGCGGCGGTCGTGCCGAGCGCGGCCCCCACCGTATGCACGGCGCAGCTCGCGGTGGCACATTTCGCCGGGGCGGCCGGCTTGCTGGGGGGCGTCGGCGGGGGGCTCGGCGTCACTGCGGGCGTTCGGTGGTGCTGGCTCTGGCCGGCGTGCGACGGTGCCTGGGGTTGCGAGACGCTCACGTGCGGCGTGGCGACTCTGGCCGCGGGAGCCACCCGCGTAGCGGGGTGAGCAGTGGGCCGGGCGACGGTCTTCGCTTTGGCGGCCACGAGCGCGACGCGGCGGACGGCGCCGGCGGACGGCGTCCGCGCCTGTTGCACGATCGCCACGGGCTGGGCCTGGGCCGTCACCGAGGGCCAGCCGCGGAACGAGACGACGGCGCTGGCCATCACGAACAGCAGCGCGCCACCGGCCAGCAACGAACCCGCCGTGCCGAATCCCGCCAGGTATGCGCGTGTCGCCCGCACTTCAACCACTCCTATCGGCAACCCGCGGAGAAAGGTTTAGCGCCTAACATGCCCCCGGCTGTGGAGAGCGCGCTGCCGAGTTCCCTGAAGCCATCGGTCGCCGTCGCGATCCCCGCCTACAACGAGGCGGACGGCATCCCGGGGTTCCTCACGGAGATCGACCGGGCGCTGTCGCCGCATGTGTCCTCGCTGCGGTTGGTCGTCGTCGATGACGCCTCCGGCGACGGTACCCCCGATGTCCTCACCGCGCTGGCGCCGTCGCTGCAGGCCGAGCTCGACGTGCTCGTCAACCCGGTCAACCGAGGGCACGGCGCCAGCGTGCTGCGCGCCTACCGCCGCGCGCTGGAGAGCGCGCCCGACTATGTCCTGCAGGTCGACGGCGACGGCCAGTTCCACGGCAGCGACCTGCGCCGCGTGCTCGTCCTGCTCGTCGACGAGGCGCACGCGGTCTCCGGGGTGCGCCGCTTCCGCCAGGACCCCTGGTTCCGGATGGCGATGACGCGGCTCGTCCGGTTGTATGTCAACTTCGGCTTCGGGGTCGGCGCGCGAGATCCCAACTGCCCCCTGCGCGGGTACGACGCGGCGCTGCTGGCGCAGCTGCTCGACCAGCTCCCGCCCGAGTGCCTCGTTCCGAACCTGTATCTCACCGTCGTGGCCTCGCGTGAGGGCCTCGCGCTGCTGGAGGTCGACGTCAGCCACCGCGTCCGCCGTGGCCACTCCGCGGAGGGGACAACCTGGAAACGCGGCGCCCGCTCGCCGATCCCGTGGCGGCTCGTGCGCTTCTCGGTGGCCGCGCTGCGCGAGTCCTACGGGCTGCGGGCGCGCTTTCAGGCGATTGGAAGCGCTCGCACCGCCCCGCCGCTGCTCGGCGACCAGCAATGAGCGCCCTGGTCGAGTCGGCGCGGGCCCGCGTGGGCGCCACCCGACACCCGGGCCGGCTGCTGGAGGAGCAGGGCCGCTTCCGGCAGGTCGACGCGATCCGCGGCCTGGCCTGCATCAGCGTGCTCGTCTACCACGTGTCGTTCCGCTTCCCCTTCCCCCGCTCGCAGCTGATGCAGTACCTGACCCAGCACAACTCGGGGCCGCCGGCGATCTGCCTCGTCGTGTTCTTCACGATCAGCGGGTTCGTCATCTACCGCCCGTTCGTGGCGGCCCGCTGGGACGGCAAGCCGATGCCGCCGCTGCTCCCGTACGCGACGCGCCGGTTCGTCAGGATCGTCCCGGCCTACTGGGTCGCGCTGCTCGTCGCCGGGGTGTGGATGAACGAGCACTACCTCTACACCCCGACCGGCTTCCTGCGGTACTTCTGCTTCCTGCAGCTGTACGCCAACCACACGATCATCAACGGCGGCATCCCCGTCGCCTGGTCGCTGAGCGTCGAGATGACCTTCTACGCGCTGCTGCCGCTGCTCGCGCTGTGGGCGCGGCGTCTTGGCGCGCGCTTCGGTCGCTTCGGCTCTGAGTGCGCCGTGCTGGTGGGGATGATCGTCGTCTCGATCACCTACCAGGTGATCGTGCTCCTCGCGATGCCCCACACCGACCTGACGATCCTCTCGGTGCTGTGCTTCTTACCCGGGTGCCTGGATCTGTTCGCCGGCGGGATGCTGCTGGCCGTGCTCAGCGTCGACGCCCAGCGCCGCGAGGTGAAGCCGCGCTGGTGGGAGATCATCAATCGGTATCCGTGGCTGCCGTGGCTGGGCTCGGCGATCGCCATCGGCGTGGCCGGTCAGATCCCCGGCGGCTACGGGCGGCTGACGTCGTGGTGGTTGATCACGCTCGTACTGAAGCCGATCGGGGCGACGCTGCTGCTGACGCCGCTCGTGTTCGGGGAGGACAACCGCGGGCTGATCCGCCGGATCCTCGGCATCCGGCCGCTCGTGTTCGTCGGCACCGTCTCCTACGCCTTCTACCTCTGGCACTACCAGCTGCTGCTGAAGCTCGAGGGGAGCCTGATCCCACACGGCGAGCTGTACATGACGGTCGTGCTGATCGCGTTGTCGCTGGTGGCGGGCGCGCTCAGCTGGTACCTGCTGGAGCGCCCGACGCAGCGGCTCGCCGCGCGCTGGCTGCGGGCGCGCCGGGCTGCGGCGCGCGCGCCGGCATGACCGGGGCGATCGGCCCGGGCGCGTTCATCCTCGGCTGCCTGCTGCTGGCCGTCGAGCTGGCCTGCTCCGCCACGGCCGCCGTGCTGATCGTTCGCCGCCGGGCGGGGGCGCTGCGCGGCGTTCCGCGCCTGGTGGCGCTGGCGCTGCTCGGCGTGCTCGGGATCGTCGCCATCCAGGTCGTGCCGCTGACGCTCGGGATCCTCACGCGCGGAACGGTGCTGGTGGCGGCGCTCGCGCTGCTCGGCGCGGCCACGCTCGTCCCGGCCGGGCGTGCCGCGTGTCCCGACGACGCTCCCCCGCCACGGTTCGGCGCGACCGGCGTCTCGTGGGCCCTCGCCGGCGCCGGCGCGGTGCTGTTCGCCGCCTTTGCGCTCGCCTACCTGGAACTGAGCTCGACCGTCCACCCGATCTCGGTCGACGCGCTCGGCTTTCACTTCCCCGGGGTGATCCGCTTCATCCAGTCAGGGACGCTGTGGCAGAGCACGCAGTACCTGCCGGGCCAGGCCCAGGGCAATTACCCCCAGAACGGCGACATGTTGATGCTGGCGTTCGTGCTGCCGTGGCACTCGCTGGCGCTGGTGCGGCTCCTCGATCCGCTGCTGCTGGCCCTCGCCACCGTGTCCGTGTACGCGATCGGTCGCGAGCTCGGGGCCCCCGCCCCGACCGCGATCCTGGCGGCGCTCGCGGCGTGCGCCATCCGCCCGGCGCTCGGGCCGGCGCTGACCGACGTCCTCACCGACCCTGCATTCCTGGCCGGCTTCGCCGCCGGCACGCTGTTCCTGCTGCGCCACTGGCGTACGGGGGCGCGCAGCGAGCTGCTGCTGGCTGGGGCCGGGTTCGGACTGGCGCTTGGCACGAAGTGGTACGGGCTGACCGACGTCCCGGCAGTCGTGCTGGTGTGGCTCGTGGCGGGGCGTCTCGGCGGCCGACCCTGGCGCGAGCTGGCCACCGACACCGGGGTGCTGGTCGTGGTTGTGCTGCTGACCGGCGGGATCTGGCTGCTGCGCAACCTGATCCTCACCGGCAACCCGGTGTTCGACTACCGGCTGAGTCTGTTCGGGGTGACGATCTTCGCGGCCCCGCCCGACCCGCTGCGCTCACAGCTCGGGTTCACCCTCGCCCACTATCTCCCGCATCCGACGATCCTGAAGGACTATGTGTGGCCGGTGTTCCGCTCGGACTTCGGGGTCACCGGCGCCCTGTGCGTGCTCGGCGCGGTCGGCGCGGGGGTGCTGGTGGTGGCCGGCCGGCTCCAGGGGCGTCCCGTGCGGGATGCCGCGCGCGTGACGATCCTCGCGCTCGGCGCGCTGCTGTGCGCCGTCGCGTACCTGATCACCCCCTACAGCGCCCAGGGATTCGCCGGGCACCCGGTGCTCGTCGCCTCGAACACGCGCTACGGCGCGCCGGCGCTGCTGCTGGCCGCGCCTGTGCTGGCGTGGCTGGCGGGGCGGCTTGGGCGCTGGCGGCTCGTGCTCGAGGCGGCGCTGCTGGCGGCGATGATCGTCGACGTCCGCCGGTATCTGGTCAGCAGCGCGGGCCGGATCGTGCTGAGCGCGGCGGTGGTGTTGGCGTTGGCGGCACTGTGGTGGGCGCTGAGCGCCCGCCGGGGCTCGCTGCGCCTGGCGTTCGTCGCCGCCCTCGCCTGCCTCGTCGCGGTCGCCTCCTATCACTACCAGCGGGTGCTCGCGCGCAGCCCGTACGCCCCGGCCGATCCGACGATCGCCTACGTGCTCGCCCACGACCCCGCCCACACCCGGATCGGGATCACCGGCGAGTGGACCGCACAGGGGGTGGTGCCGGTGGCCCCGCTGTTCGGGCCGCGACTGGAGAACGACGTGTCCTACGTCGGGCCCTGGATCCGCCACCGGCTGGAGCAGTACACGGCGCAGGAGCCGTTCGTGGCCGCGCTGCGCGCCGGGCGCTACGCGCTGCTGGAGATCGGCACCGGGTTCCCGCCCCGCCCCGACCCGATCCAGGCGCGCTGGGCGCTTGCCGCCGGCTACCGGGTGATCACTGCCTCGGATCGGCTTGTGCTGATGGGCCGCGCGGGCGCTTGAAGCGCGTCCGACGCCCGACCGGCGGCGTGGAGCCCGGCGCCTGCGCGGTGACGAAGTCCTGCAGGTAGGCGTCGAGCCCGGCCCCTTCCAGGAACACCCGCTCGCCGTAGCGGAAACCGCCCTCCCACCACAGCCGATGCACCCGCTGCTCGCTCGACAGCGCCGCGTGGAACTCGGGCGTGAAGTGGTCGCCGTCGCGCTCCACCACGTGGTGCTTGAACACGAACGTCAGCTCGTCTTCGTCGAGGTCGATCAGCCAGCGGTGGTGCCCCCACCCGGTCCACGGCCCCTGGAACCCGTAGGACTGCTCCTCCAGACGCGATGGCACCTCGACGTAGCCCGCGCGGGCCACCCGAATCATCTCGTCGCAGACGTAGATCGGGTCGCGCACGTCCTCCAGCGTGTGCGAGCAGATGGCGAAGTCGAACTGCCTGTCCTCGAACGGCCACGGCTCGCGCAGGCAGATGTCGCGCGTCACCCAGGTGGCGGGCCCGAAGCGCTCCAGCTCGGGCGCCGGCGGGTCGCCGTACAGCCCGCGGTGGCCGTACTCCATGATGTCGATCACCCAATCGGCGCGGCGGAACGGCTGGGCGCCGCCGCCCACGTCGAGCACCAGCGCGTCGCGCTCCAGCTCGCTGAGGATCTGCCGCTCGCTGGCCTTCAGCATCGGCCGCCGTCTGCGATCTCGCCGTCCATCGCCGTGGCAGGCTAGACGGTCTCTGACTGGTAGCGTCGCCGCGCATGTCGAGCCTTGCGTCCCCGGCCGCCGTTGCCGCCGTGCCGATCTGGTACCACACGCTGGAGCTGCCCGGCGGCGTGGTGACGCCCGGGTGGTTCGACCTTCGCGCCGTCGCCGACCGGCTGCCGTGGCCCGATGTCCGCGGCAAGCGGTGCCTCGACGTCGCCACCTACGACGGCTTCTTCGCCTTCGAGCTGGAGCGCCGCGGCGCGGCCGAGGTGGTGGCGATCGACATCCCCGATCACGAGGACTGGGACTGGCCGGCCGCCGCGCGGGCCGCCGGCGGGCCGACGCTGGCCACGATGGCCGGCGAGAAGGGCCGCGGCTTCGAGGTCGCGCACGCCGCGCTGGGCTCGCGCGTACGCAAGCAGGTTCTGAGCACCTATCACCTCGCGCCCGACACCATCGGCGAGTTCGACGTCGTCGTGTGCGGGAGCCTGATGCTGCACCTGCGCGACCCGGTGCGGGCGCTGGAGGCGATCCGCTCGGTCTGCACCGGCCAGTTCCTGTCGATCGAGGAGATCTCGCTGCCGCTGACGCTGGCGCTCAGCCGCCGGCCGGTGGCCGAGATGCGCTTCGACGAGCGCCGCTGCCAGTGGTGGGTGGCCAACCTCGCCGGCCACCGGCGGATGCTGGAGATCGCCGGTTTCGAGGTCGAGGTCGCATCCGGCCCGTTCGGCGAGCCGTTCGGCCCGGCCCACCCGGCCGCCGGGAAGCGGCTGCCTCGCTCGCCCCGCGAGCTTGGCATGAGAGCCCTGCGCCGCGCGATGACCGGCGAGGCGCTCGGCGTCCCCCACGCCGCCCTGCTGGCCCACCCCCGGCTACAGGCGCCGCCGATCAGGTTGTGACGTTGATGATCCGGCGGCGGAGGTACCGGATCGAGATCACCGCCCAGACGAGCCCGAGCGCGATCAGCCCGACCTGGATCCACGTGCCGGCGCCGGCCAGCGCCTTGCCGAAGTAGTAGTACTCCAAGCCCGCGCTCGTCGCCCACAGGACGGCGCCGAGCGCGCTGAGCGCGAGAAACCGCCGCGGCGCCATGCCGCCGGCTCCGGCCAGCAGCCCGGCGAGGTTGCGCAGGCCGGTGACGAAGCGCCCGAACACGACGAGCTTGCCGCTGTGGGCGCCCACCAGCGCCCGCCAGCGCTCCACCCGCTCGGGTGGCTGGCGCAGCCGGCGACCCAGCCGCGTCAGCAGCCGCTCGCCGCCCCTGCGGCCGATGGCGTAGCCGATGCTCGTGCCGAGCATCGCACCCCCGGCGCCGGCCGCGATCACGCCGACGATCGGCAGGCCGTGGGTGTTGGCCGCGTACAGCGCGGCGGCGATCAGCGCCGTCGTGCCGGGCACCGGCACGCCGACGGCCTGAAGCGCCGCCGCCGCGAACACCATCGCGCACCCGTACTCGCGGATCAGATGGTCGACGTTCACGGTCTCGGAAGTGTGCCGCACGCGAGCCTGCTCGCTATGGTCGCGGCCGTGGCCGAGCTGAGCCCGCGACAGATCCTGTGGGAGCGCCTGCGCGCCGCCCCGTCCCAGCTGCGCGCCGCCGGCAGCCTCCGGGTGTGGCTGCTGTACCTCCCAGGGCCGGGCCCGATGCTCGCATCGTGGCTGCGCAAGCGCTGGGTGATCTGGCGCAACCCTCACGCCACGATCCGCTTTCTCGGCGCCGCGTACCTCGGCCCGGGGTTCAGCCTCGACATGCCGCGCGGCGGCACCCTGATCGTCGGCCACGGCGTCGAGTTCCGCCGCGGCTTCCGCGCCGAGTTCGGCGGCCCCGACGCGGTCATTCGGATCGGCGAGCTGGCCGTCTTCACCTACGACGTCGTGCTCCAATGCTCCTCGTCGATCGAGATCGGCGCCCACGTGCAGTTCGGCCAGGCGACCCTCGTCGTCGACGGCAACCACCGCTTCCGGTCCCTGGACCTTCCGATGCTCTCGCAGGGCTACGAGTTCACGCCGCTGAGGCTCGCCGATCACGCCACGATCACGACGAAGTGCACGATCCTCGCCGACATCGGCGAGCGCACCTTCATCGGCGCCAACTCCGTCGTCTCGCGGCCGCTGCCGGCGTTCTGCGTCGCCGCCGGCGCGCCCGCCCGGGTGCTGGAGTATTTCGGTCCGCCCGGGCAGGAGCCCCCCGAGCTCGCCACCGCCGAAAGGAGCTGACATGCAGCGCACTCTTCAGGACGTCACCTACGAGGTCGACGACGGCCTCGCCTGGATCACCATCAACCGGCCGGAGCGCTACAACGCGTTCCGGGGCCAGACCGTCGACGAGCTGATCCACTGCTTCAAGCTCGCCTGGGCCGACGCGTCGGTCGGGGTTGTGGCGCTCACCGGGGCAGGCGAGAAGGCGTTCTGCGCCGGCGGTGACCAGAAGCAGCGCGCCGAGACCGGCGACTACGGTCCCACCGAGTACGGCCTGTTCGAGGTCGAGCAGCTCCACCGGATCATCCGCGCCATCCCAAAGCCCGTGATCGCCGCCGTGAACGGCCTGGCGATCGGCGGTGGCCACGTACTGCATGTGCTGTGCGACCTGACGATCGCCGCCGACCACGCCAGGTTCGGCCAGAACGGGCCGCGCGTCGGCTCGTTCGACGCCGGATACGGGACCGCCTACCTGGCCCGCGTGGTCGGCGAGAAGCGCGCCCGCGAGATCTGGTTCATGTGCCGCCAGTACGACGCCGAGACGGCCGAGCGCTGGGGGCTCGTGAACCGCGTCGTCGCGCTCGCCTCGCTGCGCGAGGAGGTGCGGCGCTGGGCCGACGAGATGCTGGCCCTGTCCCCCACCTCGCTGCGCTTCCTGAAGCAGTCGTTCAACGCCGACAGCGAGCACATGGCCGGCGTCGGCAGCATCGCCTTCACCGGGCTGCACCAGTTCGTCGACTCCGCCGAAGCGGCCGAGGGTGTGGCCGCCTTCGCGGCCAAGCGCGCCCCCGACTTCAGCGCCTTCCGCGCCGCCGCCTCGGCGTGAGCGCGGTCTCCGGGTCGCGCTCGGCACCGATCGCGCTCCCCCGCCCGACGCACCGGAATATAGTTTGGCACGGAGGTCCTTTATATGGGACCTACGCGCCAAAGAACGTCTCGCCGCCCTACCCCCCGAGCCGCGGACCGACCCACCGCTCGAATGTCGAACGAGCGCCCGAAACTCGAACGACGGAGGAGGAGCGGTAGGCGATCAGGTGCGAGCGGCCGTGGTACACGCGGTGGCGGAGCAGCCCGCGGCGCTCGGCGTGGCGAAGCAACGCGCTGATCGGCAGGCGGCGGTGCAGCGGCGTCTCGCCGGCGATCGGCTCGAGCAGGTTCACCACGACGACCGCCGCGCGGGCCTCCAGCTCGCGCAGGAACCCGAACGGGTCGTCGACGTGCTCGATCACGTCGAACGCGTAGGCGGCGTCGAACCCGGCGGGCACCGACTCGTCGAGGTCGTGGATCGGCGCCGAGAGCCCTCGCCGCGCCAGCCGCCAGCGCAGGTAGGCGATGCTCGGATTGGCGAAGTCGGCGAACTCGACGTGGTAGCCCTGCTCCAGCAGCCGCAGCCCGTCTGAGCCGATGCCGCAGCCGTAGTCGAGCACGTGCGCGCCCGGCGCCACCAGCGCGCGCAGGTCCCGCCGGTAGGGCTCCTTGGCCCCCGACATCGCGAACACGGTCAGGTCGTACAGATACATCTCGCTGGTGCGGTAGAAGCGGCCCTCGTCGCCGACCGCCGCGGCCTCCTCGTCGACCAGCCGGAACGCCTCGCGCAGCTTCCGCTCGGAGAAGCCCGGGCCGAGATAATCGCGAAGCTCCTGGAGGTCGCGCTCGCCCTCCCAGGCGGCGAGGAAGCGCTCGGCCAGCGCCTGGTGATACCAGCTGTCGGCCCGGCGCTCGACGGCGGCGCGAACCCGCCCCCACCGCTCGGGAACCCGATCGGCCACCCTCGGCCACAAGAACGACGTCCGCGGGTTGCGCGCGTAGCCACTCACCGCCCGGTGAAACCACGGCTCGAACCACGCGTGCTTGCGAGCCATCAGCCATTCGCCGCGAGCGTGGCTCTCGTAGCGGCGCTGCACGCCCTCCCAGTCCTGGCGGTGCAGATGCAGGGCGACGGCTCCGGGCTCGTAGCGCAGCACCATCCCGTGCTGGCCCAGTCGCCACCCGAGGTCGAGGTCCTCGTAGTCGAACACGAACGCCGGGTCGAACCCGCCGGCACGATCGAACAGCTCCCGCTTCACCGACACGTTGCACGAGTAGAAGCGCCCGAAGCCGGCCTCCGGACCGTTCTCCCGCGCCAGCTGGCGGTAGTCGAACTGCGCCCCCGACCAGTCCAACCACCGCTCCAGCCGCCCGCCGGCCACCTCGGGATGCCAGCGCACGTGCCCGAGCACAGCCACCTCGGCCGCCGGCTCACGCGCGTGGCGCTCCAGATGGCGCGCCACCAGCTCGGGGGCCGGGATCATGTCGTCGCCCAGGAACAGGATGAGCGGCCGACCGCTCGAGGCCACGCCGAGGTTGCGGGCGGCGCCGGGCCCGGCGTGCTCCTGCTCCAGCACGCGCAGCCCGTCGAGTGCCTCCGCCGGCCGCGGCTGCCCCTGGCCGTCGAGCACGACCACGGTCTCAAAGCCGGTGACCGTCTGGGCGGCCAGCGCGCGGAGCGTCCGGGCCAGGATCTCCGGCCGCCCGCGGCTCGGGATCACAACGGTCAGCTGCTCGGCGCGCACAGGCCCGTCCGAAAGCTCAGATCAGGCGGACCCGGGGCGAGCGATCGCGATCAGCGAGTGCCCGAAGGGGAAGTCGATGCGCTCCAGCAGCCGCCGCTCTGAGCTCATCGTCGCCGCCAGCGCCCGGTTGACCGCCGGTGGCAGCTCGCGGGACAAGTTGGTCCTGTCACCGGGGTCGACGAAGCGCTCGCGGAGCTTGCCCGCCAGCACAGCCGGGAGGATGGCCGGAAACAGCAGCGTGTTGAAGTACGTGATCCGCACCGGCTCCAGCCCCGCCTCGGTCAGCGCCATCCGCAGCTGGGTCGCCGTGTAGCGGCGCTCGTGGTGGGCGACCCGGTCGTTGTTGGCGTACAGGAACTGGTACGCCGGCGTGGAGATGAACAGGCGGCCGTCGGGGGCGAGCGCGCGGCGGCATTCGCGCAGCGCGCGAATGTCCTGGGGCACGTGCTCGATCGTGTCGAACATGGTCAGCAGGTCGACCGTGCCATCCTGCACCGGCAGCTCGTAGGCCGATCCCAGCCGCGTCTTGGGGAACCCGCGCTCGTGACAGAAGTCGATGAGCTCCTGGGAGGTGTCGATGCCCCACACCTCGCCATAGCGCGACAGCGGCTCCAGCATCCCACCGGCGCCGCAGCCCACGTCAAGCACGCGCAGGTCGCTGCGGCCGGCCAGCTCGCGGTCCAGCAGGTGAAAGAAGATCGCGCGGCGCCCGACGAACCAGAAGTGGGTTTGCTCGAGCTCGACGAACTGGCGGTTGGCGGTCTCCTCCATCGCTTCAGCGCGCGGTGACGATCATCTCGTCGAGGAAGTTCAGGTACAGCGCGGCGTCGAGCTTCGCCATCGGCGCCAGGGCCTTCGACAGCAGCGGATGCAGCCGCCCGGCCCGCTCGGCGATGAAGTGCAGCGACACATATTTCCCCCCGTAGCGGTGGGTGAGCCGGTCGGGGGCGAATCCGGCCGACCGCAGCAGCTCGCCGATCACCGACGGGGTGAAGTGGTAGATGTGCTCGGCGTGCTTGTAGTGATGCCAGCGCGGCCCCAGCAGCCGCGCGAAGCGGCTGTCGATGTCCTGCGTCTCCAGCACCAGCAGGCCGCCCGGCTTCAGCAGCGCCCGCGCCTTGGCCAGCAGCGCCCGCGGGTCGGGCACGTGCTCGACGACGTCCCACATCGTGATCAGGTCGAAGGAGTTCTCGGCGAACGGAGCCGAATCGAGCGTCCCGAAATGGACGGCGTCGCCAAAGCCGAAGTGATCCCGCGCGTGCGAACCGATCGCCTCGGAGACCTCGACTCCATACACGTCAAAGCCGCGCTCGCGCAGCGCGGCCATGCAGAACCCGGCGGCGCAGCCGACGTCGAGCGCCCGCCCGCCGGACGGCCCGGCGGCCAGCGCGTAGTTCAGCCGCTTGCGGAACGTCTTCAGGTAGAGCGGTTCGTCGGCCCGGTAGTCGTGGTACCCGCGCTCCTTCGGGGCGCCCGAGCGCCAGTACGAGTCGTCGGCGTACAGCTCCACCAGCCCACGCTCGTCGAGCCGGGGCGAGACGAAGCCGAGCCCGCACTGCCGGCAGCGGAGCACGGTGTACGGCGGCTCGGTGAACGCCGCCGTGACGTGCTCGGAGCCGCACAGCGGGCAGGCGGTGAGCTCCACCGCCGGTGATGTCTCGATCGTCGTCATCAGCCGAAATACTCGGACTCGGTCGCGACGGCCTCGTGGCCGGCGTCCCGGCGCTCGATCGTGGACCACGCCATCTTGCGGCCCATGTCGATCGACTGGTCCATGTTGTTGTAGCGAAACAGCCCCTGGCGCCCGCCGGTCTTGATGTTTTGCAGCGAGTGGACGAACTCCAGCACCGGCGTCAGGTTGTCCTTGTACTGCAGGTCGTAGACCGGATAGGCGTGGGGAATCCGCTTCACGAACGCGCCGAGCACCTCGCCGGGGGCGATGAAGTCGATCTGCTCCAGGTCGGAGGTGGCGATCGCGACCAGCTCCTCTTCGGAGGCACGCCAGTGCTCGTCCCCGATCCGGCAGGTGATCTCGGCGCAGACCATCGTCTTGTCGGCCGGCGCAGCCTGGGGGCTGAAGTTCTTGAACTCGGAGATCCGGTGAATCGTCAGGTGCGTCTCGGGCAGGTACACCCAGCTGTCGGGGGAGACGCTCGGCCGGGCCAGCTTCAGGTAGATGAAGATGATCGAGACGTACTGCAGCAGCCCGATCGAGTCGAGCACGGGCTTGGGAGCGGCCGGACGGACGGCGCGGGCCAGGGCGGTGATCGGAATCGTCGAGATGTAGTGGTCGGCCTCGACCGTGCCGGGCGTCGAGCCGCCGTAGGAGACGCCGGTGACGCGGTCGCCGTCGCGGTGGACGCGGGTGATCGGCGCATCGGTGATCACGGTCGACCCCATCGCCTGGATCTCGCGGACGTAGCCGCGGGCGATCTCGCCGATGCCGCCGCGTGCCGGGTAGATGAAGTTGCGGACGAGGCTCCGGGTGGCGTCGCCACCGCCCTTGACCAGCGTCTTCTTCACGGCGTCGACGAGGTCGAGCTGCGAGATCCGCTGGCTGGCCCAGTCGCCCGAGATCTCCTTCGGCGACATCTTCCACGACTTGCCCGTGTACACGCCGAAGAACAGGTTGTACAGCGTGCGCCCGAAGCGCTTGGTCACCCAGCCCTCGAAGTTCTCGTCGCTGTAGTGGGTGATCCCCAGTCGCTGGGTGATGCGAACCCAGGCGTAGTCGGTGAACGAGCGCACCAACGTCAGCGGTGGCAGGTTGCGCAGAACGTTGAGCGCGTTCAGGGGGTAGTCGTAGAAGCGTCCGCCGAGCCGGATGCGCGACAGGCGCTGGGCCTGGCGAACGTTGCCGGCCAACACGGTGCTCACATGCTCGATCAGCTCCGGATCGGTCGTGTGGAAGCGGTGGGGCCCGAAGTCGTAGGTCCAGTACTCGCCGTCGGATTCGTCGACGAACGACATCGCCATCCCGCCGGGGTACGGCTCGCGTTCGAGCACGGTGACCTCCGCTCCCGCCTGCGCGAGCTCATAGGCACACGACAGGCCGGCGAGCCCACCCCCGAGGACGGCGACACGCAGAGACATCCGGCGGGTGATGGTAGCCGCCTGGCGTGCCGCCGCGGTCCGCTGCCGGTCACGGGCGCGCCGAGCGGATGCGGTCCCACGCCGCCACCACCGCCAGCGCGGCGACGAAGATCAGGAACGGGTCGGCCGGGGCGCGGTACCGGGTCAGCCCGAGCAGCGGCGCCGTCGTCAGGTAGATGACGAGCGGACACCCCCACAACGCCAGCGGCGCCGCGCGCAGCGATCGGCTGCGGAGCCCGGCCACGCACAGTGCCAGCAGCGCCCAGAACACGTACACGCTGAGGACGGCCAGCCAGATCGGGTACCCCTCTCCGCCGGCGAAGGCGCGCTCCACGTCCGCGCCGGTCAGGTTCAGCAGCCGCAGCGTGTTCCAGTAGACGGTGGTCACGACCGACAGCGGGTGCTCGTGGATGTAGTGCGTCGCCTCGTGGGTGAGGGTTGAGGAGACGAGCGACTCGTCGGCGCCGGGATGGACGATGAACGCCTGGCGCATCTGCGGGATCGGCGCCAGCCACAGCCCCGGGAAGCGCTTGTCGTTCTGCGCGGTGGCGTTGTAGGTGCCGGCCAGCGCGTAGCCGGTCTCGGTCGTCACCGGGACAAAGGTGTGGAACTGGTCGTAGTTGCGCACCGTCCATGGGATCAGCACCACCACCGCCGCGGCCAGCACGGCCAGCGGCGCTCGGACCGCCGCCCACGAACGCCGCGGCCTCGTCGTCCACACCAGGAACCCCACCGGGATCACGAGCAGGAAGCCGTTGCCTCGCGTGAGCGCCGACAGGCCGACGAACACCCCCGCCAGCACCGCCCACCGCAATCGCCGATCGTCGCGATACACGAGCGCCGCCCAGACCGACGCCAGGATCAGTGCAATGAACAGCGACTCCGACAGCAGCGATGAGCCGACGAGCACCAGCGGCGGCCACACCGCGGCGATCCCGGCCGCGACGAGCCCGACGCGCCATCCCCACACGCGTGTGGCGATCAGCGCGATCAGCCACACGGCGATCGCTCCGAACACCGCCTCCAGTACGCGTCCCGCATCCCATCGCGTGTGCTGGGAGCCCGTGCCGACGATCGTGTAGACGGCGGCCAGCGCGCCCGGAAACAGCGGCGGGCGAAAGGCGGTCGGGCCGGCGTGGGGCGCCAGGTAGGACGACGGGTAGGTCCCGTGATCGGCCAGCGAGACGGCGATGTGGTCGAACTCGCCGGCGTCGGTCACAGGGATGAAGTGCGGCGTGGCGATCACCACCGCGATCCGGACGACGAGCGCAACGACGACGAGCGCGGCGATCGGCCCGCGGCGCAGCGCGGGTGCCGTGCGGACGGCACCGGCGCCCCGACCGGCGCCGGCGGGCAGCGGATCGGCGATCACGCCGGGACCCCGAGCGCCACGCGGTCATGCCGCCACGCGCGAGCCCGATCGACGAGCGCCAGGACCCCGACCGCCGCGGGCAGGATCAGGAACGGGTCGGCCGGCGAGCGGTACCGGGTCGTGCCCTCCAGCCCGACCGTTGTGAGGTATACGAGCAGCGGGCACATCCACAGCGCCCACGGAGCGCGGCGGGTGAGCGGGACCGCGGCGCCGATCACGGCCAGCACGAGCAGCAGCCAGAAGCCGTAGGCGCTCAGCTGGGCCAGCCGCGCGGGGTACCCCTCGTACGGGGCCAGGTAGCGCTCCAGCCCGGGGCTCGGCCACACCATCCGGACCGTGTTCCAGAACACCGTCTTCAGCAGCGAGCTCGGGTGCGCGCGGATGTAGTCGAGCCCCATCGTCTCCAGGCGGCTGGAGATCTGCTGTTCGTTGGCGGTCGGGTCGCTGCGGAGAATCGTGGCCGTGCCGGCGAATGGCGCGGACCACAGGGCGGGGTTGCGGCTCTGGTGCTGGACCTGGGCGTTGTAGGTGCCGGCGATCGCGTAGCCGGTCTCGGTCGTGACCGGTACGAACGTGTGGAACACGTTGTAGTTGCGCACCGTCCACGGGATCAGCACGACCACGGCCGCGAGCAGCACCGCCAGCGGCGCTCCCCATGAGCGTCGTCGCCGACCCGTGCACACCAGGAACCCCACCGGGATCACCAGCAGGAACCCGTTCCCCCGGGTCAACGCGGAGAGCCCCACGAGCACTCCCGCCAGCACCGCCCACCGCAACCGCCGATCGTCGCGATACACGAGCGCCGCCCACACCGCGGCCAGCACCAGCGGGATGAACAGCGACTCCGACAGCAGCGACGAGCCGACGAGCATCAGCGGCGGGTAGATCGCGGCGATCGCCGCCGCCGTGAGCCCGACGCGGCGCCCCGGCCAGATCCGGAACGCGATCAGCGCCACGAGCCACACGGTGAGCGTCCCGAGCAGCGCCTCCAGCAACCGCCCGGATGTCCAGCGAACGTGCTCCGACCCCGTCCCGACGACCTTGTACACGGCGGCGAGGACGATCGAGAAGAGCGGCGGGTGGTACGCGGTGGGGCCGCCGTGGAAGGTGGCCACCGACGGCGCGAACGACCCGTGGCGGGCGAGCGACACGGCCGCCTGGTCGTACTCGGCGGCGTCGGTCGCCGGCACGAAGTGGGGGGTCGCCACGACCACGACGATCCGCAGGACGAGCGCCGCAGCGAGGATCGCCAGCAGCAGCGCCGAGCGGTCCCCCGAGCGCAGGCGGGCGCGCCAATGTCCGATCAGCGCGGGCACCGGCAGTACCTTATCGCCGGTGAAGGCGCTGACCCGAGAGCACTTCGGCGCCGCGCTGGCGGCATTGCTGGCAGTCGGGCTGGTCGGCCGGGTGATCTTCGACCTGAAGACCCGCGGGGTCGTCTACGACCTCGATTCGCTGCAGCTCGTGGGCAACGCGCTCCGCGTCCACCCGGGCACCGTGTACACGGTCGCCAACGCCAACCCGCTGTTCCCGCGCTGGCCATATCCGCCCGGATTCTTCCCGGTCATCCTGCTGTGCCGGGCGATCGCCGACCACACCGGCCTCGGCTTCGAGCACGTGATCCGCTTCCCGACGATCATCTGCGACCTCGTGATCGCCTGGCTCGTCCAGGACTTCCTGGGGTGGCGCGGCGCTTCTCACGGCCGGCGGCTCGGGGCGGCGGCGCTGGTCGCGCTGGGGCCGTCGTTCGCGGCGATCTCGGCCATCCACGGGCAGATCGACGCCGACGGGATCATGCCGGCGGTGGCCGCCGTCGTCGTCTGGGAGCGGCGGATCGGACGGCGCGCCGTGCTGGCCGGGGCCCTGATCGCGATCGGCGCGGTGATCAAGTCGGTGCCGGCCGTCGTGCTGCTGGCGCTGCTGCCGTCGGTCGACTCGCGGCGCGAGGCGGCCGAGCTGATCGGGGCGGCGCTCGCCGTGGCGCTGGTGGCCGTGGGCCCTTACGTCGTCCACGACGGCCTGCACTGGTTCCACAACCTGAACTACAACGGCGGCATCGGGCTCGGCGGGCTGAGCCTGGTGGCGCAGCCGGACCTGGCCCTGAACTGGCTGCACGTCGGGCAGGCGCCGATCAGCTCGCTGAGCAGCCACCTGCACAACATCTCCCGCGTGATCGCGGCGCTCGGCGTGCT
Source organism: Solirubrobacteraceae bacterium (assembly GCA_035552615.1). GTDB lineage: Bacteria > Actinomycetota > Thermoleophilia > Solirubrobacterales > Solirubrobacteraceae > Palsa-465. Next base: position 33,653 of record DASZLC010000065.1, read on the forward strand.
CGGCGCGTTCGCCGTCGCGTGGCGGGGACGGGCCAGCGCGCCGGTGGCCGCGACGCTGCTGTTCCTGGCCGTCTACGCCTTCGGCGTGACGTTCTTCATGCAGTACATGGTGTGGGGCCTGCCGTTCATGCTGCTGGCCGGCTACGTGTGGCAGGTGCTGGCGCTGGAGGCGCTGCTGTTCGCCCCCGTGTACGTGATCTACCACGGCGTGACTGCTGCCTGGGCCGGCAGCGTCTTCTACGTCGTGCCGATGCTCGTCGCGTGGGCCGTGCTGATCGTGTCGCTGGGGCTGCTCGGCCGCCGGGTGCTCCGCGGCCGCGAGCGCGCCGCCCCCGCGCCTCATGACGGCTTGACGATCAGCCGTCCCGTGTAGTCGATCCGGTGCAGGAACGGGCGCGGCGCCACGTCGGCCAGGAACTCGTCGACGGCGCGGCGCGCCCCCTCGAAGTGGCCGTAGTCGTCGACGATCAGGATCCCGCCCGGGGCCAGGAGCGGCCATAGCATGGCCAGCTCGTGGCGGGTCGAGGCGTAGAAGTCGGTATCGAGGCGCAGGATCGCGATGCGATCGGGCGCGCGCGACGGGAGCGTCTGCTCGACGAGACCCTCGACGAGGTGCACGCGCTCGGGCGGGTAGCCGGTGGCAAGCATGGTCGCGCGAACCTGATCGGCGGTGGCCCCGTGCTCGGCGGCGGCCTGACGCTGGCGGGCTTCGCTCCACCAGGAGCGGGCGTGAACGCCGTGCATGTCGACGTCGGCCTCGCCGGGGGCGGGCATCCCGCTGAAGGTGTCGAACAGGTACAGGTCGCGGGGCTGGCCGAGCCGCTGAAAGGTGAGCGCCGCGGCCAGGCTGCTGCCGCCCTGCCACACCCCGCACTCCACGAACACGCCGCCGATGTCGCCGGCGACGACGTGCTCGACGGCGGCGATCACCGCCGCGATTCGCTCTGGCGAGGTGAGGGTCAGCGGCTGCGCCGCCTGCACCGTCTCGCGCCACGCCGGCGAGAAGTCGGCGGCCCGGAACGGGTCGGCGACCCCGAGGGAGTCGACCCCCGTCCCGACCCTGACGAGCTTCAGCCCGCGGCGGGCCAGCAGCCGCTCCACGAGCTGTCTCATGCGGTCACTCCGAGCGAGCGGTACAGGTCCAGGTATGCCGCCGTGCACCGCGCCGTCGAGAACTCCTGCGCCCGGGCGCGACATCGCGCCGCCGTCCCGGGTTCGCCGGCCAGCTCCAGCGCCTCCAGCAGTGCCTGCGCCAGCGCGCGCGGCTCCAGACGGTCGAACAGGCGCCCGATCGCGCGATCGGAGATCACCTCGGGGATCGCACCGTCGTCGTAGCCGACGACCGGCGTGCCGCAGGCGAGCGCTTCGACCAGCACGAGGCCGAACGCCTCCGAGCTCGACGGCAGCGCCCCCACCCATGCCTCGCCGCAGGCGCGGGCGAGCGCGGCGCGGTCGTCGAGGTCGCGCCAGCTCACGCCGGGAGCATCCGCCAGCGCGCGGGGATTTGACAGGACGAGCTCGGCGTCGGGCCGCTCGCGCCGGACGAGCGCGAACGCCTCGACGAGCAACCCGACGTGCTTGCGCGGCTCGGTCGCGTCGGCGCTGCAGATGATCGTCGGATGCGAGGCGCGGCGCGGGGCCGGCGCAAAGGCGTCGAGGTCGACGCCGGGGGAGATCACCGGCGCCTCGTAGCCCAGCCACCAGCGGAACGCGTCCGCGGCGTAGGCGCTCAAGGCGACGACGGCGGCGCAGTCGCGCAGCGCGCGCTGCAGCACCTCCAGGCGCCGGCGGCGGTAGCGCAGACCGCGGCGGTCGGGGATCCCCAGGTAGGACAGAAGCGCCGGGCGTCCGGTGCGCCGGCTCCAGCGCCCGGCGGCGAGCGCGTCGGTGGGGTAGACGGCGTGGGCGACGTCGAAGCGGCGCGCCCGTAGGGCGGCGTACGTCAGCGGCACGTGCGTGAGATACGGCTCGTATCCCCGGCGTACCAGGCGTCCCTGTGGTGGGCGGGGCAGCCGCAGCACCGGCAGCCCGTCCTCGACGGCGCAGCGCGGAGGGCCGGGATGGCTGGTGATCAGCCGGGGCTCGTGCCCGGCGGCGAGCAGCCCGTCGGCCAGCTCGCGGGTGAAACGCTCGCCGCCACGGCGTACCTCCGGCCAGTAGCACGGGCTGAGCAGGGCAACGGCGCTCACAGGATCAGCGTCCGCCGGCGAACGCTCGCCCGGGCCAGGACCGCCGTCTCGGCGAGATCGCTCAGCGCCCACACCGGGAGCGCGGCGAGCTGCCGCGCCCGGCCGCGCACGCCGCCGCCATGGTCGGGGCGGGCCAGCGCCCAGGGAAGCGCGGCGAGCGGGGCCAGGCTCCGGCGCCCGCGCCCGCCGAGCGCCATCCCGGCCACCGCGGCGAGCAGCAGCGCGTGCTCGCGCTTCCAGAACACCCGCAGGTACAGCGCGCGGCGCAACGACGGCTGACGGGCCAGCAGCAACGCCATGTCCTCCCACCGGCGCGCCTGCGCGACCCGGTCCCACGGCATCCCCTCCTCGACGGCGTGGTAGCTGAGCATTCGGCGATCGCCGACGAACGGCGCTCCAGCCTGCCGGGCGCGGAGGGCCAGGTCGGTGTCCTCGCCGACGTGCAGGTCCTCGGCGAAGGGGCCGAGCTCGCGCAGGAGCTCGGTCGGGTAGGCGATATTGCACGACTCCGCCCAGACCCGGGGCACGTCATCGAAGGCGACCGTCCGCGGGAACGGGGCGCGGAGCATCGTCGCCTCGTCCGGGTCGGGCGCCATCGGTCCCTGGATGACGGCGCCGGGGTGGGCGGCGACCGCGTCGGCGACGGCGGACAGCCACCCGGTGGGCGGGCGGCAATCGTCGTCGGTGAACACGACGGTCGGCGCCCGGGCCATCGCCACGCCGGCGTTGCGCTTCGGGCTCGCTGCCGCCCTGCCCGGCTCGAAGGCCCGCCAGCGCAGCACGCCGGCCTCGGCCAGCGGATGCCCGGCGAGGAGCGCGTCGGTCTCCGCGCCGCGCGAGTCGTGGCAGACGACGACCTCCCAGCGCTCGGCCGCGAGCGTTTGCTCGGCCAGCGCGTTCAACAGCCAGCGCAGCCGCAGCGGGCGGTCGTGCGAGGCCACGACGACGGACAGCTCGGGTCGGTGCACCGCGGGCATTCTTCTACAGTGGCGCCGTGCCCACCGTGTCGGTCGTCGTCCCGGTGCTGAACGCCGCGCCGACGATCTCGGCGACGCTCGCCGCGCTCGGCGACCAACGCTTCGACGGCGAGTACGAAGTGATCGTCGTCGACTGCGGCTCCACCGACGGGACGCTGGCGCTGCTGAACGGTGCCGCCGTCACGGTGCTGCATCACCCGGAGCGCGATCCCGCCGGGGCCCGAAATCGTGGCGCCGAACACGCGCACTCGGAGCTCTTGGCGTTCACCGACGCCGACTGCGCACCCGAGGCGGGCTGGCTGGCGGCGGGGGTCGCGGCGCTGCACGGGGCCGACCTCGTCCAGGGCCGCGTGCTGCCGGCGCGCGCGCCGGGACCGCTGGAGCGCACCGTCTCGGTCGGCGCCGAGCACGGCCTGTACGAGACGGCCAATCTGCTCGTCCGGCGCCAGGCGTTCGATCGCGCCGGCGGCTTCGGGCCGGTGCCGGGCCTCGCGCTGGCGCCCGGCCGGCACTTCGGCGAGGACACCTGGTTCGCGTGGCGGGCGCGGCGCGCCGGTGCGCGGACCGCGTTCGCGCCCGATGCCGTCGTTCGCCACGCCGTGTTCCCGCGCTCGCCCGGTGCGTTCGTGGCCGAGCGGCAGCGCGCCGCGTACTTCCCGGCGCTCGTCGCCGCCGTCCCCGAACTGCGGACGGCGTTCCTGCACCGCCGGCTGTTTCTGTCGCCCGCCAGCCTGCGCTTCGATCTCGCGCTGCTCGGCGCGACGGCCTCGCGACGGCGCCGGGCAGGCTGGCTGCTGGCGCTTCCGTGGGCGGCCGACACGGCCCGCCGGGCGCGCCGGGACGGGGCGGGCGCCGCGTGCGCCACCGCCGCCGCCGACGCGCTCACGGCGGCCGCGCTCGTCGCCGGGTCGGTCAGGTACCGGACGCCGGTGCTGTAGCGCGGCGGCCGCGGGCCAGCGCGTAGTCGATCGCCTCGCGCAGCAGGCCGCGCTCGAAGAACCACGTGGCCGCGATCGTGACGGCGATGTAGCCGGCCAGCTCGGCGATCGCGATGGCCGCGGTCCGGTGCCGCGGCTCGGCGAGCCGGGCCAGCAGCACGACCGCCACCGCCGGGGCCGTCGGCAGCACCGCCCGGGCGGCATGCGAGACGAAGCGGAAGCCCTCGAACAGCCGCGCCAGGTACCAGGCGCGGACGGCCAGCGTGACGGCACAGCCCGCGCCGATCCCGATGGCCAGCCCCGTCAGCCCGTCGACGAACAGCAGCGGGATACCGGTGCCGAGCGTGGCGATCGTCGTCAGCACGCTGCTGACCGCGATCGGGCGCGTGTCCGAGCGCGCCCGGAAGTAGTCGTCCCAGTTGAAGCCGACATGGGTGATGCCGGCGGCGACGCCCGTGACCTGCAGCAGCACCACCGCCGCATGCCACTTCTCGCCGAGCGCGAAGCGCACGAGATCGGGCGCGAACAGCCCGAGTCCGACACCGAACGGCATCGCCCACATGAGCGCGAGCCGGTTGGACTTCACGAACGACTCGCGCAGCAGGTCGAGGCGGTCCTGCACGGCGCAGATCACCGGATAGATGGTGGTGCTGACGAGATCGTCGATCCGCGTCGTGAAGGCGGTGATGTTCCCGGCCAGCGCGACGGCGCCCACACCGGCGAGGCTGAGGTGGGCGTTGGTGGCGATCGCGGTGACGTTGGCGAGCAGCACGCTGCACGCGGTGGCGAGGAAGATCGGGCCGGAGAACGAGGCGTAGACCTTCAGCGCGCCGCGGTCGTAGCGCCAGCGCAGCGGATAGGGCGACATCCGGATCGCGATCGCCGCTCCGGCCCACGCGCCGGCCACGACCCCGCCGGCCAGCGCCCAGTAGCCGGCGCCGAGCGCGGCCAGCACGATCGCCACCACGAACCCGACGATCGGCTCGACCGCCGCCTGCAGTCGCTGGCGGACGAAGTCCATCCGCCGGTAGTAGATCCACAGCGGGCTCTGCAGGGCGTCGGCCAGCAGCACGGTGACGAGCACGGCGCCCGGCGCGATCAGCGACCAGTGGCCGTAGATCACGGCGATCACCGGCAGCGCCGCCACCATCGGCACGGTCGCCGCCAGCGTCATCGCGATCTCCAGTGTCGCCGCCCGCTGGAAGGCGAGCTCCTGATCCTGCTCGCGCTGCTGGATGTACTTGTCGCTGATTCCGACCACCTTCAGGCGCGCCAGCACGCCGAGCGAGACGACGAGCACCCCCCACAGCCCGTAGGCCGAGCGGGAGAGGATCGCCGCCAGGATCAGCCCGCGCAGCAGCGAGAGCCCGCTGAGGCCGGCATCGAACAGGGAGTTCACGATCACGCCGTGGGCGGCGAACTCACGCAGCGTGCGGCCACGCGTATCGATCGCGCGAGTGGGATCGCCCGTGGGGTCGGTCGGCGGCTCCGGGGACTGCGTTCCGGCGATGGCCACGACCGCCGATCGTAGACTCATCGCCATGGCCGAGACCGATCCAGCGCGCCCGAATGTCCTGCTTGTGGTGCTCGACGCGGCGCGTCGCGACGCGCTCACGCCGTACGGCGCGCCGGCCGGCGCGACCCCAGCGATCGCCGATCTGGCGCGGCGCGGCCATGCCCTGCCGCACGCCTACGCGACGTCGTCGTGGACGCTGCCGTCGCACGCCTCGATGCTCACCGGGGCGCTTCCCCGCGCCCTTGGGTTGTCTCAACCGCCCGACGGCTCGCCGCAGAGCGCCCGTGCCGTGCTGAGCGGCCTCGGAGATCGCCTGCTGCCCGCCCGGCTCGGCGCCGCGGGGTACGCACGCCACGGCTTCAGCGCCAACCTATGGGCCTCCGGGCACGCCGGCTTCGACACCGGATTCGACGACTTCACCTACCGGCCGAGCGAGCGCGTCGAGCGCAACAACCTGCTGCTGGGAGGCGGGCGGCGCGCCCGGTTGGCGTGGGCGCTGGAGGGGCTGGGCTCGCGCTCGGACGATGGCGCGGACGCGCTCCGCGGCGCGCTGACCGAGTCGATCAACGCCGCGGCGTCGCAGCCGGACCGGCCGTCGTTCTGGTTCGTGAACCTGATCGAGTGCCACTCGCCGTACCTGCCGCCGCGGCCGTGGAACGACCTCGGGCCGGCCGAACGGGTGCGCGCGGCGATCGACTCACAGCGCTACATGGGCTTTGAGGCGATCTGCCTCCAGGCCGCCGGGGGCTCGGTCGTGCCGCCCGAATCGATGGCGCGGATGCGACATCTGTACGAGCGCTCGATCGCCTACATGGATGCCTGGCTGGCCGACGTCCTGGAGGCCCTCGATCGCCGCGGGATCCTGGAGCAGACGCTGGTGATCGTCACCGCCGACCACGGCGAAAGCTTCGGCGAGGACGGCTTCGTGGCCCACGGGTTCTCGTTGGGCGAGCAGTTGATCAACGTTCCGCTGGTGATGGCCGGCCCCGGGGCGGAGCCGGTCGAACGCGTGTTCAGCCTGGCCGAGCTGCCGCAGGTGATCGCCCGTGCTGCCGGGATCTCGTGCGATCCCTGGCCGTCGGAGGACCTCCCGGCGGGCGCGGCGGTGGCCCAGTACGACCCGATGGCTCCCGCCGACGACCCGCGCATCGTCGACTTCGCGGCCCGGTTCGCCATCGGGGCCGAGGGTGTGCGGCGGCTCACCACCGCCGTCACGGCCGCCACCGACGGGGTGCACAAGCTGGTCCGCTCCGATGATGGCGCTCCGGACCGGTTGTACGACCTGCGGGCGGACCCGGGCGAGCAGGCGCCCATGTCAAACCCTCCGCCCGCTCACCTCCGGGCGGCGATCGAGCATCGAACGGCGGGCATCGAAGGGGGGGCGGTCGGGGCAGCCGGCCA
>DASZLC010000066.1:0-5927 GCA_035552615.1 Solirubrobacteraceae bacterium
TCGGTCTCGACCAGCAGGCGCTCGGCGGGGACCCTCAAAACCGCCTCGCGAAGCGCCTCATTGACCGGATAGGTGACGTTGCCGGCGAACGAGATCCACCAGTTCGGGTGCTCCAGGCACTCGGCGATCCGCTCGGCCATCGAGAAGCAGTGGAGGATCACGCGCAGATCGCCGGCGTGCCGCGCGAGCGTGGCGATCGTGTCGTCATCGGCGGCGCGGGTGTGGATGATCAGCGCCTTGCCCGTCTCCCTGGCCAGCTCGATCTGCGCCATGAACGCGCGCTCCTGATCGCCCCGCGGCGCGTAGTCGCGGTAGTAGTCCAGGCCGGTCTCGCCGATCGCCACGCACCGCTCGTGGCCGGCCAGCGCACGCAGGTCCTCGAGCTCGGCCTCGCCGAACCCCGTCGCCTCGTTGGGGTGGTGGCCGATCGCGGCGTAGACCTCCGGGAACGCCTCGGCGGCGGTCAGGGCGAGGCGGTTGCTCTCGGCGCTCGTGCCGACCGTCACCATCCGCGTGACGCCCGCCGCGGCGGCGGCCGCCACGAGCTCGGTGTCGGGCTCGCGACAGGACGACAGATGGGTGTGGCTGTCGATCATTCGGCGCTGGTCAGCGCGCGGTACAGGGCGTTGGGCGCCGTGCCGGTCAGCTCGGCCACGACGGCGGCCGCCGGGCGCGGCTTGGCGCCGGCGTCGACGAGCCGCCGCAACGCGTCGACGGCGGGGGCCAGGTCGGCCTGCGTCGGCGGCGGGGCCGGCCCGACCACCAGCACGACCTCTCCGCGCGGCGGCTCGGCGCCGTAGCGCTCGGCCAGCTCGGCCGCGGTGCCGCGCGCGACCTCCTCGTGGATCTTCGTCAGCTCGCGACAGACGGCGACGCGCCGGTCGGGATCGAGCTCGGCCAGCACGGCCAGCGAGGCGGCGACGCGGCGCGGCGACTCGAACGCCACCAGCGTCTCGGGTCCGGCGAACGCGGCCCGCAGCTCGGCGCGCTTGCGCGGCAGGAAGCCGGCGAAGCGCCAGCGGTCGGCCGGCAGCGCGCTGGCCACGAGCGCGGCCAGCGCGGCCGACGGGCCGGGCAGGACCTCGACGGCCAGCCCGGCCGCGACGCACGCACGTACGAGCACGAACCCGGGGTCGGAGACGAGCGGCATGCCGGCGTCGGAGACGAGCGCCACCACCGACCCGGCGCGCATCTTGCGCACGAGCTCGGCCGAGCGCGCGGTCTCGTTGTGCTCGTGGTAGCTGAGCAGGGTGGCCGCGACGCCGTAGCGGTCGAGCAGCACCCGCGTGCGCCGCGTGTCCTCGCAGGCCACGACGTCGGCCTCGCGCAGCGCCGCCAGCACGCGCAGGGTGATGTCCTCCAGGTTCCCGATCGGCGTCGGGCACACGATCAGCCGGCCGCTCATCCGGTCCGCTCCAGCTCGTCAAACGCGAGCGCGGCGGCGCCCAGCATCCCGGCCTCGACGCCGAACTCGGCGGCCACGATCCGCACCTCGTCCCGCGACGGGGGCAGCGCGCGGCGTTTCATCTCGGCCCGCGCTGGGCCCAGCAGGAGCTCGCCGGCGCCGATCACGCCCCCACCGATGATCACGACCTCGGGGTTGAAGATGTTGACGAAGCTGGCGATGGCCACGCCGAGACGGGTGCCGATCAGCTCCAGCACGGCGATCGCCGCCTCGTCGCCGTCGTGGGCGAGCTCGGAGACGAGCGGGCCGGCGGGCGTGCGGCCGTCGCGCAGGACCGCCTGCCCGAGGCGCGAGTCGGGGCGCTCGTGGGCGATCCGCTCCGCCTCCCGCGCCAGGGCGGTGCCCGACGCGAGCGACTCCACGCACCCGTGGTTCGGGCAGTTCCCCTGGCACGGCGGTCCGTCCATGTCGATCACCATGTGCCCCAGCTCGGCGGCCGAGCCGTGGGCGCCGCGATACAGCTCCCCGCGCAGGATCAGCCCGCCGCCGATGCCGGTCCCGATCGTCAGGATCACCGCCTCGGTCGTTCCGCGGGCGGCTCCGGCGCGATGCTCGGCCAGCGCGGCGACGTTGGCGTCGTTGTCGACGAACACCGGGAGCCCGAGCTGCTCGGCCATCAGGTCGGCGAACGGCACGTCGATCAGCGGTAGGTTGACCGCGACGACGGCGCGGCCGGTGCGGCGGTCCATCAGCGCGGGAATCCCGAAGCCGACGGCCTCGACCTCGCCGTGCGCTTCGGCGCGCGTCTCCTGGACCGCTTCGACGACGGTCTTTAGTAGCGTCTGGAGGTCGAGACCCACAACCGTGCGCTGCACCCGATGGTGGACTCCGAGCCTGGAGTCAACCGCGCCGGCTAGTAGCTTCGTCCCGCCCATATCGACACCGATGGTGCGCCGGGCCGGCATGCCGTCACTATATGCAGAGCCTCGATGCCCCGAGATTCCAACACTGAGGATCCGCCGTATCGCGTCTACCGCGGCGGCGACAATCCCCCCGCGCAAGCCCCCCAGGAGCGGCCGTATCGCACGTACCGCTCGGCGCCGCGTGGCCTGCGGGCTCGCCTGCGCGGCGAGGACGACACCGACCTGTCGGTGGCCGACCACCAGCGGCCGCCGACGGAGCGCCGCGGCCGTCTGCGCAGCCCGTTCCGGGGGCCGTTCTCGTGGCGCAAGGGGCTCCTTATCCTCGTCTCGGCGGTGGCGTTCTGGCTGCTGCTGTCGCTCCTGCTGTTCTTCATCAGCGCCTCCCAGCACGCCGGCGGCGACCTGCCGGCGGGCGCCCAGTCCCAGCTCACCGGGGGCGGGCCGATGCTGACCTCGGCCAACACCGTGCTCGTGCTCGGGCTCGACAACCGGCCGACGAGCGGGTTCGGCTCCAAGGAGCCGGGCGCCAACACGAACGAAAAGGCCGCCAACACCGACACGATCATGCTGTGGCGGATCGGCGGCGGCGTCTCGCGCCGGCTCTCGATCCCGCGCGACACGCTGGTGAACATCCCCGGGCTCGGCCAGTCGAAGATCAACGCCGCCTGGTCCTACGGGGGCCCGGCGCTGGCCCTGAAGGTGATCAAGCAGTTCACCGGGCTGCAGATCAACCATCTCGTCGTCGTCGATCTGGCCAACTTCCCCAAGTTCATCGACGACGTCGGCGGCGTCACGGTGACGACGCCGAAGATCTGCGCGAAGATCGCCGGTGGCGCCGCCAACGGCGGCTTCACGATCAACCTCAGCAAGGGCTCCCACCACGTGAACGGCGAGACGGCCGAGCTGCTGGCGCGGATTCGCGAAAACGACCCGTGCGATCCGAGCATCTCCGACCTCACGCGCGAGGGGATGCAGCAGCAGATCCTGAACTCGATCAAGTCCCAGCTGCTGAGCTTCCACACCTTCCTGCACCTCCCGTGGGTGGCGTGGGATGCTCCGGGCGTGGTGCAGACGGACATGGGCGGGCTGACGATGCTGCAGATGGCCATCGCCGCGGAGATCGGCGGCTCGGCCCCGGTGTCGCTGCTGAAGGAGTCCTCCCAGACGCTGTCCAACGGCGCCCAGGTGCTGGTCCCCAACCAGGGCAACGTCCACGCCCAGGTGCAGAAGCTCCTGAACGGGTGATGGGCGGCCGAGCTAGGAGGAGGACGAGGAGGCCGCGGCCTTCTCGGACTTCTTCGTGCTCTTCGAGTCCGACGAGGAGCCCGAGCCGTTGTCCGAGGACTTCGACTCACTGGAGGTCGTGGTCGAGGTCTCCTTCTTGGCGTTGTCGCTCGACTCCTTCGTCTCGCGCGCGCGCTTCTTGGTGCCGTAATCGGTGTTGTAGAAGCCCGATCCCTTGAAGTGGACGGCGGGAGCGTGCAGCACGCGCTGCACGGCGGTGCCGCAGACCTCGCACTTCGTCACCGGGTCGTCGCTCATGCGCTGCATCACGTCGAACGTGTGGCCCTTCTTGCAGCGGTACTCGTAGATCGGCATCCCGCACCCGAGTATAGCTGTGGCCCTCCCGGTACCCCGGGCGCGGTTTGGCACTCTCGGGGTGAGACTGCCAAGCGGGGCGCGTGATCTAGGATCACCGCCGATGGCCACCGAGGACGTCGTGACGATGGACAAGATCGTGTCGCTGAGCAAGCGGCGCGGCTTCGTCTTCCCCTCCAGCGAGATCTACGGCGGGCTCGGGTCAAGCTACGACTACGGCCACTACGGCGTGCTGCTGAAGAACAACGTGAAGGGCCAGTGGTGGCGCTCGATGCTGCAGGAGCGCGACGACGTCGTGGCGCTCGACTCGGCGATCATCCAGCACCCGAAGACGTGGGAGGCGAGCGGCCATCTCGCCGGCTTCACCGACCCGCTGATCGACTGCCGCACGTGCAAGCTGCGCTTCCGCGCCGACCACATCGAGTCGGCCCAGTGCGGGCGCAAGCCCTCGAAGCACCCGGGCGAGACCGACGACTGTGACCTGACCGGGGCGCGCCAGTTCAACCTCATGTTCGAGACCACCGTCGGCCCGGTGAAGGAGGACGGCTCGACCGTCTACCTGCGGCCCGAGACGGCGCAGGGGATCTTCCTGAACTTCAAGAACTACCTGCAGTTCTCCCGCAAGAAGCCGCCCTTCGGGATCGCCCAGATCGGCAAGAGCTTTCGCAACGAGATCACGCCGGGGAACTTCATCTTCCGCACGCGCGAGTTCGAGCAGATGGAGATGGAGTTCTTCGTCCCGCCGGAGGAGGCGCAGAAGTGGTTCGAGCACTGGCTGCAGCAGCGCTTTGACTGGTATGTCGAGCTCGGCATCCGCCCCGACCACCTGAAGCTCCGCCCGCACGACGCCGACGAGCTGTCGCACTACTCCAGCGGGACGAGCGACGTCGAGTACCTGTTCCCGATCGGGTGGTCGGAGCTGGAGGGGATCGCCAACCGCGGCGACTTCGACCTCACCGCGCACGCCGCCGCCAGCGGCCAGAAGCTGGAGTACGTCGACACCGCCACCGGCGAGCGCTACGTCCCGCACGTGATCGAGCCGGCCGCCGGCGCCGACCGCGCGATGCTGGCCTTCCTCGTCGACGCCTACGACGAGGACGAGATCGAGGGCGAGACGCGCACCGTGCTGCGGCTGCACCCGAAGCTCGCGCCGGTGAAGGTGGCGATCCTCCCGCTCGTGCGCAAGGACGGCCAGCCCGAGCTGGCCCGCGAGATCTGGAAGGACCTGCGCCAGCGCGTCCAGGCCGAGTACGACGAGGGCGGCGCGATCGGCCGCCGCTACCGCCGCCAGGACGAGATCGGGACGCCGTGGGCGGTGACGATCGATCACCAGTCGCTGGAGGACCGCACGGTCACGCTCCGCGACCGCGACAGCCTGAAGCAGGACCGGATCGCCATCGCCGATCTCGGCGACGAGCTCGAGCTGCGGCTGCGCACCCCGTGGCGCTCGCCGAAACTCAGCTGATCGTGACGGGCACGAGCCCGGTGGCGCCGGCGGCGTTGCTCGCCGTCGCCCGCACGTGGGCGTACACCTCGTAATTCCCGGGAGCCGGGGTCGGCAGGGTCACCGTGTAGGCACCCCGCACGACGCGCACCTTGTGTGACTGCACGACCTGGCGAGTGCCGGCGAGGTACACCTCGACGGTCACGGTCCGCACATTCGGTGGATTGATCGTGCCGGCCACCGCCAGCGGGGCGATCGAGACGACCGTCAGCGTGACCGCGCGGCCCACCGCGACCGCGACAAGCGGCGAGACGACGGCCGGCGCGGCGCCGTGCAGCGCGCGGATCAGCGCGTCCTCGGTGAGCGTCACCGCCGCCGTGAAGCTGCCGTCGGCGGCGGTGGTGGCGGTGGCGATCGTCGTGCTCGCGCCGCCGGGTTCGACGCGCTGCACCTCGACGGTCTCGCCGGCCAGCGGCTGCCCGGCCAGCGTCGTCAGCCGACCCGCCACGGCGCGGGCGATCCCGGCGGTGCCCGCGCCGCCGGCCAGCTCGAGGTA
>DASZLC010000067.1:0-3425 GCA_035552615.1 Solirubrobacteraceae bacterium
GCGAGCACGACCTCCTCGACGGTGTCGGGGGTGTCGCTCTGCTGGTGGGAGTTCGCGGAGAGCGCGAGGGCGTCCAGGCTGCCGATCGCAATCGACGGCATCCCGGCCAGCCGGGCCGGCAGCGCCGGCGAGCTGCCACGGCCGCGGTGGGCGGTGAGATCCAGCTGCGGATCCGCCTGCCCCGCCTGGGCGCCGAGCCGCCGGAGCGCCTTGAAGTGACGGACGGGGAGGAACGGACCGTCGCTCAGCCAGTACCGCGGCGTTCCGTGCGCACACGGGCCGATTCCGACGACGACCGTGTTATGCGCGCGCAGCGAGCGCCGCCGGGAGCGCAGGTACCGGCGCAGCCCGAGCCCGGTCCCGTCGCCCGCACCGGTCAGCACGACGTCAACCGATGCCTCGTACAGCGGCGAGGCGTCGAGGGCCGCGGCGATCGCCAGTGCGGCGGCGACCCCGCTGGCGTCGTCGCCAGCGGACGGTCCGAAGTCGGCCGTCGCCTTCTCCAGCAGCGCCGCCGTGATCAGCACGAGCGCAACGGTCGGGATCAGCTGCAGCACGCCGATCAGGGCGCCGGTCGCCCCCTCGAAGCGTGCGATCGCCACGCCAAGCAGCCACAGCAGCACGATCGCGAACCAGAACGCCCAGCCGGGCGCCAGGCCCCCGGTCGCGGTCCGCATTCGCGCCACTGGACGGCGAATCGCGTCGCGGTCGACGAGCCCGGCCCGGCCAGCGTCGTAGGGGGCGGTGAGGATCAGCGAGACCCGCCGCCGGGGCGTGCCCTGGGGTGGCGTCGCGACGATGTTCTGGCTGGCGCGCTCGGGGGTGAGCCGACGGCCGATCGAGACGCCGAAGACGACGTCCGAGAGCGCCGAGAGCAGGGCGACGAGCAGGATCGCGCCGCCGACGCGCGGGGTGTGAACGGCGACAAGGCTCCCCGCCAGCCCCGCGGCGGCGTGCCACACCTGCGCGAAGGCCCAGTTCGGGCGGCACCAGAACGTCTCGATCGTGGCCTCGCGGCCGGTGGCTTCGATCTGCTCGGCGAGCCACAGGCCGGCGCGGCGCTCGGCGTCGGTTCCGCCGCCGCGCATTTCGAACTCGCACAGTCCTTGCAGGGTCTCGGTGGCGGACATGACGCGCGCATGATCGCAGTGGCGGTAATCCGGGGCGCCGCCGGTTCGCGGGGTTGGATAGAACCGTGGGGTGAGCGCCCCCGATCAGGCCGAGCTGCTGGCCGTCGCCGAGGCGGCGGCGCGGGCCGCGGCAGTCGAGTTGCGCGAGCGGTTCGGTCCTCGCCAGCCCGCGCTGGCCTCCAAGAGCACGCCGACCGATCCGGTGTCCGAGGCCGATCTCGCGGCCGAGGCGGCGATCCGCGGCGTGCTCGGTGAGCGGCGTCCGACCGACACGATCCTCGGCGAGGAGGGAGGGGAGACCGTTCCGGGGCAGGCGAGCGCGCTGCGCTGGATCGTCGACCCGCTCGACGGGACCGCCAACTTCCTCTACGGCATTCCGCAGTTCGCCGTCAGCGTCGCGGTGGAGGACGGCGACGGCGGGCTCGCCGGGGTCGTCCTCGACCCCGTGCGCGAGGAGTGTTTCACCGCCGTGCGCGACGGCGCGGCGAGGCTGAACGGCGAGCCGTTTCGGCATGTGGATGTCGATGACCTCGGGCACGCGCTTGTCGCCACCGGGTTCGGCTACGCGGGCCAGACGCGCGCGCGGCAGGCCGCCGTCGTCTCCCGGGTGCTGCCCAGGGTGCGCGACATTCGCCGTGCGGGGGCGGCGGCGCTCGACCTTGCCTGGTGCGCCTACGGGCGGATGGACGCCTACTACGAGCGCGGCGTGAAGCCGTGGGACATCGCCGCGGGCAGGCTGATCGCGGCGCGCGCCGGGCTGTCGGTGCGGGCCCTGGCCGGCGACGCGCGTGATGCGTCGGGCGTGGTCGTGGCGCCGGCCGGGCTGATCGACGAGCTGTACGGCCTCGTCGGCGGCTGAGCCGAACTAGTGCCGCACTACACTGCGCAGGCGCGCGGCGGTGATGGAACGGTAGACATGGCGGCCTCAAAAGCCGCTGAGCGAAAGCTCGTGTGGGTTCGAATCCCACCCGCCGTACTCGTCCGGGTCCTTAGAGGAGGAGTGCGGCTTGGAGCTCGCCGACGATGAAGCCGAGGATCGCTTCGTTCGGCGGCGAGGTTCTCTCGTGGTGGTTCAGGCGGTCGCCGGCGCGCCGGGCGTGCCGGGCGCGCGCGGGCTGCCACGCCGCGAGGCCTCTTCGATCGGGACCTCGAGCTCGACGTTCCAGCCCTGCGAGAAGCCCTGCATCGAGAACACGATCAGCAGCACCTGCATGGGGGCGATCAGGAGCGTGAACAGCCCGAGCGCGTCCGGGCTGAGACCGCTGCCGCCAAACAGCGACTGTGCCGGCCCGAAGCCGTAGTGGTTGCGGTCAAACCAGCTCGTTCCTGACGCGCCGAGCCCGGCGATCAGCGAGATGATCAGCAGCAGCACAGCCAGCGCTGCCGCGATCGGCAGCAGCCCGCGCGCCCACCGGGACACGTAGAAGGCGATCAGCAGGTAGATGATGGACCAGGCGAACTCCACCGGCTTCATGCCCTGGAGCTTCGACCAGCCGCCGATCGTCACGATCAGCATCAGCGCCACCGACGCGAGCAGGATCAGAACGACGATCCCCTTCGTCGCCTTGTTGGCCGCCTTGTCCCGGTTGGGATAGATGACCGTGTAGCCCGGAGGGAGGTTGCGGACCGGAGGCATGGCGGGACCATACAATCTGTGGCCGTCGCGTGCAGCACTTTCTGGCGGGCGTGGCGAAATTGGCAGACGCGCCGGCTTTAGGTGCCGGTGGGCTTAGCTCATGGGGGTTCGAGTCCCTCCGCCCGCATGTTCAGCGCGACGCTGCCGAGGTTTCGACCCATGGAGTCGAAAAACTCGGCAGCGTTACTGGGACGGCACCCTCTCGCCGCACCTACCCAACAGGGGAGACAGGACTCGAACCTGCAACCCCCGGTTTTGGAGACCGGTGCACTACCAATTGTGCTACTCCCCTGGGCGCCCTCAATTCTAGGCGTTCACCCGAGGCGAGCGGCTGGCTAGGATCCGCGCTCGTGAAGTCCCATACCGTGTACCTGACCTTCCAGACGCCGAAGCGGCGGGAGTTCGTGCGGATCACGGACGATGTCGCCGAGGCGGTCCGTGACGCCGGCATCGCGGAGGGCATGGTGCTGGTGGCGGCGATGCACATCACCGCGGGGGTGTGGATCAACGATGACGAGCCCGGGATCCACGCCGACGCGCTCGAATGGCTCGACAAGCTGGCGCCGCCGAGCTGGAAGGAGCCGGCCAACGAGGTGGCGAGCGAGCTGCTGCCCGACCCGGGCGACTACCGGCATCATCGCGGCGGCGAGGACAACGGC
>DASZLC010000068.1:0-2833 GCA_035552615.1 Solirubrobacteraceae bacterium
CCGATCAAGGACGGGCTGATCGAGCTCGGCGGACGCCGGCTCCCCGTCGAGCCGATGGTCGGGGTGATCGGCACCGCGCCGCTGATCGAGGCGGTCTCGACAGTCGACAACGGGCCGCACGGCGGCAACCTCGACGTCCAGGAGTTCACGGCCGGCACCACCGTGTACCTGCCGGTGTTCGTCGACGGCGCGCTGTTCGCGCTCGGCGACTGCCACGCTCGGCAGGGCGACGGCGAGCTGTGCGGGTGCGGCGGGATCGAGTGCCGCACCTATACGACGGTCACGCTCGACATCGCTTCCCGGCCGGCCGCGATGCGCTGGCCGCGGTTCGAGACCGACACGCATATCGGAGCGGTCGCATGCGCGCGCCCGCTGGAGGACGCCTTCCGCCTCGCCGTCCGCGAGCTGATCACCTGGATGGTCGCCGACTACGGGTTCAGCCAGGAGGACGCGCTGCTGCTCCTCGGGCAGGTGGCCGAGGCCCGCGCCACGCAGATCGTGAACCCGAAGTTCACCTACCTGGCCAAGGTCGCCAAGCGCTGGCTGACGCCCGGCGACGCTCGATCCCTATAGTCGAGACAGATGGAGTTCCGCCAGCTCGGAGACAGCGACCTGAAGGTCTCCGAGATCTCGCTCGGGGCGTGGCTGACCTACGCCGGCGGGATCGAGCGGGAGCAGACGGAGGCGTGCACCCGGGCCGCGTTCGAGGCCGGGATCAACTTCTTCGACACCGCCAACGCGTACGGCCGTGGCGCCGCCGAGACGGCATGGGGGGAGATCCTCTCGGCCTATCCCCGCGACTCCTACGTGCTCGCCACCAAGGTGTTCTTCCCCATGTCCGACACGGACCACGGGCTGTCGGGGGCGCAGATCCACAAGCAGCTCGACGCGTCGCTGGCGCGACTGCAGACCGACTACGTCGACCTCTACCAATTCCATCGCTATGACGTCGACACCCCGATCGAAGAGACGATGGGCGCGGTGGCCGAGGCGGTGGCCTCCGGCAAGGTGCGCTACGTCGGCTTCAGCGAGTGGACGCCCGAGCAGATCGAGGCCGGGCTGGCCGTGCCCGGCGCGCCGAAGTTCGTCTCCTCGCAGCCGCAGTACTCGATGCTGTGGCGCGCGCCGGAGGCCGAGCTGCTGGAGCTGTGTGCCCGGCACGGGATCTCGCAGGTCGTGTGGTCGCCGCTGGCCCAGGGCGTGCTCAGCGGCAAGTACACGCCCGGCGAGGCCCCGCCCGCCGACTCACGCGCGGCCAGCGACGAGATGGGCGCCTTCATCCCGGGGTTCCTCACCGACGCGACGCTCGCCGCCGTGCAGCGGCTGCGGCCGATCGCCGACGAGCTGGGGCTGACGATGGTCCAGCTGGCGCTGGCCTGGATTCTGCGCCAGCCGAACGTCGCCTCGGCGATCATCGGCGCCTCGCGCCCCGCCCAGGTCCACGGCAACGCCGCGGCCGCCGGAGTGACGCTGAGCGACGACACGCTGCGGGCGATCGACGCGGCGCTCGGCGACGTGCCGGTCACCGGCCCGCAGCTCGCTCCCGGCGCCACCGCCGGCCTCAGTCGCTGAGCCGCCGCGGCTTCGGACGTTTGCGCCGCTTCAGCCGCTGAGCGCGTGCGCCGACGCCTCGCCAGCCAGCCCCTCCAGCTCCGCGCTGTCGCCGGCCTCGATCGCCGCCCGCTCAACCCGGCTCGCCGTTGCAGCCAGCGCGTGGGCGCCCACGGTCCGCGCTGCGCCCGCGATCTGATGGGCCAGCCGGCGGATCCGCTCCAGGTCGCCGTCGGCCTGGGCTTGAGCGAGCGCCGGCAGGTCATCGTGCAGCGAGCGCGCGAACGAGGCGAGGATGTGGCGCTCGAGCTCGGCATCGCCGCCGGTCAGCTCAGCCAGCGCGGAGGCGTCGAACGGCGCTTCGTCGCCGGGCGCCGCGGGCGGCGCGCCGGGCCAGCCGACGTTGGGTAGCCAGCGCCGGAGGGTCGCCGCGAGCGTGCCCAGCGTCGCCGGCTTGACGACGAGATCGTCCATCCCCGCGTCGACGCACCGCTCGCGCGCGCCGCGCAGCGCGTTGGCCGTCAGCGCGATGATCGGCCGGCGCGGACGACCGAGCCGCGCCTCCGCTGTGCGCAGGCGGCGCGCCAGCTCGTACCCGTCGGCGCCGGGCAACTGAATGTCGGTGAACACGAGCCCATGCGGACGGCGCTCAAACCGGGCCAGCGCCTCGTCCGCGTCGCCGGCGGTGTCGGTCACGAAGCCAAGCGTCTGCAGCTGCCGGGCGAGGATCTCCCGGTTCACCGGGTGGTCCTCCACCAGCAGCAGCAGGCTGCCCTCGCGCTCGGCCTGCTCGCGGGCCGGCAGCGACCGGCGCGCGACGCCGCGATCAGCATCGGCGCCTCCGTCGGCCGGCGCGGCGACGATCGGGAGCGCCAGCTCCACCAGCAGCTTCGTCCCGCGCCCGAGCTCGGAGGCGAGCGTGATCGTCCCGCCCATCGCCTCCACCAGCTGGCGGCAGATCACCAGCCCGAGCCCGGTGCCGGCCCGGCCGACGGCGCCGGCCGCCCCGACCTGCTCGAACGGGGCGAACAGCCGCGCCTGGTCCTCGGCCGAGATCCCCACGCCGGTGTCGGTCACGACGAGCGCCAGTCGCTGCGACACGGCGTCGCCGCCGAGCACCTCGACCGACAGCTCGACCCGCCCGCGGGCGGTGAACTTGACGGCGTTGCCGACGAGGTTGCCGAGCACCTGGCGCAGGCGCACCGCGTCGACCGCCAGCCACGGCGAGAGGTCCGGGGCGATCCGGGCGGCCAGCACGACCTCGTCGCCCGGCGCGGTGATC
>DASZLC010000069.1:0-23152 GCA_035552615.1 Solirubrobacteraceae bacterium
CCATAACGCGGCCGTGCTGGAGCGGCAGCTGCGCGAGTTCGCCCCGGACGTCGTCGCCTGGTGGTCGATGGGGGGCATGTCGCTGTCCCTGCTGGAGCGGGTCCGTCGCCGCTCGCTGCCGGCCATCGGATTCGTCGCCGATGACTGGCTCGTGTACGGGCCGCTCGTCGACCAGTGGACCAGGCCGTTTCGTTGCAGCCGTGGGCTGGCCGGGGTGGCGGAACGGCTGACCGGGCTGCCGGCGCGGGTGTCGCTCGATGACGCTGCCCGGTACGTACTGATCTCCGAGGCGGTCCGTGGCGCGGCCCGCGCGTCGGGACTCCGGCTGCCGGACAGCACGATCGCCCACCTCGGTGTCGACCCCGCCTTCCTGGACCCGCGCCCCGAACGGCCATGGCGGTGGTGTCTGCTGTACGTCGGGCGGCTCGACCCGCGCAAAGGGGTGGAGGACGCGATCGCGGCGCTGAGCGAGCTGCCGCCCGAGGCGACCCTGCGAATCGCCGGCGACGGTGATCCGGGAGAGCGGCGGCGGCTCCAGGAGCTGGTCGAGCGCCGGCGGCTCGGCGAGCGGGTGCAGCTGCTCGGCGCCCGCAGCCACGCCGAGCTGCCCGAGCTCTACGACGCGGCCGACGCCGTCCTGTTCCCCGTGCGGTGGTCCGAGCCATGGGGGATCGTCCCGCTGGAGGCGATGGGGTTCGCGCGCCCGGTGATCGCCACCGGTCGTGGCGGCTCAGGTGAATATCTCCGCGACGGCGAGAACGCCGTGATCGTGCCGCCCGAGCGCCCGGCCGCGCTGGCCGCCGCGGTGCGTCGGCTGCACGGCACCCCGGAGCTGCGGGCGCGGCTGCGCGCCGGCGGCCTCGCCACCGCCCGCACGCACACCGAGACCGTGTTCAACGAAGCCGTGGAGGCCGCGCTGGGCGACGCGATCGCTACCGGCGCCGAGCACTAAACTGATTCACATGTCAGGGCATTCCAAATGGGCTTCGATCAAGCACAAGAAGGCGGTCGTCGACCAGCGTCGGGGCCAGCACTTCACGAAGCTGGCGCGCGCGGTGCAGGTTGCGGCCAAGGAGGGCGGTGGGGATCCCGCCGGCAACGCCGCGTTGGCGCTTGCGATTCAGAAGGCGCGCGACGCGTCGATGCCGAAGGACAACATCGAGCGCGCGATCGCCAAGGGCACCGGCGCGGGCAACGACGCCGAGCAGTGGGAGAACGTCCTGTACGAGGGCTACGGCCCGGGCGGAGTAGCCCTGCTGATCGAGGCGCTGACCGACAATCGCAATCGCACGGGCGCCGATGTCCGGCACCTGCTGGGCAAGCAGGGCGGCAGCCTTGGCGAGCCAGGCTCCGTGGCCTACCTGTTCGACAAGCGCGGCGAGATCGTCGTCGACGCGTCCCGCTACGGCGAGGATGATCTGATGGTGGCGATCGACGCCGGAGCCGAGGACATCGTGCTTGATGACGACGTCTACGAGGTCATCACCGAGCCGGCGGACTTCACCGCGGTCCGAGAGGCGCTGGAGGAGGCGGGCGTCGAGATCGAGAGCTCCGACGTCACCCAGCGGCCGAAAACGCGGGTTCCGCTGCAGGAGGCCGACGCGGCCAAGCTGATGCGGCTGATCGACGCGTTGGAGGAGAACGACGACGTTGGCGCCGTGCACGCCAACTACGACGTGTCGGCAGACGTGCTCGAGCGACTCGCCGGCTGAGTCTCTTACGCGCGACTCAAACGGGGCATGTACCCTGCGCCGTTCTCATGACCAAGCGACTACTCACGATCCCATCCGCCGCGCTGCTCGCGGCCGGAGTCGCCGCCTGCGGCTCCTCGTCCAAGGCCCCCGGCATCGTCCTGGCGCCGTCGGCCGGCGCGACCGTTGCGGCCGCCACCCCGGCCAGCACGACGCCGACGACACCCACGACCACGACACCCACGGTGACGGCCAAGACGCCGACCTCCGGCCCGCTCGCGACCCAGCCGAAGATCACGGTGCCGAAGGGGGCGCCGCCCAAGACGCTGCAGACCACGGACCTCGTGAAGGGCACCGGCAAGACGGCCACCAGTAACAGCACCGTCGCCGTCGACTACGTCGGCGAGTTCTACAAGACCGGCAAGATCTTCGACGACCACACGTGGACGACCAAGCAGCCGTTCACCGCCGAGCTCGGCCCCACACCGGACATCATTCCGGGCTGGGTGAAGGGCATCCCCGGGATGAAGATCGGCGGTCGGCGTGAGCTGATCATCCCGCCGAGCCTCGCCTACGGCGCCCGCGGCGGCAACGGGATCCCGGCGAACTCGACGCTCATCTTCGTGATCGATCTGCTCGCGACTTCCTAGTCCGAGCGCGAGACGGCCCCGCCTCCGGCTCGTCGCCCGCACCGGGCGCGAGCCGGCGGGCGCGGTACAGCGGGACGTGGCCCGGCACGCCCTTCAGGCGGAACGCGCCCGCGCTGGAGAACTCGAACTGGTCGGGCGCGGCGTCGCGCATCTCCTCCGTGCACAGCACGCTGCCGGGACGCGCGGCGCCGGTCACGCGGCTGGCCAGGTTCACGGCGTTGCCGTAGAAGTCGCCGGTGCGCTGGACCGCCTGGCCCCAGGCCAGGCCGACCCGGAGGCTTGGCAGCTCGGCGCGTTCCGCCGCCTCCAGCAGCGTCAGCGCGACATCGATCAGCGGCGCCGGATCGGTGGAGACGAACATCGCCGCGTCGCCGATCGTCTTCACGAGCCGCACCGGCGGGACCGTCGCCTCGAACGCCAGCTCGGCCAGCCGGCCGGCGACGTGGCCGAGCTCTCGCACCTCGATCTCGCCTCCGAGGCGCGTGAACCCGACGAGGTCGGCGAAACCGATCGCGACGTCCTGGGCGTCGGCGATCCGGCCCGTCTCCAGCTGCGCCTGGCCGAGCATCCCGCGGCCGACGCTCTCGCGCAGGTGCTGGCTGAAGGCGGCGACGAGCACCGGCCCGAACGACGGCATCAGCTGCTCGGCCAGCGCCGCGAAGCGCAGGGCAACGGCATCCTCGCTGTCCCCCGGCTCCAGGAACGACGCCACGAACGCCCCGGTCACGGTCGCCGCCAGCCGCGCCATCGCCTCACCCATCACCCGCGTGATCTCCACCAGCGACTCGTCGTCGATGCCGGCGTCGATGTAGAGCCGGATCGAGCGCGCCATTTCGACGTCGGCGTCGGAGAAGACGCGGTCGTCGTCCTGCGCCTGCGGCAGCCCACCGAGCCGCCGGATCCGCTTCACCAGCGCGGCGGGCGTGCCGCTGCGCTCCTCCACCTCGGCGGCCGTGTACGAGCCCCCCAGCACCTGGGCGACCGGCAGCAGGGCAAGCCGATTCTCGGCGACGGCGTCCTGCAGCTCGCGCAGCGTGAAGCCGCGCCCTGAGAGCATCGTCAGCAGCTGCTCGCGCGCCCGGCGCTCACGGCCCTCCAGGCCGTCCAGGAGGGGGGCGAACTCGTCGGCCATCCCGGCATCCTCTCGGAAATCCGGCGCATTCGCTAGCATCGCCGCCCTCGTAGGCGGCCCCCCGTCATCTCGGCGCCTGCCCCACCTTTCTCGCCGACCCACCCACGCTCACATGCTTTCGATTCTCATGCCGGTGTACAACGAGCGCGAGCGCGTCGAGCGCGCCATCGCCGAGGTGCTGGCCACCGAGCTGCCGACCGACTTCGAGTTGATCCTGGTCGACGACGGATCCACCGACGGCACCAGCGAGATCCTCGCCGGTGGCAGCTGGGACGGCCGTGTGCGCCTGCTCAAGCACGACCACAACCAGGGCAAGGGCGCGGCGATCCAGACCGCGCTGCGCGAGGCGCGCGGAGAGTTCTCCTGCATCTTCGACGCCGACCTGGAGTACGACCCGGCCGACCTGGCGCTGCTGATGCCGCCGCTGCTGGACGGCCGCGCCAACGCCTGCTTCGGCGTGCGTGCCTTTGACGGCTACACGAGCCACTCGTTCATGTTCGTCCTCGGCAACAAGGGCGTCACGCTGGCGTGCAACATGCTCTTCAACGTGTACCTCCACGACATCATGACCTGCCACAAGATGATCCGGACCGAGCTGTTCCAGGAACTGCCGCTGCGCTCGGCTGGGTTCGCCATCGAGCCCGAGATCACGGCCCGGCTCGTGCAGAAGCGCGAGCGGATCTTCGAGGTGCCGGTCCACTACCTGGCGCGGTCCAACGAAGAGGGCAAGAAGCTCACCGCGCTAGACGGCTTCCGCGTGATCGCGACCTTGATGCGCTGCCGATTCTCCGCCGTGTGAAGGCGCAAGGGTCGATGGCGGGCAGCGTCGTGACCGAGTCCCCGACACCGCCGGCCTTCGGCGCCGCGTTGACACGGCTGCGCGAGCGGGTGGCAGCCGCTCCGTTCGCGTCCTCGCTGATCGTCTGCATCGCGCTCGCCCTCCTGTCGGCCGCCGTGCTGCCGACCGTGCCGAGCTACGACCCGTGGTCGTGGATCGTGTGGGGGCGCGAGGTGTTTGATCCGCACCTCAGCCTGGTCATCGGCGGCGGCTCGTCGTGGAAGCCGTTCCCCGTGATCTTCACCGCCATCTACGGCCTGTTCAGCGGGGGTCCGACGATGTGGGTGATCACGGAGCGGGTCGGCGCGCTGATGGCGTTCATCGCCGCCTACCGCCTGGCCGCCCAGATGACGGCGCGGATCGGCTACGCGCGCTGGGCCCCGCTCGCCGGCGTGATCGCGGCGTTCTCGCTGATCCTGCTCCAGGACTTCGCCTACTACTTCTACCGCGGCGCCACCGAACCGATCCTCGTCGGCTGCGCGCTGTGGTCGGTCGAGCGGCTGCTGGCCGGCAAGCGCTGGCAGTCGTTCATGCTCGGGGTCGCGCTCGGGCTGATGCGCCCGGAGGCGTGGCCGTTCATGATCGTCTTCGCCGCCTGGCTGGCCTGGAAGGAGCCGACGGTGCGGGTGCGCGTCGGCGTGCTCGCCGGGCTGGCGTTCATGCCGTTCATGTGGTTCGCCCCGCCCGGCATCACCACCGGGAAGTGGTTCTCCGCCGCCACCCAGGCGTCCGAGTACAACGGCCACCTCGGCAGCGACCCGTTCCTGGCCGTGCTCCGCCGCGGCGTCGACGATCAGAGCGTCCCCGTGCTGGTGCTGGCGCTGATCGCACTCGCGATCACGCTGTACAAGGAGCGCGATCGCGTGGTCCTGGCCGTTGGCGCGCTCGGCGCGGCCTGGTGGGTGGTGGTCGTCGGCGAGACGCTCGACGGCTATCCCGGACTGGAGCGCTTCTTCCTGCCCGGAGCGGCGATCGCCTGCGTGCTGGCCGGCGTCGGCGTCGTGCGGATTGGCGCGCTGGCCGGTGAGCTGGCCGGGCGGCTCTGGCGGGCCGGCGGCGGGCGCGCGCCGGCGCGGGTGGCGGCGGTGCTTGCCGCCCTGATCGCCGTCGTCGTCTCTTACCACTACGTCGACGGCCGGGTCACGTACGCGCGCGAGCAGTACTCGCTGACCAAGACCGCCGTGCGCCGGCTGAACAACCTCAACGCCGCGGTGGCCGCCGTGGGCGGTCACGCGGGCGTGTTCCCGTGCAAGTCGCCCGTCCAGAGCTACGTCGCGATCAACCACTCGCTGCAGACCGCGCTGGCCTTCAAGCTCCACTCCACGCTGGAGCGGGTCGGGACCGTGATGGCCAACGAGGGCCTGTACGTCGTCGGGCCGTGGGATTCGATCGACGGCGGTCCGGCCGCCTTGAACCCATACTTCAACCGGATCGTGTTCCTGAAGCAGGTCGGCGTGTTCAAGATCTACCGCGTCTACCGCGCGGGCCATCTGAACCGCTGCGTCGGGATCTAGTGGCGCGGAAGCGCTGCGTCGGGATCTAGTGGCGGGTCAGCAGACGGCCACGCCGGCCTGGCGCTGGCCGTAGAGATGCCCGATCAGGGCGGCGGTGACGTCGGGGTCGAACTGCGTCCCGGCGCAGCGCGAGATCTCCTCGATCGCCGCGGCGTGCGTCTGGCGAGCGCGGTAGGGGCGGTCGGAGGTGATCGCGTGATAGGTGTCGGCGGCGATGATGATCCGGCTGCCGAGCGGGATCTGGGTGGCCTGCAGCCCGTCCGGGTAGCCGCCGCCGTCCCAGCGCTCGTGCTCGTGGCGGACGATCCTGGCCACGGAGCCGAGCCCGGGGAGAACCCGGAGGATGCGCTCGCCGATCACCGGGTGCTCGCGCATCAGCCTCCATTCGTCGTCGGTCAGGGGGCCCGGCTTGTGCAGGATCTCGTCGGGGATCGCGACCTTCCCGATGTCGTGCAGCAGGGCGGCCGAGCGCACCCGCGCGACCTCCGTGGCGCTGCAGCCGAGGTTGCGGGCGACGGCGCCCGACATCGCGATCACCGCCTCGGAGTGCTCGCCGGTGTAGCGGTCGCGCTCCAGCAGGGCCACGGCGAGTGCCTCGATCGCATCCTGCTGCGGAGCGGTGGCTTGCACTTCGGCGGACAGCGGCTCGGCGGCGACGGCGCGGCCGCCGCCCATCTCCTGGGCGTGGGTGCAGGCGATCGTGGCGCTGGCGATCAGACCCTCGGCGCTCATCCCGCGCGCCAGCGAGGCGATCCCCATCGATGCGCCGGCCGCGCGGATCGTGCCCTCGCCGACGACCTCGAGCTCCACCAGCAGCCGCTCCAGGGCCGGGCGCGCCGCCTCGGCCTCGGTGTCCGGCAGCAGCAACCCGAACTGGGCCTGACCGGTGCGCCCGATCTGATCGTGCGAGCGCACGGCGGCGGCGAGGCGATGGGCGGCGGCGATCAGCAGCTCGTCCCCGGCCTTGAAGCCGTGGTGCAACTCCAGCGCGCCGAAGTCGTCGATCGAGACGAGCGCCAGCGACAGCCGGCGCTGATAGCGTCGGGCGCGCTCGACCTCCTCGGCCAGCCGGCCGCGAAAGGCGCGGGCGCTGAGCAGCCCGGTGACCGAGTCGAGGCGGACGACGCGGACGCGTTCGTCCTCCAGCTCCGCGACCCGCGCGCGCAGCGCGGTCAACTCGTGGAGCAGCTCGTCGCTCTGGCCTTTCCCGAACACGTCAAGGGGCATATCGGCAGAATCCGCCGAATCCTGGAGGCGTCCGGCCGTCCGCGGAGAATGTCGACGGTATGCGCTGCCGCACCCAGCCCTACCGCCCGACAGTGGACGAATGATCGTGCTCGGGATCGACCCCGGCACGGCCAGCACCGGCTACGGCGTCGTCGCCGCCGGCGGCTCGCGCCTGCGCGCGCTGGAGCACGGCGTGATCGAGACCCGCGCCGGGATCCCGCTGGAGCTCCGCCTGTGTGACATCCACGCGCGGGTGAGCGAGCTGATCGAGCAGCACGCCCCGGACGCGATCGCGATCGAGGCCCTGTACTTCGGCGCGAACGTGCAGACGGCATTCGCGGTCGGACAGGCACGCGGCGTCGTCCTGCTCGCCGCCGGACAGCGGCGCCTGCCCTCGCGTTCCTACACGCCGCAGCAGGTGAAGGCCGCGGTCTGCGGCTATGGCCGGGCCGGCAAGGACCAGGTGGGCAAGATGGTGGCCCGCCTGCTCGGGCTGAGCGCCGTGCCCTCACCCGACCACGCCGCCGATGCGCTCGCGGTGGCGATCTGCGACCTCAACCGGGCGCCGCTGGCCGCTGCCGTGGGGGCGGCCCGATGATCGCGCTGATCTCGGGCACGGTCGCGGTGCGCCGGGCCGACCACGTCGTCGTCGACTGCGGTGGCGTCGGCTACCGCCTCGGCGTGTCGACCGAGACGCTTCGCCACGTGCCCGCGATCGGCCACGAGGTCCGGCTGCACGCCCATCTGATCGTGCGCGACGATGCCCTGGTGCTGTACGGCTTCTTCACCGAGGAGGAGCGCGAGCTGTTCCTGATGCTGCTCGGCGTGCAGTCGGTCGGCCCGAAGGTCGCCGTCGCCGTGCTCTCGGGCGGGCCGCCGCGGGAGCTGCTCGCCGCGCTCGCCGCCGGCGACTCGGCGCGCTTCCAGGCCGTGCCCGGGATCGGCAAGCGCACCGCCGAGCGGATCATCGTCGAGCTGCGCGAGAAGGTCGGGATTCAGTTCCCCGAGCCCGCGATCTCCATCAGCCGCTCTGACGATCCGGTGCTGATGGCCAGGGACGGCTTGATCGGCCTCGGCTACAGCCTCCAGGAGGCGGACAACTTGCTTCGAGGGGCGATCGGCGAGCAGCCCGAGGAGCTCATCGCCCATGCGCTGAGGACGGCGAGCCGCCGGTGAACGTGCGCGTCCAGGACCCTGGCGAGCTGCCCGAGGACGAGCTTGACCGCTCGCTGCGCCCGCGCCGGCTGGAGGACTTCGTCGGGCAGGAGGGGCTGAAGGACCAGCTCGCCGTGTCGATCCTCGCCGCCTCCAGCCGCGGCGAGGCGCTCGACCACGTGCTGCTGGCCGGCCCGCCGGGGCTCGGGAAGACGTCGCTGGCGCAGATCGTCGCCAACGAGCTGGAGGTCCCGTTCGTGTCGACGGCCGGGCCGGCGCTGGAGCGCAAGGGCGACATCGCCGCGTTCCTGACCGCGCTGGAGCCGCGCTCGGTGTTCTTCGTCGACGAGATCCACCGGCTCCCACGGGCGCTGGAGGAGGCGTTCTACCCGGCGATGGAGGACGGCGAGCTGCCGATCACCGTCGGGCAGGGCGCCGGCGCCAGCGTGATCACGATCGCCCTGCCGCCGTTCACGCTGATCGGCGCGACGACGAGGACCGGGCTGCTGACCACCCCGCTGCGCGACCGCTTCGGGATTCAGCACCGCTTGGACCACTACGACCCCGAGGAGCTCGCCACGATCGTGCGGCGCTCGGCGCGGCTGCTCGGCGTCGAGATCGATCCCGCCGGCGCCGCCGGGATCGCGGCGCGGAGCCGGGGCACGCCGCGCGTCGCCAACCGGCTGCTCAAGCGCGTCCGCGACTACGCCGAGGTGCGCCACGACGGGGTGGTCACCGCGCCGGTGGCGGCCGAGGCACTCGATCAACTGGAGGTCGACCACGTCGGCCTCGACCGGCTCGACCGCGAGATCCTGCGGGCGATCTGCGAGCGCTTTGACGGAGGTCCCGTCGGGCTCTCCACGCTGGCGGTCTCGGTCGGCGAGGAGCGCGACACGATCGAGGACGTATACGAGCCCTACCTGCTGCAACGCGGGATGATCGAGCGCACGCCGCGCGGGCGGGCCGCGACGCGCCGGGGCTGGGAGCACCTCGGTCTGGAACCGCCGGGAGATCTGACCCTACTGTGAGACGCTGGGAGTTCGCCGCCAGGCGAACTCTTAAGGATGGACGCAGTCCATCCCCTATCCTCACGCACCGATGTCCTCCGAGCACTACTTCATCTGCCCGCACTGCGGAAACCGCTCGATGGGTACAGATCGCAACGCCGGCTTCCGCCGCGAGGCGCGCGGCTGCGCCAAATGCGGCTTCGCCTATCTGTTCGAACTCCTCGACGACTATTACCCGGCGCCCGGCGCGGCGTTCTTCGCCTGCGACGCCGACGGCCGGATCGTCGACTGCGGCAAGGGGTCGTTCGAGTTGACCGGGCTGAAGACCGAGCAGGCGATCGGCCGGCCAGTGCGCGACGTGCTCGGCCTGAAGTTCGACGACGGAACCGATCACGTCGGCACGGCGCTCGAATGGGAGGTCCGCGTCCAGGGGAAGGCCGTCCAGGTCAATGCCGAGCGCGATCTGCCAGCGCGGGCGGTGGCCGACATCTTCCCGGCCTACGACGACGACGAGGGCGGGATCCTCGTCGTGCTGACGCCCACCAACGGGCACTGAGCGCGGCCTCCACGCTCGCTGCCTGAGCCAACCGTCATCTTCCCGAGTAGCATCACCACGAGTCAATGACCATCGTTTGTCGTCAATGACCGATCGCAGGCGCAATCTCTTCATCCTGCTGCTGGTAGTGGGGCTGATCGCCGGCTCGGCCGCCGCCATCGCGGCGAAGACCACCTTCCTCGGCCTCGACCTGAAGGGCGGGGTCGAGCTGACCTACCAGGGCGAGAAGACGCCGCAGTCGAACGTGACGCCGGCGGCGCTGCAGCGCGCCGTCGACATCATGCAGAACCGCGTCAACCAGCTCGGCGTCTCCCAGCCCGAGATCTCGACCTACGGCGGCAAGGACATCATCGTCGACCTGCCCGATGTGACCGATACGGCGCGGGCCGAGCAGGAGGTCGGCAACACCGCCCGGCTGCTGTTCTACGACTGGGAGGCGAACGCGCTCACGCCGTGCACGAGCACGCAGTCGGTGGCGACCTGCAAGCCGCAGCCGGTGTCCAGTCTGCTCCAGGCCCAGGATCAGACGGCCACCCAGATCAGCCAGGGCAGCTCATCGACGGGACCGGGCTCGCCGGGAGAGGGCAGCACCGACCTGTACACGGCGCTGAAGACGGCCGAGGCGTACAAGAACCCGCCGGTGGGCAAGGAGAACTCGCGCTCCGGCCCGCTCTTCTACCTGTTCGCGGCGCCCGGGTCCGCCGCCTGCCAGGCCGCCGCCAAGCATTACGGCTACCTGCCCGTCGCCGGCGTGCACTGCTACGTGAACGGGCCCGACACCTCGATCTCGGACCTGTACAACGGCCTGCCGGCCGGTGTGTCGCGCTCGCAGACCGAGCTGATGACGCTCCCCGCCGGAACGGTGGTGGTGCAGGCGGTGCCCGCCAACCTCTCCAAGCCGCCGAGCCAGGAGAGTCCGGCGACGCAGTGGTACACGATGATCGACAACGTCGCGCTGCAGGGCAGCCAGGTGACGAACCCCCAGGCGGGCACGGCCCAGGGCGGCCAGCCCGACGTGACGTTCAGCTTCACCTCGGGCGGGCAGACGCAGTTCGAGAAGGTCACCGGGCAGATCGCGCACCGCGGTTCGCTCGACTCGGGGCTCGGGACGAAGCTCTACCAGCATTTCGCGGTCGCCCTCGACAACGAGCTGCTGACCGTCCCGTACATCAACTTCGACACCGACCCGGACGGGATCATCGGCGGCAGCTCCGAGATCGACGGCAACTTCACGCTCCAGACGGCCCAGAACCTGGCCACCCAGCTTCGGCTCGGCGCGCTGCCGATCAAGCTGAAGCTGATCTCCACCGAGCAGATCTCCGCCAGCCTCGGCAAGCAGGCGCTGCATCAGGGGCTGATCGCGGGTCTGATCGGCCTGATCGTGGTGGCGCTGTTCCTGGTCGCCTACTACCGCGTCCTTGGTGTGATCGCGACGACGGCGCTGATTATCTACGCCGTCTACTTCTTTGCGTTGATCAAGCTGATCCCGATCACGCTGACGCTGGCCGGGATCGCCGGCCTGATCCTGACGATCGGCGTCGCCGCCGACGCCAACATCGTGATCTTCGAGCGGGTGAAGGAGGAGGTCCGCGCCGGGAGATCGATTCGCCAGGCGATCATCACTGGCTACAAGAAGGGGTTGACGGCGATCATCGACGCCAACGTGGTCACGATCATGACCGCGTTTATCCTGTTCGTGCTCGCCACCCAGGACGTCAAGGGGCTCGCCTTCACGCTCGGCGTGGGCGTGCTCGTGTCGCTCTTCACCGCCGTGCTGGCCACCCAGGCGATCCTGATGACGATGGGCGACTCGCGCACGATCGCCCGCCCCTCGGCGCTCGGCGCGTCCGGCAAGAAGCACGTCTGGAAGATCGACTTCATGGGCAAGTCGAAGTACTTCTTCTCCCTATCGGGCTGCATCCTGCTGATCGGCGCGCTGGCGATCGGCGGGCGGGGGCTGAACCTGGGCATCGACTTCACCTCGGGCACCCAGGTCTCGGTCGGTCTGCAGCACTCGGCTACTCAGGCGCAGGTCACCTCGTACATCGAGTCGATCGGCGTCCAGCAGCCGACCGTGATCAAGGTCAGTGGGAAGAGCACCGGGCTCGGACCGAACGGCTTCCAGCTCTCCTACAACAAGTTCCCCGGCGGCTCGCAGGCGAAGCTCCAGACCGACCTGGAGAAGAAGTTCGGGATCCTCGATAACGGCGCCCGCTTCAACTACAACTCGGTCGGACCGACGTTCGGCTCCCAGGTCACGCACAGCGCGGTGGTGGCGATCATCATCTCGCTGCTCGTCATCTCGCTGTACATCGCGCTGCGATTCGAGTGGAAGTTCTCCGTCCCGGTGCTGATCGCGCTGATGCACGACCTGCTGATCACGAGCGGCGTGTACGCGCTGACGGGCAGGACGGTGACGGCCGACACCGTCGCGGCGCTGTTGACGATTCTGGGGTACTCGCTGTACGACACGATCATCGTCTTCGACCGTGTGCGAGAAAACATCCCGCGGATGCCGCGGGCTGCCTTCTCCCAGATCGTGAACCGCTCGATGAGCGAGGTGCTGACCCGATCGCTGGCCACCACATCGTGCACGCTGCTGCCGATCATCGCCTTGTTGCTGTTCGGCGGCTCGACGCTGAAGGACTTCGCCTTCGCGCTGCTGATCGGCGTCGCTTCCGGCGCGTACTCGTCGATCTTCATCGCCTCGCCGGTGCTCACCCATTGGAAGGAGCGCGAGTCGGGCTACCGGGCGCGCCGCCGGCGGATCGAAGAGGATCTCGGCACCGTTCCCCCGTACGCCGGTGGTGGCGCCGACGTCGAGCCCGACCGCAAGAAGCAGGCGCGCCGCACCGGCCGCCTGACGATGCCCGATCCGGACGGCGTCTCGGCCGCCGAGTTCGAGCAGATGAAGCGCGACCTGGAGATCGAGGAGACCGCCCGGGCCGGCCGCACCTCGCGACTGACCCAGCGGCTCGCTCACACCGACGAGGAGCCGGCCGCCCCGGCGCCCGCGCGCGGCCGGGCCCGCGGCCAGACGAAGCCTCCGCCGGCGGCGAAGCCGAAGCCGGCCCCGACGGCAAAGCCGAAGCCCGCTCCGACGGCCGAGACCGAGCCCGACGAGCCCGAGCTCACCGACGAGCCCGAGCTCGCCGACACGCCCGCCGCGCAGAACGGCGACAGTGACGAGCACTTCTCGGCGCCCGACGCCGCCGAGAACGACGGCATGGTCCAGGCGCCGAAGCCGCGCCCGGGCGGGCCCGCCCGTCGCGCCAAGTCCCGCAACCGCCGTCACGGGAGGCGATAGGCCATGGGCATGCTGGCATGGGTGATGATGGGACTGGCGCTGTGGCACTTCACGATCTGGCTGCCGGACCGCTACTGGGGCGGGATCGTCGGCGCCTTCGTCGGGGCGATCATCGGCGCCGCGCTGGTCGGCTTCCTGATTGCCGGCGCCCACATCCCCGGGCGCCACGACACCCACCTCGTCACCGCGCTGGAGGGGATCCCGGGCGCCCTGCTGGGCATGGCGATCGTCTACTTCGAGGGCATCCGCCGCGAACGCGCCGCCGCCTCCGTCGCGGCCACCGCGTAGCTCCCGCCCACGGCCCTCCCCGCGTCGATAACGTGACACTCGACCGCTCCGGCGGATCGAGTGCCCGCTCCGTGTCGTGTGCGTACCTCTGGCGGAATCTCGATCCGCGAACACGGTCGAGTGCCCGGAAACCGACGTCTCTGACCCGCCGACCCCGGGGCGCGGCTCTCGTTCACCGGTTCCGTCTGGAGCCGCGCCTACTGTCCCCGGGGTGGCGCTGGTCAACGAGACGCAGGTCGGAGATCCCGCTCCGGTCGCGTCCGCGCTGCGACCGGTGCCCGACCCGCCGGCGTTGGAGCACGTGGCGCCCGCTCCACGGCATGACGTTCCACGGCCTGACGCGCAGGCGAAGCCGACACCGCGCCTGGTGCTGCCCCCGTACGACCTCGGCGCGGCGCTCGAGCTGGAGCGGGAGCTCGGGATCGGCCACGTGCTGGCCCAGGTGCTGGTGCGGCGCGGCCTCGCCGATCCCGGCGAGGCGCAGGCGTTCCTGAACCCGAGCGACGCGCATTCTCCCCTGGAGTTCGACGGGATCGAGGCGGTGCTGGAGACCGTCGGCAGCCATCTCAGGGCCTCGTCGCGGATCGTCGTCCACGGCGACTATGACGTCGACGGGATCTGCGCCACCGCGATCATGGTCAGAGCGCTGCGATCGCTCGGCGCGGACGTCGGGTGGTTCCTGCCCAGTCGCGAGCGCGACGGCTACGGGCTGCAGGCGGCGACGGTGCAGCGGCTGGCCGCGCGTGGCACCGGGCTGCTGATCACGGTCGACTGTGGGATCACCGCGGTCGACGAGGTCGATGCCGCGCTCAGCGCCGGGCTCGACGTGATCGTCACCGACCACCACACACCTCGCGCCGACGGCCTGCTGCCGAGCTGCGGGATCGTGCACCCGGTGGTGTGCGGCTATCCGTGCCCCGATCTGTGCGGCTCCGGCGTGGCCTGGAAGCTCGCCGAGGCGCTCGGCGCCGACACCGCCCCGGCCGACCTGGAGCTGGTGGCACTGGCCACGGTGGCCGACCTCGTGCCGCTTCAGGGCGAGAACCGGCGCCTCGTGCGGGCGGGCATCGCCGAGCTGGCGGGGAGCGCCAAGCCGGGGCTGCGGGCGCTGATGGAGGTCGCCCGCACCGATCCCAGCGCGCTCGACACGCAGGCGATCGGCTTCCGTCTGGCCCCGCGCATCAACGCCGCCGGGCGGATGCGCAGCCCCGACGCCGGGCTCGAACTCCTGCTGACAGACAGCCACGAGCGCGCGCGGGAGATCGCCGCCGAGCTCGACGCCGTGAACGCCGAGCGCCGTGCCGTCGAGCAGCGCATCGGGTGGGAGGCGGACGCGCAGGTGGCCGAGCTCGGCGAGCGCCCCATCTATGTGCTTGACGCTCCCGACTGGCACCACGGGGTGATCGGGATCGTCGCCTCGCGGGTGGTCGAGCGCTACCACCGCCCGGCGATCCTGATCGGTCGCGGTTCCGCCGGGGCGGACGGGACCGGCACACCGGCGCAGGGCTCAGGTCGCAGCATCCCCGGCTTTGACCTGCTCGCCGCGCTTCACGCCGGCGCCGGGGAGCTGACGCGCTACGGCGGCCATCGCGCCGCCGCCGGGCTGACGATCGAGCCCGACCGGATCCCGGCCTTCCGGGCGCTCGTCGAGGCGCACGCCGCCGCCGTGCTCACCGAGGAGCTGCTCGTTCCCGTCGAGCGGATCGATGCCGTCGCGTCGGGCGGCGAGCTGGGCCTGGCCACGGCGGAGGAGCTGGGCGCGCTGGAGCCCTGCGGGATCGGCAATCCGCGCAGCCGGCTGCTCGTGCCGGGCGCCCGGTTCGAGGACATCCGCACGATGGGGGAGGGCCGGCATGCCCGGTTCTCGGTCAGCTCGGGCGGCGCCCGCGCCCGCGCCGTGGCGTTCGGCTGCGACGGCCGCCCGGCGCAGAGCACCGACGAGCCGCTCGACGCCAGCTTCCGGCTGGAGCTGAACGTGTGGAACGGGGCGGTCGAGCCTCGGCTCGTGCTCGGGCACGCCCGGCCGTGCGCGCCGGCGCCGATCGAGGTGCTCGGCGAGCCGGAGGACTACATCGCCGCGGCCCTCGCCGAGGTCGACGGCGATCCTGCCGGGCCCGGAGCCGGGGCGCCCCGTGCCGGCGGTGAGCAGCGGACGGTCCTGGACCGCCGCGGCGAGAGCCCGCTGACGGTCCTCGCCGACGCGGGCGCGGCCGGGCCGGTGCTGGCGGTGTGCGCCGACGTGCCGCGGCGCCTCCCCGGGCTCGCCGCGCGGACGGGCGGCTTTGCGCTGATCGCCGGCTCGGCGCTGTTGGCCGACCCGCTGATCGCCGAGCGCTACGAGCAGATCGTGGTGCTCGATCCCCCGGCCGAGGAGGCCCTTGCAGCCTGCTGTCGCACGGGGTCCGGGTTCACCCACATGGCGTGGAGCGAGCCTGAGCTACGCTTTGCAGAGCAGATACACGAGTTGGAGTACGGTCTTCGGACTTCGCTCGTCTCCCTCTACCGGGCGCTGAGGCCCCGGCGGCGGGCAGCCGGCGAGGAGCTCGAGCAACTGCTCCGCGGAGACGGTCCGCACGGGCGCTCGGCCCGGCTGGCCGGGAAGTCGATCAGAGTGTTAGCGGAGCTGGAGCTCGTCAGCCTCGACCGGGAATCACCGGCGGTAGCGTTGGTGCTGGAGCCGGACACGGCCAATCAACGGACCGAGCTCCACAGATCCAACGCCTACCGGACCTACGAAAAGACGTACGAGGACGGACGCAGATTTCTGAGCAGCGCAAGACCCCGAGCAGTCGCCTGAACGGCGCTGAGACGGCACCGGCGCAAGACGGCACCGGCGCCGGCGCCGCGACGGTCACGCGCGGGCGCAATCGCAGGCGTGGAGGCGACCCCAGTCCGATCGACACGTCCCGCAAGCGGGTCGGCAGCTCCAGCCCTCCGCCGGAGCCCGGCGGGATCACCACCGCGGCCACCCCGGACGCCCTTCCCGGTGGCCTCACCGACACCGAGCGTGGTCTGCTCTCGGACCTGTTCGCGATCGTCGAGGAGCATTCGGGCCACGCCGCCGCCGTCGTTGACCGCGGGCGCGTCGCCCAGGCGTTCGTCTACGCCTGCGAGCATCATGCCGACCAGCGGCGCCGCAGCGGCGAGGAGTTCATCGTCCATCCCGTGTCGGTGGCGAAGATCTGCGCCGGAATGCGGCTCGACACCGAGACGCTCTGTGCCGCGCTGCTGCACGACACCGTTGAGGACACGAGCGCGTCGCTGGAGGAGGTTTCGGCCGTGTTCGGGGAGGAGATCGCCGGGCTCGTCGACGGCGTCACGAAGCTCGCCGAGCTGACCTTTCAGTCCCGCGACGAGGCGCAGGCCGAGAACTACCGCAAGATGATGGTGGCGATGGCCTCGGACATCCGGGTCATCCTGATCAAGCTGGCCGACCGTCTGCACAACATGCGCACGATCTCGGCGATGCCGAAGCAGAAGCAGATCGACAAGGCGCGCGAGACGCTCGACATCTTCGCCCCGATCGCCCACCGGCTCGGTATCCACGCGATCAAGTGGGAGTTGGAGGATCTCGCCTTCCAGACGCTGCATCCGCGCAAGTACAACGAGATCAAGGGACTCGTGGCGCAACAGCGGGCCGAGCGCGAGCGCTACGTGAATCAGGCCGGCGACTACTTGAGCAAGGAGCTCGACGAGATCGGGGTCGACGCCGAGATCTCGGGCCGGGCCAAGCACTTCTACTCGATCTACTCGAAGATGACGAAGAAGGGGAGGGAATTTAACGAGATCTACGACCTCACGGCGATGCGCGTGATCGTCGACGGGGTGAAGGACTGCTATGGCGCCGTCGGCGTGATCCATTCGCTGTGGAAGCCGCTGCCCGGGCGCTTCAAGGACTTCATCGCGATGCCGAAGTTCAACATGTACTCCTCGTTGCACACGACGGTGATCGGCCCCGAGGGGCGGCCGCTGGAGATCCAGATCCGCACCCGGGAGATGCACGATCTCGCCGAGTACGGGATCGCCGCGCACTGGATGTACAAGGAGGGCGCCACCGGCAAGCGCGGTGGCGGCGAGGGCGATCCGAAGCTGAAGTGGCTGCGGACGCTCGTCGACTGGCAGCAGGACATGGCGGATCCCAAGGAGTTCATGGAGACGCTGAAGGTCGACCTGTTCGAGGACGAGGTCTTCCTGTTCACGCCGAAGGGCGAGGTGAAGTCGCTGGCCGCCGGCGCGACGCCGCTGGACTTCGCCTACGAGATCCACACCGACGTCGGTCACCGCTGCGTCGGTGCGAAGGTGAACGGCAAGATCGTGCCGCTCTCCTACCAGCTGCGCTCGGGCGACATCGTCGAGGTGCTCACCTCCAAGCGCGAGCGCGGCCCGTCGCGGGACTGGCTGGCGCTGGTCAAGACCACCAGGGCCCGCAACAAGATCAAGGCGTGGTTCAAGGCCGAGTCGCGTAAGGACTCCGAGCACACCGGGCGCGAGCTGCTGCAGGACCAGCTGAAGAAGCAGGGCCTGCCCGCCCAGAAGATGGTCGCCTCGCCGCTGATGGCCGACGTCATCCGCGAGATGGGCTTCCGCAAGGCGGAGGACTTCTACATCGCGCTCGGCGGCGCGAAGATCTCACCGAAGGTCGTCGTCAACAAGGTGATGCAGCTGCTGAAGGCGGGCGAGGCGGCCGACTCCGAGCCGACGGCGACCGACGACCTGATGCAGACGCGGCGCCGGCGCTCGCGCCCGACGAATTCCTCGGCGCGCTATGGGATCGCCGTGGAGGGCATCGACGAGGTGATGCTGCGGATGGCCAAGTGCTGCCGCCCGGTGCCCGGCGACCCGATCGTCGGCTACATCTCGCTCGGGCGCGGAATCACGATCCACCGCGACGACTGCCCGAACGTGGCCGTCTTGCGCAAGGATCCGGACCGGTTCACCGAGGTCGCCTGGGAGGGGGACGCCGAGACGTCGTTCCGGGTCGAGATCGAGGTGCACGGCTGGGACCGCCATCGGCTTCTGGAGGACATGTCGCGGACGTTCGCCGAGGCGGGGATCAACATCCTGGAGGCGCGCTGCACCGTCAACCACCCGATGATCCGCAACCAGTTCGTCGTCGAGGTGGGGGACACCCGCACCCTGGACCAGGCAATTAACAGGCTGAGGAACATCGATGCCGTGTTCGACGCCTACCGGGTGACCCCGGGCGCCGGCTGATCGCCGGTGAATCCCTGCTCCGAGCAGCATTTCGGCGCGGGCGCTGCGAGAATACGCAGCTCCGGTCCCGTGTCCCACCCGTGTAACGCCACCCGTCCGCGGCGGTAGCAACCACAACGAGATGTCCGTCAGCGAGCCCATCACAGCCGTTCCGCGGCCCCGCCCGTGGTCCGACGTCCTCCGTGAATCGTGGGCGCGGTATCCGGTTTCGGCGGAGCGCGAGGCCTGGATCGGCCTGGCCGGCCTGCTGGTGACCGGGCTGGTGATCGCGCTCTCGGCGTCGAGCACGAGCCTGCTGCTGCCCCAGACAATCCGCCTTGGCCCGACCGGCACCGGGATGACCGGCGCGTTCGGGCAGCACGGCATCGATCTTCATCTCGCCGGGCTGACGTTCGTGCTGGTCGTGATGTTCGCCTCGTACATGCTGGTGGTCCGTGGCGCGGCGGTGCTGCCGGCGCGCGCCGTGCTGATCGGGATCGCCACCATCCTCGCGCTCGTCATGCTCGCCCCGCCGCTGTTCTCGACCGACGTCTTCAGCTACATCGCCTACGGGCGGCTCGGGCGAATCTACTCGGCCAACCCATACGTGTTCGGGCCGAGCTTCCTGCAGCTCGACAAGGTCTATCCGTTCATCGACCAGCAGTGGGTGACGACGCCGACCGCCTACGGGCCGATCTTCACCGCGCTCAGCTATCTGCTGGCGCCGCTGGCGATCGCCGCCGAGGTGGTCGCCTACAAGGCGATCGCGGCGGGTGCCCTGCTGCTCGTCTGCCTGATGGTGTGGAAGGCCGCCGCGCTGCGCGGCGTCAACCAGGTGAAGGCGGTGGCGCTCGTCGGGCTGAATCCCGCGACGATCGCCTACGGCGTCGGTGGCGGTCACAACGACATGCTGATGCTGGCGCTGCTCGTCACCGGGATCTATGTGCTGCTGCTGGAGCGCCAGCGGACGGGCGGTGCGCTGATCGTCGCCGCCACGGCGGTGAAGCTCACCGGCGGGCTCCTGGCGCCGTTCGCGCTGGCCCGCCACGGCGGCCGCGGCACCGCGCTGCACAGCCGGCGCGCCGTGCTGGCCGGGCTGTTGCTCGCCGCCGCGCTCGCCGCCGCGTTCAGCTTCGGCCTGTTCGGCACCGGCCCGCTGCATCTGCTCGGCACGCTGCAGAGCGTCCAGAGCCAGGGCGGCATCCACAGCATCCCCGGGCTGCTGCTGAGCGCCCTCGGGCTCTCCGCGCTCAGCGGAGCGGCCGGCATCGTGCTCGACGTCGCGCTCGTGATCTGCGTCGGCTGGCTCGTGCGCCGCGTGTGGCTGGGCGAGCTCGACTGGATCACCGGCGCTGGCTGGGCCACCGTCGGGTTGCTGCTGAGCGCCGGCCTGCTGCTGCCGTGGTACGTCGGCTGGCTGACCCCGCTGGCCGCGCTCAGCAAGGACCGGCGGCTGCTCGTGGTGTCGATGCTGCTCACCGCCCTGGCCCTGACGTCCCTATAGCCGTGGACCCGTCCGAGCGGGCGCGGTACGCCGAGCGGGCGCTGCGCGCCTACGCGGCGATGCAGCGGGCGTTCCGCCGTCCCAGCGGCCTGTACCGGCGCGACGGCCGGCCGGGCCGTCTCGGCGTCGCTGCGCACCTGTGGCCGGCGGCACGCGCCTTCGTGGCGACGCTCGACCTCGCCGGAATCGACCCCGAGCTCCGAACCGGGCTCGATGCCGGCCGGCGAACCGGGTTCGACGGCGAGCGGGCGATCGCGGGCGAGCTGGCCGCGCTGGCGCGCTACTGGGACCCCACGCCGGCGCCCGCCTACGCCTCCGACCTCCATCGCACGCCGCTCGGCGGGGATCGCTACTACGACGACAACGCCTGGGTCGGGTTGGCGCTGATCCAGCTGGAGCGGATGCGCCCTGGCTCGGGGTGGCTGGAGCGGGCCCAGGAGCTCTGGCGCTTCGCCCTGACCGGCTGGGATCCGCTCCAGGGTGGCGTCTTCTGGGTCGAGCAGGGACACGGGATCGGACGGCGCAACCACGACCGCAACACGGTGTCGACTGCTCCCAACGCCGCGCTGGCGCTCCACCTGGCAGAACTGGGGCGTGTTCTCGTCCCGGCCGCCCCGGTCGGCCCCGACGAGCTGTACCGGTGGGTGCTGGCCAACCTCGGCGATGGAGCCGGCCTGTTTCACGACAAGCTGCGCGGCGACGGCACGCTGGACCGCACCATCTGGAGCTACAACCAGGGCAACATGGTCGGCGCGAGCGTGCTGATGGCGCGTGCCCCCGGCGAGCCCAGCGCCGAGCACCTGGCTCGCGCGGAGACGATCGCGCGGGCGACGCTCGGCCGCTACGCCGCCGGCGGCTTCGACGGCCAGCCACCGGCGTTCGACGCGATCTGCTTCCGCAACCTCCTCCAGCTCCACGCGGTGAGCGGCGAGGACCGCCTGCGGGTGGCGATCGAGGCGGCGGTGCGCGCGTACGCCGACGCGGCGTGGGAGCGCTGGCGCGACGGCGAGGATCGCTTTACGCTCGGACCGGACGGCACCTCGCTCCTCACCCAGAGCGCGCTCGTGCAGATCCTCGCGCTGCTGGCGTGGGATCCGGCCGCGTACGGCACGCTCGCGTAGCTCGGTCATCGCTCGGGCCCGCCGCGCTCGCGGCGCCGCGGCGGCGGGACCCTGACGATCTCCGTCCGGGCCACCGGCGTCTTCGTGATCCGCACCAGCTCGCCGGTGCGCAGCGTCCTGATCGTGTTCGGCTCGACGATGAAGCGGTCGACGATCCGGCGCGTGCCGCCCATCTCGGAGCGTTGGCCGAACAGCCCGCCGCCGACGCGGAAGGTCCGCTCCCAGTCCTTGAACGTGCCGCCGAGCTCGGCGACGGCCCGGGCCGACGAAGGGACGTCCTGGCGATGGAAGAGCTTCAAGTCGGTGTTGCCGAGCACCTGATCGCTGAAACCTCTGGCCGCACGCTCCATGTCGGCGAGCTCCTGGGTGCTGAGCAGCACGCTGAACCCCGCCTCGCGCCCCCGGACGACGAGCTGCACCACGTT
This sequence comes from Solirubrobacteraceae bacterium, assembly GCA_035552615.1. Taxonomy (GTDB): domain Bacteria; phylum Actinomycetota; class Thermoleophilia; order Solirubrobacterales; family Solirubrobacteraceae; genus Palsa-465. Next base: position 21,609 of record DASZLC010000069.1, read on the forward strand.
GTCGGTCCCCAGCGCGGAGAGCTCGTCGATTGCGATCATCGCGAGCGGGTGAAGACCGCCGTCGTCCAACCGTTGCCCTGCCGCGGTAATGAGATCCTGGACCGCGAGAGTGCCGAGCTGGCCCGCGAGCTTGCCGTACCGGCTCGAGTTCAGGCTGAACACCACGACCTCCCGCCCCTCGAGTGCCTCTCGAAGATCGATCTGGTCGCCGGCCGGCTCCAGGTAGGCGCCCGTATGGGACTCGGTGATGATGGCCAGCCGCGTGCCGAGCCCGCGGACTGCGCTCAGCTGATCGTGCGTGAGGTTGCTGAGGTAGTCCTCGATCCCGGCGGCGCGTTCGGGCGGCAGCTCGCGGAGCAGCGGGCGCAGCCGGTCGGGCTCCAGTGCCGCGACGACGTCTGCCATCGCCGGCGGCCGGCCGGGCCGCGCCTCGATCAGGACGTTCAGCGCCAGCTGAACGTAGCGTTCGGCGGCGCGCTGGTAGTGCGGCTCGGTGAAGCGCTCGGTGGCGATCAGCTTGTCCTTCAGCTCGGTCGCGTTGCCGTGCTGAAGCGGGTTCCAGTGGGCGGGGCCGTCGGGGCTCCACATGCGGAACGGCCGGCCGGCGGCGGCCGCCGCCGCCTGCAGCTCGGCGGCGAACGACGGCGAGCCCTTCAGATCGAGCGCGACCACCGGCGCGCCCCGCTCGATCTGCGCGGTCAGGATCTTCAGCATCGTCGTCGACTTCCCGGAGCCGCTCGCGCCGAGGATCAGCGCATGGGCGGCGAGCTCGCGCTCGCTCAGGGTCACCTCGCGCCCGTTCGAGACGCCGAGCGAGACGATCGGCTCGCCCGCCTGCTCGCGGGCGCGGCGGTCACTCGCAGCGGCCTGGCGGCGCGCCACGCCTGCCGTGATCGAGGCGCCCAGGACCAGCGCGCCGAGCAGGATGAAGCTGAGCGGCGGCGCGAGCAGCATCAGCGTCGCGCACAGCGCGAGCGCCGCGCCGGCGCGGAGCCGCCGGTGAGCCAGCGCATCGTATGGATTCCCGTCGCGCTGCGATGAGGCCGGGTGCGACCGGTCCGCGCTCATCGCTCGGCCTGGGCCGCGGGCGTCAGAGACCGGCTCGCCCCGCGCGGCGTCCGGGCGTGCGAGCGGGCCGCCTCCCGGCTGTGGGCGCGGGGCGGCCCGGCCTGCTCGCTCCACTGGACGCGCTGGACGTGAATCAGCTTCGAGGCACCGAGGCGCCGAGCCGTCGCGGTGATCTCCCGCGCCCGGCGATCGTCGTCGACGAGGTACAGCACGGCGTCGACGCGCCGGTCCGCGACGTAGCGGCCGATGATCCGCTGCAGACGGGCGCCGGACTTCGGGCTCAGCTCGAGCTCGACCGCCACCGTGTGCCCCGTCGCAGTACGCAGCAGCATGTCCGGGTAATGGAGGCGCTCGCCACCGCTGCGGCCGAGGCCGATGCACCGCACGCCGAAGCGCTCGCCGCCCTCTGCGCCCGCGCTCGAAGGGCGGCGGTCGGCCGAGCGCATCTGCCGCTCGGAGATCTGCTCGCTCAGCTC
>DASZLC010000070.1:0-22660 GCA_035552615.1 Solirubrobacteraceae bacterium
GTGGTCGACGACGGCTCCGACGACGGCGGCGGCGAGGCCGTGCACGCGTGGCTGCGCGATCACCAGGGGATTCCCGGCCGGCTTGTCCGGCACGACGTGAACCGCGGCCTGGCCCATGCCCGCAACACCGGCGTCGAGTACACGGGCGCGCCGGTGCTGCTGATGCTGGACGCCGACAACGAGCTTCGCGCCACGGCGATGGGCCGGCTGCTGGCGGCGCTGGAGTCCGATCCGGCCGCCAGCTTCGCCTACGGGATCATCGAGCGGTTCTCCAGCGACGGGCCGGTCGGCCTGCTCAGCGTGTTCCCGTGGGACCCCCAGCGGCTTCGGTCGGGCAACTACATCGACGCGCTGGCCCTGATCAGGCGCGACGCGCTGAGCGCCGTGGGCGGCTACTCCAGCGACGCCCGGCTGGCGCTCGGCTGGGAGGACTACGACCTGTGGGCGCGGATCGCGGAGTCGGGCGGGCACGGGGCGTTCGTGCCGGAGATCATCGCCCGCTACCGGGTCGGTCACAGCTCGATGGTGTCCGTGACCAACATCTCAACGACCGACGCCTACGCGGCGATCGCCGATCACGCTCCGGGCCTGATGCGGGGCACCCGGATCCCGGTCTAGCCGCGGTCGGTATCCGAGCACTCGACCCGATCCACCGATCGAGATTCCACCAGCGGCACGCAGACGACACGGAGCGGGCACTCGACGCGTGGGAGCGGTCGAGTGCCCGGTTATCGACATGGGTCGTGAACGAATCCAAGTCGTCAGCGTCCGGCAGCGGAGCCGCAGCCCCGTTAGCCGCGCTTGCGCCACCGGCGCCGGCGCAGCTGCTCCCCGGTCGTGGCCGGCGGATCCCCGGTCGTGGCCGGCGGATCGCCGGTCGTGGCCGGCGGATCGCGCTGGGCTCGCCCCCACGACCAGAGGGCATCGCTCATTGGGAAATACGTCTCGTTGAACAGCCCGCCGGCATCGAATGCCCCGGTCTCGTCGACGACGATCAGCGCGAGGCCGCCCCAGCAGTGCCCCCGCAAGGACCCCTGCTTGGCCACCCCGCCCGGGAGGAAGTCCAGGTCAACCCAGGCGACCTTCTCGTACTCGGCGAACGGCACCGACATCAGCCCCGTCCGCACGTCCTCGTTCAGGGAGTCGTGAGCGAGGATCAACGTGTGCCGGGCGGCCGGTGACTCCAGCAGGGCGAGGACGTCCGTCCGCGCGCCGGCGGCAGAGTGGTCGCCGTCGACGAGGACGAAGTCGACGTTCTCGCCGGCCGTGGCCAGCCGCGACAGCTCCTCGGGCAGCAGCCGGCGGCTGTCGCCCACCCGGAGCGTGACGTTGGCGAGTTCCCCGATCTCGGCCGGTGCCTCGATCAGATCGAGCGAGATGACCGCCTCGGAGTGCGCGGCGATCCGGCGCAGGCTGCCCCCCTCGGCGCGCCCGATCTCGATCGACAGCCGCGGCCGCAGGGAGCTGAGGATGCCCTCCAGCGCGGCACGCTCCCCATAGGACATCTGCCAGGGATCCCGCGAGAACACGGGCAGGTCTCGGAACGGCTGGCTCATCGCTCAGTTCCTGCGACGGCGTCTACAGGATCTCGGCGACCTTCGGCGCGACGCGGTTGAACACGTAGAAGCCGGCCACGAAGGTGATGATCACGATCCCGACGGGAATGACCATGTGCGACCAGCCGCCCATCGCGTTCGGGGCGCTCGGAGTCCCGTGGGTGATCATCGCGTGGCGGAATTGCTGCATCACCACCGCCAGCGGGCTCATCTCATAGATGTGCAGGAGCGTCCTGCTGAGATGCAACTGGACCGTCGCGTAGCTGATCATCACCGGCGAGGCGTAGAACACGATCTGGTTGACGACGTCCCAGATCGGCTGGATGTCACGGAAGTAGATGAACGCCGCCGACAGCAGCATCGACGTCCCGGCGGCGAACACGCCGAGCATCAGCAGGATCAACGGCAGCTCCACCCAGCTGGCCATCGGCCGCACGCCCGAGGCCAGGGTGAAGATCAGGACCACGATCAGGTTCAGGGCGAGGTTGAACATCGTGAACATGACCACCGACATCGGGATCACCAGGCGCGGGAACTGGATCTTGCGCACCAGGGCCTCGTGGTCGACGACGCAGCGGACCGAGCCGGCGGTCGACTCGGCCCAGAAGGTGAACAGCACGATCGAGCCGAGCAGCTGGGCGCCGTAGTACTGCGACCCGACGCCCGTCGTGCTGTTCACGTGGCCGATCTTCGTGAAGAACACGTACAGGACGCCGAACAGCATCAGCGGCCGCACGAGCTGCCAGACCACCCCGAGCGCGGAGCCGTAGAAGCGCAACTTCCAATCGGTCTTGGCGATGTTGAAGCTGAGGTGCCAGAAGCGCCGCCAGTCGCCGGTCAGCGCGCGCGGACCCTGGATCGGCTCGCCGAGGACCTCGTCGGAGGTCGGGCTGGGTAGTGCCGTGGCGCTCATGAGGTCAGCTCGGGGACGACGAACCCGTCGCTGCGCTTGGCCGCGATCTCCACCGGTACGTCGACGAGCCCGCCGAGCGCGTCCGTTCCCGAGACGACGAACGAGAACTCGCCGCGGAACTGGTCGAGCAGGTCGACGCCCGCGCCGCGATGGGCGAGGTTCACCATCGGGCTGTAGCGCCCGGGGGCGAGGACGTTCTGGAAGGTGAACGAGAACGTCGCGTCCTCGCCGGTTCGGAACGAGCCGGTGTGCTCGTGGTCGCGGGTGGTGGAGACGACGACCACCGCCTTGTGCTCCTCGTTGAGGATGTACACGCTGACCGACGGGTCATCGACGTCGACCATGAAGTGCACGCGGGCGTGAAGCGTGATCCGCTGGTGCTGGGGCAGGGCCGGCTTGCGCTCGCCGGCCTCGTCCTCCACCCACACCTGGGTCACCCGCGCCTCGCCGTCCCCACCGCCGTGGCCCTGAGCGTTCACGGCCGCCTCGGGCGCGCGGCCGAAGTTCAGCTCCAGGTAGCGGTCGCCGACCTGTTCGGGATCGCCGATGTAGACCATCTCGCCCTGCTCCAGGAGCATCGCCCGGTGACAGAAGCGCCGCAACGTCCCCATGTCGTGGGTGACGAACACGATCGTCTTGCCGCGATCGCGCATGTCGTTGAACACGTCGAAGCACTTCTGCTGGAAGGCAGCGTCGCCGACGGCCAGCACCTCGTCGAGCAGCAGGATGTCGGCGTCGACCTGGATCGAGATGGCGAAGGCCAGCCGGACGTGCATCCCGCTGGAGTAGTTCTTCAGCTTCAGGTCGGTGAACTCCTCCAGCTCGGCGAACTCGATCACGCTCTGGAAACGGCGGCGCGCCTCCTTGGGGCTGAGCCCCATCATGATCCCGTTCATGACGACGTTCTCACGCGCGGCGAGCTCGGCGTTGAGGCCGACGCCGAGCTCGATGAACGTCGACATCCGGCCGTTGCGCCAGATCCTCCCGTCGGTGCCGTAGATCCCGGCGATGCATTTCAACAGCGTGCTCTTGCCGCTGCCGTTGCGCCCGGCGATGCCGAAGAACTCACCGGCTCGCACGTCGAAGGAGATGTCCCGCAGCGCGGGAAAGCTGCGCTTGTTGACCCGGCGACGCGGGTGCAGGAGGCGCTCCTTCAGCGTGTCGACGTGCTGCTCGGGAACCACAAAGGTCTTGTTCACGTCGCGGATCACGAGCGCCGACGGCTCGGTCTGGCTCGATCGTGGCACGGGCCAGAGAGTAGCGGGGGATTCCAGGGCTTCTGTTAGCCGGACGAGTCTCTGCCGGCCAGCGCGCCGCGCCGCGAGCCCAGCAGCGAGCCGGTCAGCCGGGCGCTGTGATGGACGAAAGAGCGCGCCAGGAGCCCCGGCGAGCGCTCGGCGACGCTCCAGCGCCAGTCGACGCCGACCAGCCCCCTCAGCTTCAGCGCCACGGTGCGCGGATCGCCCGGCTCGACGTACCCGTACACGGCGCGCAGCGCGCGCGCCTCGTCGTAGCTGCGTCGCAGCCAGCCCCACGTCGAATATTCGTGCGAGTGCAGCACGCCGGCATGGGGAACGTACGCCTTGGCGTAGCCGGCGCGCAGCATGTCGTGGGCCAGCGCATGATCCTCGGCGTAGGCGATGGCGCGGTACGGAACCGACTCCCAGGCGGCGCGCGCGACGATCCCGTTGGCGTCGGTGAAGTACCCGCGCGCGCCGAGCAGGGCGCGCGCGGCGATCCCGCGCTCATCCGGCGCCAGCCGGTCGATGCGCGGCGTGCCGTCCGGCGAGAACGACTGAAACCAGCTGGTCAGCTCGCGCGCGACCATCAAGCTGGCGCCCGGATTGGGGAGATACGGTCCGAACGCCAGCGCGACGTCGTGGGCGAGCTCAAACGCGCCGAGCAGTGTCGCCAGCCAGTCCTCGCCGGCCGGCGCCGAGTCCTGGGTCAGGAACGCCACGTGCGCGCCGCTGGAGCGCTCCATCAGCAGGTTGCGGGTGGCGCCGTGCGAGAACTCCGTGGGGGCGATCCGGAGCACCTCGGCGCCGTGGGCGCGCGCGAGCGCCACCGACCCGTCGCGCGAGCCTGAGTCGCAGATCATCAGCTCGACGTCGGTGCCGTCCGGCGGGCGCTGGGCCGCGATCGCGTCAAGCGTGCGCTCCAGCGTGGCCGCGCCGTCCTTGACCGGGATCGCGACGGTGACGGTGGTGGCCATGCGGCGTTACGGCAGGCCGGCGAGGATCGTTCGCAGCCCGTCCTGGAGCGAGACACGCGGCTCCCAGCGGAGCTCGAGCTTCGCCCGCGTGACGTCGAGGCAGCTGCGCCTGACCTCGCCGGGGCGCTCGGGCTCGAACAGCGGCGGCACGAGCGATGGACGGTCCTCGATGCCAGCGAGCGCGTCGAGCAGCTGGAGGACCGATGTCTCCCGGCCGTGGCCGATGTTGATCGGCCCGCCGAGCGTCGAGTCGGCGGCCAGCAGGTTGGCGCCGACGACATCGGCGACGTTCACCCAATCGCGGGTCTGGCGCCCGTCGCCGTACACGGTCGGCGCGCGCCCGGCCACGAGATGTCCGCAGAAGATCGCCACCACACCGGCCTCGCCATGCACGTCCTGGCGCGGTCCGTAGACATTGCCGTAGCGCAGCGAGACGGTCGAGAGCCCATGCAGCCTTGCGTACAGCTCGCAGTACCCCTCGGCGGCGTACTTGCTCTGGCCGTACGGCGCCAGCGGGCGAATCGGCTGGTCCTCCGCCGTCGGGATCACCTCCGCATCGCCGTACAGCCCGCCACCGGTCGAGGTGTTCACGACACGGCGGGCACGATGCCGCCGAGCGGCCTCCAGCACGGCGATCGTTCCGAGCACGTTCGTGTCGGCGTCCTGCGCCGGCTGCTCCACCGAGGCGCGCACGTCGATCTGTGCGGCGAGATGGAAGACGAGCTGCGGGCGCGCCCGGGCGAACACCGCGTCGACGCCGGCAGCGTCGCGCACGTCGAGCTCATGAACTGTCGCGCCGCCCGTCAGGTTGGCGCGCTTGCCACTGGAGAAGTCGTCGATCACGGCCACGCGATCGCCGCGCGCCAGCAGCGCGTCGACGAGGTTCGAGCCGATGAAACCGGCGCCGCCGGTGACCACGCAGTCCATGACGGCGAGATACTGGCGGACCCGCGCCGCTGGTGCGGCGCGGGCCCGGCCGAAGGACGACCCTGGTAGGGCTGGGGGTCGTCCGAAGGCCCGCGAGAAAGGGGGCGATGCTCGCGAGCCCGGATGACTTCCGTGTCGCCACACAGCATAGCTCGCGGAACGTAAAAGCCGGTGCACTGGGACGGATGTCTCAACCCAAACACAAAGGAAATCTCATTGAAACCGGGTAAGTCCGAAACCAAATGGCCCAAATTTCGTTTGTGATGGTGAGATTCCAACGTTTCCGACAGCCACCGACCGGAGAGCACCCCTCCTGACGATGCGTCCCGAGAGCTTCCTGCAGCCCAAACCCGAACCCGCCATCCGCACCCCGGATCATGTCGGCGTGCTCGGTGTCCCGCTTGCCCTGACCGACTACGAGCGGACCATCGAGTGGATCGACGATGCCATCGCCGGCAATCTCCAGGGGTACGTCTGCGTGTGCAACGTGCACACGGTGATGGCCTCGCAAGAGGACGCGGAGCTGCGTCGGGCGCTGCAGGGCTCTTCGCTCAACGTGCCCGACGGACAGCCGCTGGTGTGGGCGATCAACGCGCTCGGTCACTCGCTGGCCGGCCGCGTCTACGGCCCGGAGCTGATGGCCCGCTCGTGCGCCCACGCCGCGGACACCGACGCCCGCTTCTACCTCTACGGGGGACGCAACCAGGGCGCGCTCGTGCAACTGGCGCTGAACCTCCGCCAGTGGTACCCCGGCGTGCGGATCGTCGGCGGCTACTCGCCCCCGCACCGCCCGCTGACGATCGAGGAGCAGGACGCCGTCGCCGAGGAGATCAACCGCTCGCGCGCGGACATCGTCTGGGCGGGGATCGGCGTGCCGAAGCAGGAGAAGTGGATGGCCTCGATGCGGGACCGGCTCGACGCGCCGCTGTTGCTCGGCGTCGGCGCCGCCTTCGACTTCCACGCCGGTCTCGTGCCGCAGGCGCCGAACTGGCTGCAGGAGGCCGGGTTGGAATGGGCCTTCCGGCTGGCCCACGAGCCGCGCCGCCTGTGGCGCCGCTACGCCCGGTACAACCCCCGCTTCATGGCTGCGTTCGCGCGCCAGCTGGCCGCGCACCGGCGCATCGACAACGCGTAGCGCTGCACGCCTCACGGCGCAGCGGTACCCCCCGCCCTGACGGACAATCACTGACGTGCCCGACTCTCCCGCCGCATCGGTTGTGATCCCCACCCGCGACCGGCCGAACTACCTGTCGGTCACGCTGCAGAGCGTGGCGCCGCAAGCCCGTGCCCTCGGCGCCGAGGTGATCGTCGCCGCCGACGGCCCCGATCCGGCGGCCGCCACCCTCGCCACCCGGCACGGCGCCCGGCTCGTCGCCCTGCCAGCGCCGCGCGGCGCGAACGCCGCCCGCAACGCCGGCGCGGCCGCGTCCGGCGCCCCGCTGATCGTGCTGATCGACGACGACGTCCACGCCCCCGCCGGGTGGCTGGCGGCAATCCTCGACGGCGCTCGGGCCGCGCCGGACGTCGAGGTCTTCGGCGGCCCGATCGTGCCCGTGCTGGAGGGCGATGGACCGCGCGCCTGTGAGCGCGAGCCCGCGCCGATCACGGCGCTCGACCTCGGGCCGGCCGACCGCGACGCCGACGCGGTGTGGAGCGCGAACATGGCCATCCGGGCCGGCGCATGGCAACGGGTGGGCCCGTTCGACGAGCAGCTGCATGGACGTGGCGAGGAGGAGGAGTGGCTGGAGCGGTACGCCGCCGCCGGCGGACGCATCCGCTACCTGGCCGGCGCCAGGCTGGAGCATCGGCGTGCGCCGGAGGATTCGACGCTCGGTGCTCTGGCCCGCGCCGCCCTCGCGCTCGGGCGCACCGCGCGACGCAACGACGTTCGCAAGGGATCGCCGCCGACGCTACGGCGCGAGCTACGAGTGCTGGCCGGATGCGGCTGGCACGTCATCCGCCGCCGCTGCGCCGTCGGGATCGTGATGGCGGCGCACAGCCTCGGGCGGATCGACGAGACGCTTCACCCGGTGCCGATCCCGCCGGCCGAGGACTTCCTCTCGGGTCAGAGCGGGTACGTGGCCGGCATCCGCGCCGTCTCCCGCGCGGTGGCGCGCGACGCCCTGGCCGACGTCCGCGCGCTGGCCACGCTGCGAGGGTGGCGCCTGCGCTCGGCCGCCGCGGCGCTGCCCACCAGGCGCGTGCTCGTGCTGGCGATCGAGCGCCCCGACGTGCCGAACCTGCTGACGCGGGCCACCGCCGAGCTCCGGCGCTCACGCCACCGGGTGGACGTGGCCGTGATCGCGGCGGGCGGGGGCGGCAAGTTCGAGAACCTGAACATGCTGCTGGCCGAACATCCCGTCGACCAGTACGACTGGCTGATCGTGCTCGACGACGACGTCCGGCTTCCCGCCGGGTTCCTTGACCGCTTCCTGTTCCTGGCCGAACGCTACGAGCTGCGCATCGCCCAGCCGGCGCACCGCTTCTTTTCGCACGCCGGGTGGGCCGTGACCCGCCGCACCAACGCCGTTGTCCGCGAGACGATGTTCGTCGAGGTTGGCCCGGTGACGGCGTTCGCCGCCGAGACGCTCGACGTGCTGTTGCCGTTCCCCCCGCTGCGCGCGGGGTGGGGCCTGGATGCCCACTGGTCCGCGGTCGCCGGCGAGCGCGGTTGGCGCGTCGGCGTCGTCGACGCCACCCCGGTGGCGCACCGGCTGCGCCCGGTCGCGGCCAGTTATTCGCGCGGCGAGGCGATCGCCGAGGCGCGCGCCTTCCTGTCAAGTCGACCGTACACCCCCGCCAGCCAGGCGCGACGGACGCTCGCGTCCCACCGGAGCTGGTGAGTGATGCTGCCGACGGAAATCGGCTCCGAGCCGTACGACCCTCGGAACGTGCTCGACCGGCTGAGCCGGACCGAGACGCTGGAGTCCTACTACCGCCACGTCGAGCGGCGCGAGCGCGCGCTGATCGAGCGCCACCTCGGAATCGCCGGCGGCGAGGTCCTGTCGATCGGCTGCGGCTGGCATCCGGGCCGCCATCTGTTCCCGCGCCCGCAGTTCCAGCTCACCGGCGTCGACCTCGATCCGGCCCGGGTGCAGAGCGTGCTCGCCCGCGGTGAAGCCGACTTCGCCTTCGCCGGCGCGGCGGGCGCGCTGGAGCTGCCGAACCGCTGCACCGACGTCGTCCTCTACCGGCTCGTCCTGCATCACCTCGTCTACCGGGAGCCGCTCGTCGCGGCGTTCACCGAGGCGGCGTGCCTGCTGCGGCCCGGCGGCGCGCTGGTCGCCATCGAGCCGGGTCTGTGGCACCCGGTCGGCGCCGCGCTGGCGCTGGCCAATCGGACGGGGATCGCAACGGCGCTGCACGGCACCCCCGATGACATCCCGCTCTCGCCGGCGCGGCTGGTGGCTGAGGCGCGCAAGGTCGGCTTGGCGCCGGAGCTGCATTCCGTCACGTTCGCGTGGCGACGGCTGCCGCCCGCGCTGCAGCGCCTGGTGGCGCCGCTCGACGCGCTCGGATCGCGCCGAGCCCTGGCGCCACTCGGCCACACGCTGATGCTGATTGCTCGCAAGCCGGGTGTGCGTTGCTAGCGGCGCGCGAGCCGCGGTCACCGATGCTGCGCGTCGTGCACCGGGGACCGGGGATCGACGTGGCGCTCGGCGTGCTGCTCGCCGGGCTGCTCGTGCTGCTCGCGTTCACCACCGGCAGCGGTGTGGTGGTCGGCAGCGGGCGCGATCTCGGCGCGAACACGTGGGCGGAGATCGTGATGACGCTGCTCGGCGCGGCGGCGCTGGTGGCCGTGCTGCTGTGCAGCGCGCGGGGTCGCGCGTGGGGGGCGAGCGCCCTGCTGGCCTTGACCGCGCTGACGGTGCTCACCGCGCTATCGATCACCTGGTCGGTGCAGGCCGACGCGTCGTGGACGGCGGCCAACCAGACCGTCGCCTACCTGGCGATGTTCGCCGTCGGGATCGCGGCGGCGCGGCTCGCACCGGGCCGCTGGCCGGCGCTGATCGGCGGGCTCGGTGGGCTCGCCGTCGTTATCTCCGCCGTCGCGCTGGCCGGCAAGGTCTTCTACGGCCTGCCGGGGAGCATCGTTGCGCTCGGCCGGCTGACCGCTCCGCTCGGCTACTGGAACGCCATCGGCCTGTTGGCGGCGATGGGCCTGGCGCCGCTGCTGTGGTCCGGGGCGCGGCGCGATCTGCCGTGGCTCCCCCGCGCGCTGACGGTGCCGGCGATCGCGATACTCGGCGCGACGGTGGTGCTGTCGTACTCGCGCAGCGCGCTCGTCGTGGCGATCCTGTGCCTCGGCTTCTGGTTCTGGCAGGTGCCGCTGCGGCTGCGGGCCGCGGTGGTGCTGCTGCCGGGCCTCGTCGGCGCCGCGGCGATCTCGATCTGGGCGCTCGTCCATCACGCGCTGTCGCAGAACAACGCGAACCGCCATCCCGCGGCGCAGACGTCCGCCCAGCACACCTTCGGCCTCGTGCTGGTTCTCGTGCTGGTGCTAAGCCTGCTGGCCGGCATCGCCGCGGTCCGCGGATCGGCTCGTTGGAGGCCGAGCGCGCAGCAGCGACGGCGGCTCGGCATCGGCCTGGTGATCCTCGCCGCGCTGATCCCCGTCGGCGGCGTGGCCGCGCTGGCCGGCTCCTCGCGCGGGCTGACCGGGGAGGTCTCGCACCTGTGGACGACGCTGACCAGCACGAAGGCCGCCGTCGGGTCGAACCCCGGACGGATCACGTCAGTGGCCAGCAGCCGCCCCGCCTACTGGCGCAGCGCGCTGACGATCGCCGGACACCATCCGCTCGCCGGCGTCGGCGCGCTCGGCTACGCCACCGCCCGCGAGCGCTACGTCTTCAACGGGCCGGCCGTCGAGAACGCGCATAGCTTCATGTTCGAGACGCTCGCCGACCTCGGGCTGATCGGGGTCGCGGTGATGGTCGCGCTGCTGGCCGCCTGGGCGATCTCGTGCCGGCGCACGATCGGCTCGCTGCGGCCGGGTGGCGGGTCGGACGCCGAGCGCGCGGGACTGCTCACCCTGCTCACCGTCGTCCTCACCTTCGGCGTCCAGTCGGCGATCGACTGGACGTGGTACGTGCCCGCGGTCGCCGTCCCCGCGCTGCTGTGCGCCGGCTGGCTGGCCGGACGCGGACCGGCGGACGAGCCGATCGGTGCCCGCGCCAGGCCGCGCGGGCTACTCAGCCATCCCGCGCTCCCGCTCACCGTCACCGCCATCACCGTGATCGCGCTCGCCCTCGGCTGGGCGATCTGGCAGCCCTTGCGCTCCACCGACGCCGACGACGCCGCGATCGTCGCCGCCCAGCACCATGACGGCGCCGCCGCCCTCACCGACGCGCGCGCCGCAGTCACGGACGACCCCCTGTCGCTCCAGGCGCGCTCCGATCTGGCATACATGTATGAAGGGGCCGGGAACTTGACCGCCGCGCGCGCCGAGCTCGTCCAGGAAACTCGGGTTCAGCCCGACAACTTCGTCAGCTGGCGCGATCTCGGCACGTTCGACCTGTCCCGCCATAGCTACCGGCTCGCCCAGAAGGAACTGACATTGGCCCACGTCCTGAACCAGTCCGATACGTACACCACCACCGCGTTCGTCGCGGCCGTCGACGCCGTCAACCGCGAGAAGTTCCGATGAGCTCGCTCCAACTCCGCCGGGCGCTGCTCGGCGCCCTGGCCGCGCTCTGCACGCTCGGCGTGCTGGCCCCGGCCGCCAGCGCCGACCACACGCAGACCTCGATCTTCCAGGATGACCAGTACCTGCTCTACGCGTCTCCGGCGAAGATCCAGCGGACGCTCGTGACGCTGAAGAATCTCGGCGTGCAGGAGCTGCGGATCACGATGAAGTGGTCGGCGATCGCCCCCTCCCCGTTCTCACGCACGCAGCCCGGCGGATACTTCTTCCCCGCCAACCCGTCCTCCTACCCGCAGGGGAACTGGAAGCCGTATGACCGGATCGTCGAGCTGGCGGCGAAGTACGGGCTCCACGTCCTCTTCACCGTCACCGGTCCTGGCCCGCTGTGGGCGACGGCCAATCACCCGCCGAGCGCGGTGGCCGCCAACCACTGGTACCTGAACCCCACCGCCTTCCAGGAGTTCGTCTACGCGGCCGGGCTGCGCTACAGCGGCCGCTACTTCAACATCCCGGCCGTCACCGCCTGGTCAGTGTGGAACGAGCCCGACCAGCCCGGCTGGCTCGCCCCGCAGACGCTGCGGGTGAAGGGCCAGGTCGTCGCCGTAGCTCCGCAGCTCTACCGCGACTACGTCGACGCCGCCTGGAGCGCGCTCGTCGCCACCGGCCATATCGAGCCGAGCAACACGATCCTGATCGGGGAGCTCGCGCCCGAGGGCGATTCGACCGTCGGCAACTACACGCCGATGACGCCGATGCCGTTCATGCGCGACCTGTACTGCGTCTCGGGCAGCTACCAGCCGTTGACTGGGACAGCGGCGAAGGCGCTCGGCTGCCCGACGACCGCCGCCGCGCAGGGGACGTTCGCCCAGGACAACCCGGCGCTGTTCCAGGCCACCGGCTTCGCCCACCACCCGTACTACTTCTACAAGGCCCCGTCGTACAGCTCGCCCAACCCGAACTGGGTGCCGATCGCCAACATCGGGCGTTTGGAGCGCGGCCTCGACAGCGCGATGGCGGCGTGGGGCGTGAACCGTCACATCCCGATCTACTACACCGAGTACGGCTACCAGACCAAGCCGCCCGACCCCTACCAGGTCGTGACCCCGGCCCAGCAGGCGGCCTACCTGAATGAGGCCGACTACATGGCGTACCGCAACCCGCGGGTGGTCTCGGTGTCGCAGTTCGAGCTCTACGACTCGCCGCCGAACCCGTTGTACAAGCGCTCGCAGTTCGACTACTGGGACACGTTCCAGACCGGCCTGCTGTTCGTGCACGGCAAGCCGAAGCCGGCGCTCGCCGCCTACCGGCTGCCGATCTGGATCCCCGGCTCGCGCTTTGGGCCTGGCGGGACCGTGTCGGTGTGGGGCCAGATCCGGCCCGCCGACGGCGGCGCCGCCACCACGGCCGAGGTGCAGTGGCGCGGCGCCACCGGCGGCTTCAGAACACTGACAAAGGTGACGACGGCGAACGTCGAAGGGTATTTCTCCGCCCACGTGCGCCCGCCGGGCACCGGGACGATCCGCCTGCTCTGGGGCTCCTACGCCAGTCGCAGCGCGACGGTCACGCAGACGTAGCGGTCGAGGCCACGACGGTCGCCGCCGGGCTCGGGCTCAGGCGGCGACCGGGTCGCGGTCGACCAGGTGGTCCGGCAGCATCCCGGGCCCGCGGGCGTGGCAGACGCCCTTCAGCATCTGCTCGTACTGGTCGGTGACGGCCTCCCACGAGTACAGCTCGGCGCGCTGCCGGGCGCGCCGGCGGTACTCCGCGACGAGCTCGGGGTCGGCCAGCACGCGCTGCAGCTTGTCGGTCAGATCGTCGACGCCGGTCTTCCCGGAGAAGTAGATGCCGGCATCGCCGACCGTCTCGGCGTTCGGGCGGTGGTCGTTGACGAGCACGCAGTTGCCGGCGGCCATCGCCTCCAGGATCACCGGGTGGGTGCCGCCCACCTCGGTCGGGGCGCAGAACACGTAGGCGTGGCGCTGCAGCTCCCAGTAGCCGCGGCCGAACACGTAGCCGGGGAACACCACGCGGGGATCCGCCGAGCGCCACACCTGCCGGATGTAGTCGTCGGCGTACGGGGCGCCGCCGACGATCACCAACTTCATCCCGCGTGCCCGCGCGGCGTCGATCCGCGAGAACGCCTCGACGAGCAGGTGCGGGTTGTTCTCGGGTTCCAGGCGACCGACGAACAGAATGTACTTCCGTGGCTCCAGGCCGAGGCGCTCCAGCGTCTCGGTGCCGTCGTGGCCGGGGTCCGAGACGCCGTAGGGGACGACGCCGATTCGCTGCCCGTAGCGCCGCTCAAAGATGTCGGCGACGGCGTGGCTGTCGGTGATCGCCTTGTCGGCCCAGCGGGGCGCGGTGGACTCGGCGAAGCGCAGGTAGGCCTTGGCCAGCGCCGGCCACTTGCGCCGGTCGGAGTCGAGCCCGTCGACGTTGATCACCGCGGGGATCGACGCCCACCGCATGATCAGGCACAGGGGCGAGTTGCCCGCGATGAAGAACAACGCCACGTCGGGCTTCGTCACCCGGGCGGCGTGGACGGCCGAGAGCAGCGTGTGGACGAACGTGTCGAGGTACTTGTTCTGCACGGTGCGCAGATGCACCAGCGAGGCGCCCTTGTAGCTCTCCAGCGTCCGGTCGACGACGTGGGGACGGCAGTACACGGTGACCTCGTGGCCGCGGTCGGTCAGACGCGAGGCGAGCTGCTCCACCGCCGTCTCAAAGCCGCTGTAGGCCGCGGGGATGCCGCGGGTGCCGAGGATCGCGATCTTCATAACCGGAGGGCACAAGAGTAGGCGTCGAGGTGGGCGCGTGCGCATTTCGCCCACGAGAAGTTGGCCGCGCGTGCGATCCCGCGCTCTCGTAACACCGCCCGCGCGCTCGGATCGCGCGCCAGTTCCGCGATCGCGGCGGCAAATGCCTCGCCGTCGTCGGCGGCGCAGTAGCGCGCCGCATCGCCGCAAACCTCGACCACAGCCGGTGAGGCCGCCGCGATCACCGGGGTTCCGAGCCGCATCGCCTCCAGCGGGGTCAGCCCGAAGCCCTCGTGGAGCGCGGGGTGGACGAGCGCGGCGGCGCCGCGGTACAGCTCGGCGAGCGCGCGCTCGTCGGGCCCGCGGACGATCCTCACCCCGTCGGCGAGGACCGACGCGCTTCCGGCCAGCACGAGCGGGAGCGGCCTGGCGGTGCTGGCGCGGTAGCGGGCGTAGGCCTCGAGCAGCACGCCGAGGTTCTTGCGCGGCTCGGCGTCGCCGACGTACAGCAGGTGCGAGGGCGGCCCGGACCGCTCGCCGGCGCTCGGCAGCTGCTGCCCGGGGCCGAGCAGCGCGACGGTGATCCGCTCGGCCGGGACGCCCCACAGCCGCGTGACGTCCTCGGCGGTGCTGCGCGAGATGCAAATCACCTGCGCCGCGGCGCGCGCGGCGGCGCGGTGGACCAGGTGGGCGTAGGTGCGATATCCGCGGTCGAAATGGGCCGGGAACCGCTCGAAGGCCAGATCGGTGACGGTCACCACGCCGACGGCGGAGCGAGCGAGCGCCGGCAGCGGGTGATGGACGAGGTCCGCCCGATGCCGGCGGGCCAGCCGGGGCAGCGCGACCGCACTCCACCACTGGTCGGCGGCGAGGTTGCGCACGCTTCCGAGCCCGCCTCCGGCCGGCGGCCGGCGCCGCGAGTTGGCGGCCTCGATCAGCTCCACCGCCGGCTCGGAACGGAGCGCCTCGCAGACGCGGCGGATGTAGATCCCCGTCCCGGATCGCGGCGCGCGCTGGGCGAAGGTCGTGTCGAAGATGACGCGCATCGAGCCGCTCAGGCTAACTTGGCGCGGATGCGGATCGGAGTCGATGCACGGCTGGCCGGCGTCGGCCTCGGCGTTTCGCGGCTGATCCAGGCGCTCGGCACGCTGCTGCCCCAGAGCGGCGACGAGGTCGTGTGGATCGGCGCGGAGCAGACCGCGCCGTCCGCGGTGAGCGAGGTGGCCGCTCCGCCGCGCCCGGGCTTCGCCGCGCTCGACTCGCCGCTCGGGCGTCGCCTCGCCCGCGCCCGGCGGATCGAGCTGATGCACTTCGCCGCCAACACGGGGTGGTGGACGGCGGGCCCGGAGCGGTACGTGCTGACCGTCCACGACGTGATCTGGAGCCGCAGCCCCGCCCGGGGGCAATCGCCCCGCCAGCGGCTCGGGCACGCCTACCTGCGCCTCGCCGTGCCCCGCGCGCTGCGCGGCGCGAGCGCGGTCCTGACGCCGAGCGTCGCGGCCGCTGAGGACCTCCGCCGCCGCTACGGCGCGCGCGCGGAGGTGATCCCGAACGCGGTCGCCGACGTCTGGCGCTCCGGGCCGGCGCGCCGGGCCGGGGCGGGCGGGGACCAATATCTGGTCGGCTTCGCGGGGCGCGACGAGCGCAAGGCGACGGACGTGACGCTCGACGCGTGGAGCCGCGTCGAGGGCGCCGGCGTCGGTCTGAAGCTGCTGACCGGCGCGGGCCTTCCGTCCGACTTGGAGGCGCGGGTGGCCGCGCTCCGGGCCGCGGGCCGGATCGATGTCCTCCCGTACCTCGGTGAGAGCGAGCTGGTGAGGGAGGTGGCCGGGGCGCTGGCGCTGCTCTACCCGAGCCGCGACGAGGGGTTCGGGCTCCCCGTCGCCGAGGCGCTGGCCGCCGGCACGCCCGTCATCACCGGCCTCGCGCCGGTGACGCTGGAGGTCGGCGGCGACGCCGTTCTGCGCCTCGATCCGCGAGATCCCGCGGCCAGCGGGGCCGCCCATGTGCTGGCGCTGCTCGGGGACACCGGGCTGCGGGCCGAGCTCGCCGTCCGCGGCCGCCGGCGCACCGACTCGATGCGCTGGGAGGCCGTTGTCACGGCGTACCGCCGCCGCTACGAGCAGATTCTGGGGGCATGACTGCTCCGTCCGCGTGGCCCGCTGAAACCGGCTATAAATCGCCTGATCGTTGCGTTCCAACGAGGATCAGGAGGCCGCATGCGCAGGGTAGGGTCACGGTGCCGGGGGGCCGCCATCGGGCTCGCGCTCGTGATGATTGCGCTGGCGGTGCCGTCCTGGGCGGTCGCGAGCGGCCTCCCGCCCGGAGTGCACGTCGATCCGGGCAGCCCGGCCGCCAAGGAGTACCAGATCCCGCTCGGAGCGGCGCGCGGGAACGGCCAGTCCGGCAGCTCCAGCTCCGGCAGCCTGTTCGGCGCCGGGATCACGAAGGGCGGTGGCGGATCCGGCGGGACCAAGAGCGATACCGCAAGCAGTCACGCGTCGAGCTCGGCCCCGGCCGCGACGGGGACTCCCACGCCGACGCCGACGGCCGCCACCGTCGCACCGGCGACCAAGGTCAAGGCCCGCACGGTCCATCACCGTCGCCGCCGCGCCCACCACCACGCCGCGGCCGCACCGGCGCCGATCACCCACCACCGGGCCGCGCCCGCGGTCTCGCCACAGCGCGCGATCGGCACGGAGGCGAGCTCCGGGATCGGCATTACCTGGATGCTCGGCGCCGCGGTGATCGTCCTCGCCCTCGGCGCCCTCGGCGGCGCAGCACTGTCCCGGCGTGGACGGCGCCGACAGCACGCGGGCGACGGCCGAACGAGCCCGTCCCCGAGCTGACGTCGACGCGCCCTAGGGACATCCCGCCATCGACGGCCACGTGACGCCCCCTCCGACCGACATGATCCCGACCGGGTCCGCACCGGCCGCAAGCGAGAGCGGTGGGCCCGTCGCTGCGGTGATCGAGCTCGGTGATCGGCGCAAGACATCAGGCTCCTCGGCGCCCGGACCCTCGATGGGCTGGGCGGCCGTGCTTGTCGCCGTCGTCCTGGCGGCCGCGCCGCTGGCCGTCGGCTACTACAACTTCAGCATCTGGGGCCCGCTCGCCCTCGGCGCGATGGTGCTGCTGATCGTCGTCTCGTGGAGTGCGCGGCAGGCGATCACCAAGCGCGGCCTGCTGGCCGGCGCCGGGATCGGCACGCTGCTGGCGCTGAGCGCCGCCTCGATCCTGTGGGCCCAATCGAAGGAGTCGGCGTGGACGGACACGAACCGGCTCGCGCTGTACGCGGTCATCTTCGTGATCGGGCTGCTGTCGATCAGGGATCGGCGCGTCGCGCGGCTGATCGTGATGCTGCTTGGCCTGGCCGCGCTGCTGACCAGCGTCTGGTTCCCGCTGCGGTTCGTGTTCGGCGGCGGCACGGAGGCCTTTCTGCAGCACCGTCTCGACTCGCCGATCGGCTACATCAACGGCACGGCCGGCCTGCTCGTGATGGGCATCTGGCCATGGCTGGCCCTCGCCGAGACCGCGCCGCGGCGCGTCTGGCGGGCCGCCGCCTTCGGCGCGGCAGCGCTGATCGCCGGCACGTTCATTCTCACCGAGTCGCGCGCCGTGATCCCGGCGACGGTGCTGAGCACGGTGCTCGTGCTGGCCTGCGCCCCCGGCCGCACACGGCGCGCCGTCAACCTCCTCGTGCTGGCCGCGTGCGTGGCCCCGACCCTGCACTGGACGCTCGCCGTGTACACGACGGGCAACCTGAGCGACGCGCCCACGCAGGGCCTCGTCCGCGGCGCCGGTATCGCCATCCTGCTGGCCGGGATCCTGGCCGCGGGCTGCTCGCTCGCCCTCGCCTGGGTGAGCGAGCGCGTCCCCGCGGGGCGCCGCGGTCCGCTCGCCCATCGGCTCGGCGTGGCGATGCTCGTCATCACCGTGCTGGCGATCGCCGGCGGCGGGATCGCCGAGCGGCACTACATCTCGCGCCAGTGGCACAACTTCACCTCGCTGCACGTCTCCCAGGCGCCCTCGGTGCGCTTCACCGATGCCAGCGGCTTCCGGTATGACCTGTGGCGGATCGCCATCAAGGAATTCCGCCAGCACCCGTGGGGCGGGGTGGGCGCCGGGAACTACGACACCGAGTACTACCGGCTGCGCAAGAACCCGCAGTACATCGTGCAACCACACAGCCTGGAGCTGCAGATGGCGGCCGAGCTGGGCATCGGCGGCGTGCTGGCACTGCTGCTGTTCGTCGGCGTGGCGCTCGGGTCGGGCTTCGCGCGACGGGGGACGCTCGCCTCCGAGGACCTGTTGATCCGGATCGGGGCGCTCGGCATATTCGCGGCGTGGCTGGCCGATACGAGCGTCGACTGGCTGTACGACATCCCCGGCCTGGCCGGCATGGCCGTGCTGGCGGCGGCACTGCTGGTCGTCCCGTCTCAGAGCCGGGTGGCGACCGTACGCCGGCCGCGCCGTGCCCAGGTGACCCTCGTGATCGGCCTCGGGGTGCTGGCACTACTCGCGGCCAGCGTCGGACGGCAGTACGCGGCGAGCCGGTATCAGGCCAGCGGCACGGCCGAGGTTCGGACACACCCGGCGCAGGCACTGAAGACGCTGCGCACCGCCGACCGGCTCGATCCGTACTCGCTCCAGACGCTGTATGAGCTTGCCTCGGCCTACGCGCGGATGGACGAGTACCCGCAGGCCCGTGACGCGCTACTGGTCGCCGCGGAGAAGGAGCCGGGCAACTACGTCCCGCCGGCGCTGCTCGGTGACCTGGCGATGCGCCGCGGCGACTTCGCCGTCGCCGTGACGTCCTACAAGCGCGCGGCGCAGCTCGATCCCCACGACCAGCAGGTCCAGTCTTCACTGCAGAACGCCGAGGCGGCGGCGAAGAGGCCATGACCACGGGCCCCAAACCGCTGGAGCCGGTCGTCTCGCCGGCCGCCGTCGTCTCCGAGGGCGAGGCGTGGACTCGCGCGCTGGAGGATGCGCCGTGCTGGCCGGTGACCCGGCTGGCCGCCTTCACATTGACGGTCGCCCTGGGAATGGCGATTCTCGCCCCGGTCGCCATTTCCCGCGCCCACGGCTCGGACTGGCTGGTGCTGCTGCTGCCGGCGATCGTGGCGACGCTCAGCGCCCGGGCCCTGTTCGAGTCGCTCGTCGCTGCCGGTCGCGGCCGGGGGATCCCACGCCATTTCCTCTGCGCGATCGTTCCGACCGCGCTGGCCGTCGTTGTGATCGCGGCGGCCGCGGCGATCGTCGGCCTTGGCTTCTCGCCGACCGTCGGTGCCGTCACCGGCGCGCTCACGCTCGCGACCCTGACCGCCGCGGGCGGCGCGCGTGACGTCGAGATCCGCGTCCGGCTGAGCCTCCGGCGCGTCTACGTGATCGGCTCCAAGGACTCGGAGCGCGACCTCGCCCGCGAGCTGTCGCGGCGCCATGACGCAAGCCTCGTTGGTGCGGCCACCGTCGACGGGCGGCGCGACCGGGCCAAGCTGATCGAGACGATTCGCGCTGCGCGCGCGACCGTGGTCGTGCTGAACCACGATGCGATGCAGGACCCGGAGCTGGTGGAGGTCGCGTCGGTGCTGAACCTGGCCGGGCTGCACATCCGCGATCTCGTCTCCTACTACGAACGCGAGTTCAAGAAGGTCCCGCTGGAGGAGCTCTCGCCGACGTGGTTCTTGTTCGACATCGCCCAGGTCCACCGCCGCTCCGCCTACCAGCACTTCCGGCACGGCCTCGAGCTGGCGCTGTCAGCGTTCCTGTTGCTGGCCTCGCTCCCGGTGCTCGCCGTGTCGGCGGTGGCGATCAAGCTGACCGGCCCCGGGCCGATCCTGTACCGGCAGCGGCGCGTCGGTCGCGGAGGCGAGGTGTTCACGCTGATCAAGCTGCGCACGATGACCGTGACGGACACCGTCGAGGCCGTGTGGGCTGAGAGCGAGGCCAAGCGGATCACGCCGGTCGGCCGGTTCCTGCGGCGCTTCCGGCTCGACGAGCTGCCGCAGCTGTGGAGCGTGCTCACCGGCGACATGGCGCTCATCGGTCCGCGCCCGGAACAGCTGGCGATCGTCGAGCAGCTCGACCGCCAGTTGCCGCACTACAACGCGCGCCACTGCGTCCGCCCGGGAATCACGGGATGGGCACAGGTCAATCTCGGCTACGCCGGTTCGGTCGAGGGCACCGTCGCGAAGCTGCAGCGCGACCTCTACTACGTGAAGCACTCCAGCCTCCGCCTCGACGGGCTGATCCTGTGGCTGACCTTCAAGACCGTGATCGCGGGTCGCGGTTGATTGCGCGGTTGTTGCTGTTGCTCGGCTGACTACCCGTGCTCGAAGGCGTAGAAGTCGGGCTTCGGCACGCCGCTCTCGCTGAGCAGACCGCCCGCGGTCTCGGGCAGATTGTCGTAGACGTTGACCCACCCGAGGGCATAGATCCGATGCCACGCGCGTGACTCGCGCAGGACATCCGTCACCCACTGAGCCGCGACGCTCGGTGGCGACACGTAGAAGTTGAACTCGTTGTCGGGCGCCGTCGGCACGGTGAACTCCGACAGGAACAGCGGAATCTTCTTGCCGAGATACTTGTTGACCCAACCGGCCAGCTCGTGCAGGTCGGAGAACTGGACAGCGCCAAAGAACGAGTAGGGCTGTCCGAAGGTCGGCGTCTGGTAGCTGAAGGGGTTGTGCGCGTACATGTCCATATGCGGCGGCTTGCCGTCGGGCAGCTTCAAGTTCGCGATCCACTGCTGCGGGTCGATCAGCCCCGTCGTGTACGTGCAGCCGCCGATCACCCGGTTGCTCTTGCTGACGCCCTTCAGCGCGAAGTAGGCGTCGTTCAGGATTCGCGCGTAGAGGTGGGGGGCCTGACGTTGCGAGCCGACGAGCGGCTCCAGCGGCTGCGCTTTCGTGATCGGATAGAAGAGTCCGGACCGGGTCGGCTCGCCCCACACCATCCACAGCTTCACCTGCGGGTAATGCTTGGCCGCGGCGGCGGCGAACGCGGCGAAGTCGGCCGGGTGCTTTGGCGCCCACGCCGGATTGGTATGGCCGCTGGCCCACGCCGGCGAATCGCGGATCTGGATCATCACCTGGATGCCGTACGGCTGCCCGGCCGCGATCAGCTGCGAGATCGCCGCGGGCCAGTGGTAGGCCGGATCGTTCGGGTTGGTCGGGTGATGCGGCCGCGTCGGCGCGACCTGGTCCCAGGCAAGATCGGTCTCGTCGATCGTCACCCCGAGCTGGTGGTACAGCGGGAACTGGTTGACGCCGTTGTAGGTCAGCGGTCCCCAGATCGCCTTCTGAAACGCCGAGGCCTCCGCCGGGAGCAGCAGGCAGGCGAGCACCGCGCCCATCAACGCCCCGCGGGCGAGGAGTCGCATCGGCGGCATGCTAAACGGAGGGCTTGATCGCGCGAGCCAGCAACATCCGCTTCAACAGCGGCGGCCCGCCAACGATGCGCACGCGGGCGTCGGCGAAGTCGAAAGCGTCCAACACGGCTCGCAACGAGCGCCGCGTGTAGAGGTGCAGGTGATCGCCGAGCGGCTCGGAGTACCGCTCGATCCCGCCGAGCAGCAGTCGCAGCCGGCCGTGTGACGGCGTCGTCAGGAGCAGCCGACCGCCGGGCACGAGCACGCGGCGGATCTCCCGCAGCCACAGTCCGGTGTCGGCCACGTGCTCGATCACTTCGCTGGCCCAGACGACGTCGAACGACTCGTCGCCGAGGGGCAGTTCCTGATCGATCCCGGCGAGCCGGAAGTCGAGGTCCGGGTGCAGCCGGCAGGCGAGCGCGACGGCGGCCTCGGCAACCTCCAGCCCGACCGGCTCCGCTCCGCCAGCGGCGATCGCCGCGGTGAACTCTCCCGCCCCGCAGCCGAGGTCGAGAACGCGCTCGCCGCCGCGCAGCTCGCCCCGCAGGAAGCGCATCCGGCGCTGCAGGTCGGGCAGCTCGCGCTCGTCGGGAAGTCGCTCCCAGAGATCCTCGTAGTACTCGCGCACGGCCGCGACGGTACCGCTGGACGCCCCTCGGCGCAGCGCTCGACTGGCCAGGCGGCCAAGGCCGCCAATTGCGACTACAGTGGCACGACCAACCCACCTTTGGGTTCGAGAGGTGATGGTCATTCTGAACGTTCCACCACAGGGACCCGGTCCGTTCCCGATTGCCGACGCCGAGGCCATGCCGCGGCTGCTCGCCGTGTCGGCGGTCGATCACCCGGGCGGGGCCGAGACAACGCTGCTGCGCCTGCTCGGCGGGCTGCGCGACCACGGGTGGCGTGTCGGCCTGACCACCCCCGGCCACGGGCCGCTGCGCGAGCTCGCGCTGGCCGAGGGGTTCCGGTGGGCGCCGCTGCCGCTGGGCGGGCTGCCGCACGGCGCCGGCGCCCGGGCTCTGCGCTCGTTCCCGGCGGCCTACCGGCTGGCCCGCCGCGCCGACATCGTCTACCTGAACGGCGGGGTGCCCGCCCGGGTCCTGCCGGCGATTGCCGCCGCCCGCGCCTCCGCCCGCCCCCGGATCGTGCTGCACATCCACGACATGGTGACGCGCGTGCCCCGGTTCTGGCGGTGGGCCGATCTCGTCTTGGCTGCCTCGGGCGCCGTCGCGGCGCGAATGCCGGCGCTCGATCCAGAGGTCGTGTACGGCCCCGTC
>DASZLC010000071.1:0-43672 GCA_035552615.1 Solirubrobacteraceae bacterium
GCGTCACGGGTGGCTGGTCGATCCGCACCAGATTGCCGGAGGGATCACGGACGGCGCAGTCCCGCACGCCCCACGGCTGGTCGGCCGGCTCCGACACGATCTCGGCGCCAGCGGCGCGTACCTTCTCGAAGGTGGCGTCGAGGTCGTCGGTGTGAAGGTGGACGCCGTTCAGGGCGCCCTTGGCAAGCAGGGCGGCGACCGCGTCGCCATCGGCGGCACTGCCGTTCACGTAGTTCGTGAGGACGATCTCGACGTCGGGCTGGGAGGCGGCGCCGACCGTGATCCAGCGGAAGCCTTCGTTGGCGACGTCGTTGCGCAGTTCGAGGCCGAGCGCCTCGCGGTAGAAGGTCAGCGCCGCGTCGGGGTCATGGACCTGGACGAAGCAACAGGCAAGCGTGAGATTCATCCTCGCAAGGCTAAGGGAGCCAGCGCCCCGCGCGCTTGTCCGATCCTGCTCGGCTTGCGGCTCAGGCGCCGACGTAGGCCGCGAGGTGCTCACCGGTGAGGGTGGCGCGCGCCTCGACGAGGTCGGCGGGTGTGCCCTCAAAGACGATCCGGCCGCCGTCGTGGCCGGCGCCGGGGCCGAGGTCGACGATCCAGTCGGCGTGCGCCATGACCGCCTGATGGTGCTCGATGACGATCACTGACTTGCCGGAGTCGACGAGCCGGTCGAGCAGCGCGAGCAGCTGCTCGACGTCGGCCAGGTGGAGGCCCGAGGTCGGCTCGTCGAGAATGTAGACGGCACCCTTCTCAGCCATCTGCGTAGCCAGCTTCAGTCGCTGACGCTCGCCGCCGGACAGCGTGGTGAGCGGCTGGCCAAGCCTGAGGTAGCCGAGCCCGACGTCGGCGAGGCGGTCGAGGATCGTGTGCGCGGCCGGCGTGTGCGCAGCGCCGGAGCCGAAGAACTCCTTGGCTTCGGTCACCGACATCGCCAGCACCTCGCTGATGTCGCGGCCGCCGAGGTGGTAGTCCAGGACCGATGCGTCGAAGCGCTTCCCCTCACACTCCTCGCAGGTGGTGGCGACACCGGCCATCATCGCCAGGTCGGTGTAGATCACGCCGGCGCCGTTGCAGTTGGGGCAGGCGCCCTCGGAGTTCGCGCTGAACAGCGCAGGCTTGACGCCGTTGGCCTTCGCGAATGCCTTGCGGATCGGATCGAGCAGGCCGCTGTACGTCGCCGGGTTGCTGCGCCGTGAGCCCCTAATGGCGGCTTGGTCGATCGACACGACCCCGTCGTGCCTGGCCAGCGAACCGTGGATCAGCGAGCTCTTGCCCGAGCCGGCGACCCCGGTCACGACGACCAGCACGCCGAGCGGGACGTCGACGTCGACGTCGCGGAGGTTGTGTGTGCGGGCCCCGCGCACCTCCAGGACCCCCGACTGCGTTCGCAGCGACGCCTTCAGGCAGGCGCGGTCGTCCAGGTGCCGCCCGGTGATCGTGTCGCCGGCCCGCAGCTCCTCGACGGTGCCCTCGAAGCAGACGGTGCCGCCCGCCGTGCCGGCGCCGGGGCCGAGGTCGACGACGTGGTCGGCGATTGCGATCGTGTCCGGCTCGTGCTCCACCACGAGCACCGTGTTGCCCTTGTCCCGCAGCCGCAGCAGTAGGTCGTTCATCCGTTCGATGTCGTGGGGGTGCAGGCCCGTTGTCGGCTCGTCGAAGACGTAGGTCACGTCGGTCAGCGAGGAGCCGAGCTGGCGGATCATCTTGACGCGCTGCGCCTCGCCGCCCGACAGCGTGCCCGACGGCCGGTCGAGCGAGAGGTAGCCGAGGCCGATCTCCGCGAACGAGTCGATGGTCTCCTTCAGGGCGGCGAGCAGCGGCGCCACCGACGGCTTGTCGAGGCCGTCGACCCACTCGGCCAGGTCGCTGATCTGCATCGCGCACGCGTCGGCGATGTTGATCCCCTCGATCTTCGACGACCGGGCCGCCTCGCTGAGCCGGGTCCCCCCGCACTCCGAGCAGGTGCCGAACGTCACTGCGCGGTCCACGAACGCTCGGATGTGCGGTTGCAGCGAGTCGATGTCCTTGGACAGGAACTTCTTCTGGATCGTCGGGATCAAGCCCTCGTAGGTCAGGTTGACGCCATCGACCTTGATCCTGATCGCGTCCTTGTGGAGCAGGTCGTCGAGCTCGCGCTTGGTGAACTTCCGGATCGCCTTGTCGGGGTCGAAGAAGCCGCATCCCTTGAAGATCCGGCCGTACCAGCCATCCATGCTGTAGCCGGGGATGGTGAGCGCGCCCTCACTGAGGGACTTGCGCTCGTCGTACAGCGCGGTCAGGTCGAAGTCGCTCACCGAGCCCCGGCCCTCGCAATGTGGGCACATCCCGCCGAGCCGGTTGAAGCTCGCCTTCACCGTCTTCTTGGCGCCACGCTCGACCGTGATCGCACCCCGCGCTTGGACCGAGGGGACGTTGAAGGCGAACGCGCTCGGCGAGCCGA
The DNA here is from genome assembly GCA_035552615.1 of Solirubrobacteraceae bacterium. Classification (GTDB taxonomy): domain Bacteria; phylum Actinomycetota; class Thermoleophilia; order Solirubrobacterales; family Solirubrobacteraceae; genus Palsa-465. Next base: position 2,441 of record DASZLC010000071.1, read on the forward strand.
TCTGCGGCTGCCCAAGTCGACTGAAGAGGATGCGCAGCATCGCGTTGGCGTCGGTGGCGGTGCCGACCGTCGAGCGAGCGTCGCCACCCATCCGCTGCTGGTCGACGATGATCGCGGTCGTCAGCCCGTCGAGCACGTCGACCTCGGGCCGCGCCAGCGTCGGCATGAAGCCCTGCACGAAGGCGCTGTAGGTCTCGTTGATCAGCCGCTGGGACTCCGCGGCGATCGTGCCGAACACCAGCGAGCTCTTGCCCGAGCCCGAGACGCCGGTGAACACCGTGAGCCGGCGCTTCGGGATCTCGACGCTGACGCCTTTGAGGTTGTTCACGCGCGCGCCGTGCACGCGGATCACATCGTGGCTGTCGGCACCGTGCAGCGACGGCGACCGCGTGTCCGTGCTCGTGGCCATGCTCATCGTGTCCGGTGAGAGATTAGGCACTCATCGGTCTTGAAGCAGTCCGAGGACGTTGCCATCGGGGTCCGTGACGGTGGCCACCAGGCGGCCGCCGCCGACGTCGTGTGCGGGCTCCTTCACGGTGGCACCCGCCGCGGTCACCTCGGCCAGCTTCGCCTCGATGTCGGGCACGTGCCAGTAGGCCACCGGTGAGGTCATGCCTTGCGGTCCACCGCCCGGCACCAGCCCGATGTGCTGGCCCTCGGCGTCGAAGCCGACGTAGTAGGACGAGTCGGCCGTCGGCGGCACGCCGAGCAGGGCGGCGTACACCGTCTTGGCCGCCTCCAGGTCGGACACGGGGTGCAGCACGGTCTTGATTCCCAGGGTGGGCGAGCCGGTCATGGTCACTCCTGAAGTCGGGGGGTCAGATCGAGCAGATGCTAGGCGTGGCTCCATGACATGCGCTTCTCCGAAACTGCTCAACTTTCGCGACAATGAGCGGGTGAGTGCCGACATTGACGAGCTGCGTCTCCTGCGCCGAGCGCGCGACCGGATGGACCGGGAGTACGCCCAGCCGCTCGACGTGCCGTCGCTCGCCCGCACGGCGCTGATGTCGCCCGCGCACTTCAGCCGCCGCTTCCGGGAGGCGTACTCCGAGACGCCGTACTCCTACCTGATGACCCGGCGCATCGAGCGGGCAAAGGCGCTGCTGCGCCGCGGCGACCTGAGCGTGACGGACGTCTGCTTCGAGGTCGGCTGCGCGAGCCTCGGCTCCTTCTCCGCTCGGTTCACCGAGCTCGTCGGCGAGACGCCGTCGGCGTACCGCGCTCGCAACCACGACGAGCTGCGTGTCGTTCCCGCCTGCCAGACGATGGTGCTGACACGCCCCCGCCGGGGCGGGGGCCAGGGGCCGGCGGAAGCTTCTACCATCGCGGCCGCACCCGCGGGCGATCACGTCCGCATCGCGCACTAGGCGCGGGCGAGCACGGTCAGGTAGGCGGCGTCGATCGCCATCGTCCCGTCGGTGGCGCGATTGGCGCCGGTGTAGAGGTCGCGCAGGCGAGCCTCGGCTTCCGGCCAGCGACCGGCCGCCTCCAGCGCAGCGCGGGCAGCGACGAGCGGCCCGAGCCGGTCCTGCAGGGTGGCCAGGTAGTGCTCGACCGACTCGTCCACCAGCGCGACGAACGCGAGCTCGAAGGCCACCCGCTCCGCGCCGGCGAGCATCGCGCCTGCGTGCTCCTCGGTCCCCCACTGCTCGGGTGATCCAGCGCCGTCCGGCGGCGGGATGAAGGTTCGCTGCGCCGCGAGCATGCGCCCCATGATGCTGTCCGGCGTCCATGCCGTCAGCGCGACGACTCCGCCCGGCCGGACGACGCGCAGCAGCTCGGACGCCGCGCGCTCATGCCGCGGAGCGAAGATCACACCGAACACCGATACGACGACGTCGAACTCGCCGTCGGCGAACGGCAGCGCCTCGGCGTCGCCCTCGACCCAGCTGACGTCGAGACCCTCGACGCGCGCCCGCTCGCGGGCGACCTCCAGCAGCGACGGGCTGAGATCCAAGCCGGTGACGTCGGCCTCTCGGCGCGCCGCCCACAGCGCCGCGTTGCCGCTCCCGGTCGCGACGTCGAGGACGCGTGCGCCGGCGGCCACGCCGGCGCCCTCGACGGTCAGCTCCGAGACCCCGTCGATCAGACGGGCAAAGCTCGGGTAGTCGCCCAGCCCCCAGACGTGGCGCTGGGCCTGCTTGAACTGCTCCAGATCCATGGGGCGCCCCGCACTACGCGTCGGGCCAGGCGGCGGTGCCCATCACGCCGTCGCCGTCCGCAGGCTTGGGGCCACCGACGGCGATGATGTCCAATCCGTCGGGCCCCGCCTCGAAGGCGCGCACGACTTCGGGCGCGACGCGCACAGCGTCCCACAGACGCAGCTCAACGACCTCGTCGTCGAGCAGCACCCGGCCCGACCCGGCGACGACGACGTACGCCTCCTCCTGCTCGCGATGACTATGCGCCATCGGGCTGCGGAGGTTCGGCGCGTAGCGAAAGTGGCTGATCCCGAGATCACGGGAGTCGAGGTGCTTGCGGCCGAAGCGTCCCTCGATCCCGGCGACGCGACCACCGACCGAGTCGTCGACTTCCAGCAGATTGACGGACGCGAAGCGGGACATGGATCTCCTTTTGGGGGGCAGGCTCTAGAAGTTCAGGCGCGTCTGCGCCGGCAGGATCAGCACGGAGCTGCGGGCGCTGCTCAGCTCGTTGCGCACGTCGCCGCCGACCACGACGTGACCGGCGGGAGCGCTCTGCACGGAGCCGACGATGATCAGATCGACCTCCTTGGCACCAGGGTCGATCACGGTGGCGCCGAGCTTCTCGGCGAGCGCTTCGGCCGTCGCGCGGGCGTCGTCGTTTACCGGGCCGGCAAATGGCACCGCGATCGTCGTGATCGATTCGTCCGCTTTCAGGCGCAGCCCGGCAGCGGCCACGGCGACCGCCACCGTACCCCCCTCGAGCATCCGCTGGGCCGAGGTGCCAGGCTCGGCGCGCCCCGGCGTGGTCCGGTAGTCGGAGCCGAACACGACCGCCTTGGCGCCCTCGCGGACAGCGAGCTCGCCGAGCACCGTGCCGGTCGAGGCGCCGACGACGACGTGGCGGGCGACCTCGCCGGCGCTGAGGCGTGTCGCCCCGCGCTCCAGCCGCTGCTCGGCGTCGTGCTGGGCCAGCTGCTCGCGGCGGGGATCGAATTCGTGGGAGTGGCGGACGTACGCGAGCGCCAGCGTGGCGCCCGTCTTGGCGAGCATCTTGCCGAGGGCAAGCGCGTCGTCGTCGTTGGCGGTTCCGTCGTAGGAGATGATCAGATCGGCGCTCATGGCCGGTAATCCTAGTGCGACTTCGTCCTCACCAGGGGTTCACACGGCTCACGAGCCCTCCAGCGTGAACCACACGGTCTTGCCCGCCGGCGAGTCGCCGTCGACGCCCCACCGGTCCGACAACATGTCGACGATCCGCAGCCCGCGGCCGTTCGGCTCCTCGGGGCCCGGCGAGCGCATCCGCGGTCGCCCGCCGGCGGCATCGGTCACCTCGACGCGCACCCTGCCGGGATCCTGGTGGATCGTCAGCCGAAATCCCGTCCCGGCGTGCCGAACGCTGTTTGTGGCCAGCTCCGAGACCATCAGCACAATCGCCTCCAGCGCGTCGGGAGACTCGCGGCGGAGCACGTCGGCGGCGAACCTTCGGGCGGCGCCGACCGACCCCGGATCGCGCCGGAAGCTCTCGCTCCGGGTGCTCACATCAGACCCAGCCGATCGGAGAGCCCCATCGTCGTGATCACTCGGCGCAGCAACGGGCTGGCGTTGCGCAGGTGCAGCTCGCCGACCATGCCCGCCCACCGCACCCACAGCGCGATCCCCGAGCTGTCGGCGAAGCGCAGCCCGGCGAGGTCGACGGTCAGCCGCTTCGGCCGCCCGGCCAGCACCGCGGCGACGCCGTCCTGGAGCACGATGGCGCTCTCGATGTCGAGCTCGCCGGCGATCGCGATCACAACGCCGCCGTGCTCGTCGGTGGCGACGTTGAAGGTCATCGACCCGCCGCCACGATTCAGTTCGTCCATCGCAACCCCACGATCGCGGTGTCGTCCTCGCTCGGGCCGTGGTGGAGATCGACCACCAGCGTGCTGAGCAGATCGGCCAGGCCGTCGTGATGCGCGGCCGCCGCCAGTCGCAGCCGCTCCAGCCCCTCGTCGAGGCTCTCGCCGCGGCGCTCCACCAGCCCGTCGGTGAACGCCAGCAACGTCCCGGCCGACGGGGTCGGCACGGTCCTCGACACGTACCTCGCCTCCTTGTCGACGCCGATCGGCAGCCCGCTCGGGCACTCGACGTAGTGCGCGGTCCCGCCCGCGTCGAGCAGCAAGGGCGGAAGATGCCCGGCGGTTGTCACGGTCAGGGCCTTCGCGCGGCGATCGACGAGCACGCACAGGACCGTCGCGAGCTGCCCGTCCTCGGCCACGCTGACGAGCTTCGAGAGCTTCGTGAGAATCACCTCCGGCGGATCGCCTTGCGCCGCGTAGGCCTGGATCGCGAATCGCAGCGAGGCCATCGTCGTCGCCGCCCGCAGCCCACGGCCCGAGACGTCTCCGACGACCAGCAGCAGCCGCTCGTCCTCCAGCGCGATCAGGTCATACCAATCGCCGCCGATCTCCATCCCCCGCTCGCCCGCCTCGTAGCGGGCGCTCGACTCCAACCCGGGCAGCGTCGGCAGTACCGCGGGCAGGAGCGCATGCTGCAGGGTCTGGGCGATGCCCCGCTGCTCGGCGTACAGGGTCCGGTTCTCGGCGGCCGCCACCTCCAGCCGGTCAGCGAGCTGCTCGGCGCCCCGGCGACGCTGAACGAGCCCGAAGCTGACCGTGGCCGCCCCGATGGCGAGCAGCGCGCCGCCGATCCCGATGATCCACGGCAACGCCTGGGGCAGTGTGCCGGCCAGTGATCCGCGCGGCGACATCACCAGCGTCAGCGCCGAGTCGCCGAAGGGCACCCGGACGGTCGCCGTGCGCCCGTGCAGCGGGGCGGGGACGTCGCCGACCAGCAGGTTCGCCGGGCGCGTGCTGGCGCCAAGGTAGATCTCGTAGTTCAGATCCGCAAAGGCCGAACTGCTCTGGTACTTCGAGCGGCGGTCCGCCGGTAGCGGGGTCTCGGCGTACGCGACGTATCCGCCCGCCACTCCAGGGATCGCGTAGGCGTAGCCGATCCGCGGGCTGGGCGCGGCCAGGAGCCCGCCCACCGCGAGCTTCCCGACGCCCGCGCGTGCGAACAGCGCCGACGCGCCCATCGCCGGCTCCAGCTTCGGTGCAGTGCCGACGACGGCCAGCGGCCCGGCGGCCGGATCGGATTGGCGCCAGAGCGAGATCGAGATCACGCTCGCACCGCTCAGCTCGGGGGCGATCAACCGCCTGAACTTCGCCACGTTCCCGTGCGTGGCGTCGGCCAGCTGGGCCGCCGAGGCGAGCGCGGCCTGGCGCGCCGGGATCGCGGCGGTCAGCAGCGACGCGGCGGCGCGCGTGCGAACCCGGAGCAGCCGCTGTTCGTTACGGGAGTAGGCGAGCTGCGACAGCACGGTCAGCGCCGCGACGATCAGCAGCGTGATCGCCAGCACCGCTGCCGGCGGTCCGAACGACCACCGCGCGCGCTGCGGGCGCCGCGCAGACTCCGCCCCGTGGGTCGCCGTTGCACTCCCGCCCCGATGCGCCGCGCCATGCACCACCCGCGAACGCTATACGGTCGCGTCTATAGCGAGGTCCGCCGGCCGAGCATCCGCGCGATCGAGATCAGCGCGATCACCACGACGACGGCCACCCACACGAACGGATCGCTGACAGACAGGCTCTGGGCGCGCGACCCCAGGTAGGCGACGGCGGCGGTGAGCGGCAGGTACCCGACCGCCGTCGTCCACATCAGCCGGATGACACGCCCGTGGGTGGCGCCGACGGCGTAGCCGAGGAGGCTGAAGGGAACGATCGGGATCAACCGCGCGGTCAGCATCAACTGCGTGCCGCCCCGCTCCACGGCCTGCTCCAGCCGGGCGAACCGCGACCCCAGCACCGTCCGCAGTAGCGGGCGCCCGATGCTCCGACCGAGCAGATACGAGACCAGCGCCGAGAACACCCAGCCGACCATCGCGAAGGCCAGGCCGGGCACGAAGCCGTACACGTAGGCGGTCGTGGCGGTGAGGATCTCGGTTGGGTAGAAGACGACGGCGTGGGCCAGCATCAGGGCGAACAGCAGCGCCAGCCCGCCGCCGCCCAGCCCGCGGATGTAATGCCGCAGGCCGCTCAGGTTGCCGTGGACCGACAGCGAGAAGGCGTGGCGGAGCTGCGGGACGGCGGCGAACACGGCGACGCCGAGCGCCAGCCCGGCGAGCGCGATCAGCAGCTCGCGATAGCGGGCCAGTCCTCGTCGCTCAGGAGTCCGCTGAGGCGGCGGCTCGGTCTCGGCGACTCCCACAGGACAAGGATGCCAGCCGCGATCAGGCGTCCCTAACGAGTTCCGCGAACGCCTCGCGCAGGCAGCGGCCCATCGTCTCCGGGTCGGCGATTGCGTCGCGGTCGAAGTTGAAGGCGATGCAACTCGTGTCCTGGTGGCTGAGCAGAGTCATCGCCAGCGCGCAGCCCGAGGTCGGCGCGAACGAGAACATCTGCAGCACCTGCGCGCCGGCCAGATAGGCGTCGCGGGTCAACCCGCTGACGACGAACCCCTGGAGCGCCACCGGCCGGTTGGCGAGCTCCAGCAGCCGCCCGACCAGCGCCGTCGGGGCCCGGCTGACCAGCGGCGCCCCGGCGCGCAGCACGTCGACGTGCGGCCGGCTCTCGGCCTCGGCCACGAGCCGGCTCAGCGTGGCGATCCGCTGCGCCGGCTCCACCGGTCCGGCCGGGGCGAGGATCCGCGCCCGCGGCAGCCGGTCCCCGCTTCCATCGAGCCGAACGCGCAGCGGCACGGCCACGGGTAGCTCGTCGATCGGCGCCCCGAGCGCGGCGTGATACCGGCCGATCCCGTCGATCGTCGCCGCCAGCGCCGCGTCGGCGACGCGGCCTCCGCCGGCCGCTCCCGCCGCGCGCAGCCGATCGAGCGGCAGATCGATCGCGTCGAAGGCCCGTCGCGGGCTCCGCCGCCGCAGCAGCTCGGGTCCGGCCCAGCGGAGGCTGGCCAGCGAGCGGCCGGCGCTTCGTACCGCCACCGCCGAGCGCCCGGCGCCGCCCGTCGGGTCGCGCAGCCCCGCGGCCCCCGCCGACGCCACGCCGCGCATCATCCGCGCCCCGGCCAGCGGCGTGCGGTGGACGGCGGCGAGCACATGGCGGGCCGAGAGTCGCAGCGGCGTGCACGTCTCGTGAATCGGCGGCGGAAGCTGCCTGGCGCCGCTGACCGTCGGCTCGCGCACCTGACTGTGCAGCAGCTCGAACAGCGCCACCAAGGCCAGGTCGTCCGCCATCGCGTGGTGAAATTTCAGGACGTAGGCGGCCTGTCCACCCGGCAGCCCCTCGACCAGCGCTGCCTCCCACAGCGGCCGCGCGGGATCGAACGTCGTCTCGTGCATCGAGCTCGCCACCTCCAGCACGTCGGCGAACTCGGCCCCGGGACCGAGTGGTACCCGTCGCATGTGGTAGTCGAGGTCGACGGGCGTGTCGGCCCACGCCGGCGGGCCGAGGCGGATCGGGTCCGACACCACCCGCTGGCGCAGCCGCGGGACGCGGCCCAGCGCCCAGGCATGGCCGGCGATCAGCCGCTCGAAGTCCGGCGTCGCATCGAGCAGCTCGACAACGACGCTCGCGGCCCGCAGCGTTGCGCGATCGGACACGTGCCATATCGCCGCCTCGTAGGCGCTCATCTCCGCGCCCTGCCCCCAGCGCACGACGGTCCGGTCATACCGGGAGCCGGCCGTGATGCCGGCCCGCCCGCCCAAGCCGCCCCGCCCGCCGCGCCTGCCCCCGCTCATCGGCGCCGCGCCGCGGTCGTGTCCACCGGCGCAGCGTCGACGGCCAGCGTGACCTCCAAGATCGTGGTGCTGACGAGCAGCGGGTCGTCGTACATCGGCACGTGGCCGACCCCGGGCATCACGACGAACTCGGCGCCCGGCACGCGGTCGAGCAGCGGGCGCCCGTACCGGTCGGCGGGGATCACGCGGTCGTTCTGCCCCCAGGCGATCCGGACGTGACAGCTCACGTGCGACATGTCACCGGTGAACGGGCCGTCGCGGTTGGTGGCGCGCACGAACTGGTCGAGGATCGCGCAGGCGCCGGCGTCCTGCAGCATCTGCAGCATCCGTCCCGGCGGCATCCGGTCGCCGCGCTCCATCACCTGGCGGAGCATCGCCCGGCGCGCCTGGGGCGCCAGTAGCGGGCCGCGCAGAAATGGCGCCGACCGCGCCCCGACCCGGGTCAAACGGCTGATCATCGCCGAGGTGCGATGCACATCCTCCGCCTCGTTCCAGCCACCCGCCGGCGAGAGCGCGACCACCGAGCGCGCCCGCCCGCGGCGCGCCAGCTCCAGCGACAGCCATCCGCCGAGCGAGTTGCCGCAGAGGTGGGCGCTCTGGACCCCCTCGGCGTCGAGCGCGCGCTCCAGCCCGTCGGCCAGAGCCGTCACCGACACCTCGTCGGCGTCCAGCGCCGGTCCGCCGTGATGTCCCGGGAGCGTCAGCGCGATCACGTCGTGGTTGGCCTCCAGCGTCGGCAGCAGCGGTGTCCAGATCCGCCACGTGCCGGTGAAGCCGTGTAACAGCACGAGCGGCGAGCCTGCGCCGCCCCGGTGCACCGGGGGAGGGGTCGGCCGACCAGCCATGACCGCGCCGATTCTACGGGCGGGCGTCGACCAGCAGCGGCCTCAGCAGCGCCACCCAGGCGCGCACAAGCGCCTCGTCGTCGGCCGCCTGGGGCAGGTCGAGCACCGCGGAGAGCACGCGCGTCGAGATCAGCCCCCCGAGGCTGAGCGAGGCGAACGCCGCGGCCTGCTCGTCGCTCATCGGCGCGCGCGCGTGCTCCGCCAGCCAGCCGGCGAACTGCGCGACGGTGGTCCCGATCAGCTGCTCGGCGGCGCTGCGCAGGAGCTCCGGGCGATTCCGGGCCTCGACGGTGAGGATCCGCAGCAGCTCGGCCTCGCTGTCGAGCTCGGTGAGGATGTAGCGGGCGGTGACGGTCAGCTCCGCCGTCACGTCACCGAGCCCGGTGAACACCCCGCGGATGTCGCGGAGCGCGGCGAGCCGCTGGAGGTGGCGCTCGATGCCGGCCGCCAGCAGCGCCTCTTTGGTGGCGAAATGGTGGTAGATGCCACCCGCGCCTGGCGTCAGGCCCGCCGCCGTCTCGATCTGGACGATCGTCGTCGCTCTGTAGCCCTGCTCGCCGAACAGGCGCATCGCCTCGTCGACGATCCGCTCGCGCGTGGTGGTCGCCATCGCCCTAAGTGTACGCTGAGGAGCGGGCAGCGCCCGGTTCGCTCACGGCTCCAGGATGCCCAGCTCGGTGAGCTTGGCGATCACCCGGTCGGCGGCCTGCTCGGCGCTCAGCACCGTCGTGTCGATCCAGACATCCGGGCTCTCCGGCGGCTCATACGGTGAGTCGATCCCGGTGAAGTGCCTCAGCTCGCCCCGCCGTGCCTTCGCGTAGAGGCCCTTCGTGTCGCGCGCCTCGGCGACCGCCAGCGGGGTGTCGACGTGCACCTCGCAAAATTCTCCGAGCTCGTGCATCTCGCGCGCCAGCTGCCGGTCGGCGCGGAACGGCGAGATGAACGACACCAGCACGACCAGCCCGGCCTGCACCATCAGCTTGCTCACCTCGGCGACCCGCCGCACGTTCTCAATCCGGTCGGCCTCGGTGAAGCCGAGGTCCTTGTTCAACCCGTGCCGGATGTTGTCGCCGTCGAGCAGGAAGGTGCGCACCCCGGAAGCGTGCAGCTTGCGCTCGATCACGTTGGCCAGGGTCGATTTGCCCGCCCCGGACAGGCCGGTCAACCACACCACCCCGGCCCCATGGTGGTTCATGGCCACCCGCGCCGCCTTGCTGACCTCGATCGACTGCCAGTGCACGTTCTGCGAGCGGCGCAGCGCGAAGTGCAGCATCCCCGCCGCGATCGTGTCGTTCGACAACCGGTCGATCAGGATGAACGCTCCCATGTCCCGGTTCTCGGCGTAGGGGTCGAACGGCACCTGGCGATCGAGCGTCACGGTGACGACACCGATCTCGTTCAGTCCGAGCGTCTTGGCTGCCAGCCGCTGCATCGTGTTGACCTCGACGCGGTGCTTCGGCTGCGCGATGCTCGCACCGACCGTCTTGGTGCCGAGCTTCAGCAGGTAGTGCTTGCCGGGCGTGAGCGGCTCCTCGCTCATCCAGATCAGATCGGCCTCGAACTGGTCGGCCACGGCCGGCGGCGAGACCGCGGAGGCGATCACGTCGCCACGGCTGACATCGATCTCGTCGCTCAGCGTCAGCGTGATCGATTGGCCGGCCACCGCCTGCGGGAGGTCCCCGTCGCGGGTGACGATCCTGGCGACCGTGGTCTGGCCTGCCCCGGGGAGCACCCTGACCGGGTCACCCGGGGCGATCGACCCGCCGACCACGACACCGGCGAACCCGCGGAAGCTGAGATCGGGCCGGTTCACCCACTGCACGGGCATCCGGAACGGACCCGAGCGCTGCGCGTCCTCGGTCTCGACCGACTCCAGGTACTCCATCAACGTCGGCCCGTCGTACCACGGCGTGTTCGGGCTCCGTTCCAGCACGTTGTCGCCCTTCAGGGCCGACACCGGGATGCAGGTGACGTCGCGCAGGCCCACCTCGTCGGCGAAGTCGCGGTACGCCCGCTCGATCTCCCTGAACGTCGCACGCGAATACGAGACGAGATCGAGCTTGTTCACCGCCACGGCCACGCTGGGGATGCCGAGCAGCGCCACGAGATAGCTGTGCCGGCGGGTCTGCGTGAGGATCCCGGACCGCGCGTCGATCAGGATCACCGCGGCGTCCGCCGTCGAGGCACCGGTGACCATGTTGCGCGTGTACTGCTCGTGGCCGGGCGTGTCGGCCACGATGAACTTTCGAGTGTCGGTGGAGAAGAACCGGTAGGCGACGTCGATCGTGATCCCCTGCTCGCGCTCGGCCTGCAGGCCGTCGACGAGCAGCGCCAGGTCGAGCTCCCCACCCTGCGTGCCAAGCTTCGCCGAATCGTCCTTCAGCGCCGCCAACTGGTCCTCGAACACCAGCTTCGACTCGTACAGCAGCCGGCCGATCAGCGTGCTCTTGCCGTCGTCGACGCTCCCGCACGTGATGAACCGCAGCAGGCTCTTCTGCTCGTGCGCGGCGAGGTAGGCGTCGATGTCGCCTGCAGCCTGCATGGGCTCAGCCGAAGGACTTGAAGCAGTCGGCCATCAGCTTCGGCAGCAGCACGGCGTTCGGCTCGTCGGTGAACATCTGGCCGATCTGCTTCTCCTTGCCGTCCCCCCGCTTGGCCATCACGCGGATCCGCGAGGCGGCGTAGTAGGCGCGGCCGAACTCCGACCAGGGGTAGCGTTTGGCCCGCAGCCCCGTCCGCCAGGCGAAGCCATCCGGTCTCAGCTCGACCTTCGCGACACGCACCGACGCACCGTGATCGTGGATCCGCTCCAGCACCTGCGCCCGCAGGCGCGGCTCGATCCACTCCTGCGAGGCGGCGACGAGCGTGCGCCACCCCTGCTCCTTCTCCTCCCGCTCGACCATCGCACCGTCGAGCTTCACGCTCACCCGTCCGCCGCCACCCGATGCCTCGAAGCGGCGCAGGACGTCGATGATCGTGCCGCTGCCGTGCACGGCACGGCGAAGATAGGCGACCGTCTCGATCTGGTCGAAGCCGATCGCGTCGCCGTCGATCTGCAGGCCCGTCTCGCTGACGGTGATCACGGGAACCCCGGGCATCGGCGCCGATCGTAGTGGGAACGACGGGCCCGCGCTCAGGCGCGATACTTCGCCTTGTAGGCGTTGAAGTCCCAGGTCTGCAGGAACGTCGCGGCCGCCTTGGCGCCGGAGTCGAACAGCGCCTGCGCCTGCTCGGGCGGGATCGCGAACTCGGTCGTCTTCACGCCGAGCGTGTCGATCGGGATCGTCCGGGCGAAGTTCTCATCCTCGACGTAGAAGCGGTCGTGGGCCTCCATCGCAGTGTCGGCGATCGCCTTCAGGTAGCCCAGCACCGACGATGGGTCCGATCCGAGGCGATCACCCGGAGCTAGTAGCGCCGGCTCTCGTTGGTGGCGTCGGGGTCCTTCAGCTGCGCGAACGTGTGCAGGCCCTTGGCCGCCAGCAGCCCCCTGATTCCCTTCACGCCGCCGCCCTCGAACACGAGGTCGGCCGGCTGCGGGGACGCGCTCATCGGCTCGCCGCGTACAGCGCCTGGATCTGATCGGCGTACCTCGCGTTGATCGGCTTGCGCTTCAGCTTCATCGTCGGCGTCAGCTCCTCCCCGCCCGGCATCCACTCCTCGTGGAGCACGGCGTGGCGCTTGATCTGCTCCACGCGAGACAGCTGTGCGTTGGCGCGCTGCACCCCCTCGGCGACCGCCTGCTGGACGCCTTCGTCGGCCGCCAGCTGCTCGACGCTCGCCTCACCGAGGCCGTGCTCGGCGGCGTATGACGCGGCGGCGTCGGGGTCGAGCACGAGCAACGCCACGTTGTAGGGCCGGTTGTCGCCGATGCACACGGCCTGACCAATCAACGGGCTCGCCGACTTCAGCTTCTCCTCGATGTTCGCCGGCGACATGTTCTTGCCCGCGGCATTGATGATCAGCTCCTTCTTGCGGTCGACGATCTTCACGTACCCCTCGTCGTCGATCTCGACGATGTCGCCGCTGGCCAGCCACCCGTCGTCGCTCAGGACCTCCGCCGTCCGCGCGGGATCGTGGCGGTAGCCGCGCATCACGATCGGTCCGCGAATCAGCAGCTCGCCGTCGTCGGCAAGCTTGAACTCGGTGTCCGGGATCCGCTTGCCGACGGTGCCCATCCGCGCCTCCTGGGGCGAGCAGGTGGTGACCACGCACGAGCACTCCGACATCCCGTACAGCTCGACGATCGGCAGCCCGAGCGCCAGCAGGAACTCGTGCACGGCGCGCGACAGCGGCGAGGCGCCGCAGATGATCCACTCGGCCTGGTCGAGGCCGATGCGCTCGCGGATCTTGGAGATCACGGCGGCGTCCAGCTGAGCGTGGGCGGCGGCCAGCTCCTCGGGCACCGGCTGGCCGGCGTCCTTCAGGCGCACCGTCTGCGTGGCCGTGTCGAGCGCGCGCGTCACCGCCGCCTTGCGCTCCGGATCGGGCTCCCGGTCAAGCCCGGCTTGGAGCGCCGCGACCAGCTTCTCGAAGATCCGCGGCACGCCGCCCCACACCGTCGGGCGGACGCTCGGCAGCACCTGGGCGATCTGGCGCGCGTCGGGCACGGGCACGATCTGCAGCCCGAACGCGAGCTGGTTGTAGTGCGAGGACCACCGATCGGCGGCGTGCGCCGAGGGCAGGTATGAGGTGATCCGCGCGCCGCGACGGATCGGCAGCACCTGGCCGACGGCGCGGCACTGGGCGAGCATGTTGGCGTGGCTCAGCTGGACGCCCTTCGGCGGTCCGGTCGTCCCCGACGTGTAGATCAGGGTGAGGATGTCGTCGGGCTGGACTGCCCTCCACGTCGCCTCGAAGTCGAATGCCGGATCGCCGCTCGCCTCCAGCTCGTCGAGGCCGATCGTGCCCTCGGGGGCACCGTCGAGGCACACGATCGTCGGCGGGTCGGCACTGGCGGCCCGGATGGCGTCGACGAACTGTTCCTCGGCGATCACCACGCGGTTCTCGGCGTTGGAGAAGAGGTAGGCGATCTGCTCGGGCGAAGAGGTGTTGTAGATCGAGAACGGCGTGGCGCCGAGGTGCAGCGCCGCGGTGTCGCACGGGTAGAACTCGATCCGGTTGGTCAGCATCAGCGCGACCGTGTCGCCCCGGCGGATCCCCAGCGCAGCGAGGCCCGCGGCGATCCGCTTCACCTGCTCGGCGTACTGCCCGAAGGTGACCTCGCGCGCTCCGTCCGCGCTGCGCAGCGCGACGTCGTCGGGACCGGCTGCCACCGTCGCCTGGAACGCCTCGCAGAACGTCTGCGCGTGCGGATCGGACTCGGTCGACCCTTCCTGGGTGCTCGCCTGCTGCACGTCTGTGGCCATCGGCCCTCCCTTGTCGTTGTCTACGCCAGCGCCCGCGCCGGGCCGGCCACGACCTTGCGGTCGAACAGGTCGGCGATCTCACGCTCGCTGCGCCCGAGCACGTCGGCGAGGATCTCCTCCGTGTGCTCGCCGAGGATCGGAGCGCGGCGGACGGGCAACCGCCCGGCGCCGGCGGGATCGATCGGCGATGCGGGCGCCAGGTAGCGCCCGACACCGGGGTGCTCGATCTCCTGGAACATCGGGTTCTCGGTCGAGCAGCGGGGATCCTCGTTGACGAGCTGCTCGAAGGTCTGGTACGGACCCCAGGAGACGCCGACGCCGGTGAACAGTTCACGGATCTCCTCCAGCGTGCGGGCCTCGAACCACGGGCGCAGCACCGCCGCGATCAGGTCGCGAGCCGCGAACCGGCCGGTCTGCGTGCTGAGATCCTCACCGGTGACGAGCTCGACGGCCTCGATCTTGGCGCGCATCCCGGTCACGTCGATCAGCGCTCGCCACTGGCGCGCCGTCAGCGCCACGACCATCACGCGGCGGTCGTCCGCGGTGGCGAAGTCGCTGCCGAAGGCGCCGTAGAGGTAATTCCCGTCCTTCGGCTGGCCGCGGCCGCCGAGCTGCGCCTCCGCGATTCGGCCGAGGTTGCCCACGGTCGCGAAGGCCACGTCGGACAGGGCGATCCGGATCAGTTCGCCCCGCCCGGTCCGGGTCCGCTGCCGCTCTGCCGCCAGCATCGCCGTCGCGGCCTGTCCGCCCAGCACCAGGTCCCACGAGGGCAGCACGCTGTTCAGCGGCTCGGCCAGGTTGCGCGGCCCGGTGGCCCACGGGAAGCCGGTCGCCGGGTTCACGGTGTAGTCGACCTCTGAGGTGCCGTCGGGGTTGCCCGTCAGCGCGACCATGATCAGGTCGGGGCGGTGCGTGCTGAGGTGCTCGTAGGTGAGCCAGCCGCGTTGCGGGAAGTTCGTCAGCAGGTTGCCAGTCGCGCTCACCAGCTCCGTGACCAGCTGGCGGCCCTCGTCGGAGCCGAGGTCGACCTGGAAGGAGCGCTTGCCCTTGTTCAGCCCCGCCCAGAACAGGCTCTGCCCGTCGGCCGCCAACGGCCAGCGCTGGAAGTCGAGGCCGCCGCCGAGCTGGTCGAAACGGATCACGTCGGCGCCGAGCTGGGCCAGCGTCATCCCGCCGAGCGGCGCGGCGACGAACGCCGAACCCTCGATCACGCTCAGGCCGTCGAGGATGCCCTCCGGGGTCACTGGTGGGCCCCCGGGAGTTTTGCGCCAGCAAAACTCCCAATGGAAATCGCTTTAGCGATTTTCACCAAGCCATCACTCCGATCAGCTGCCAGTCGAGCACCGGCTCGCGCTGCGTGCGGGCGGCGTCCGTGCGCACGCGGAGGTCGACGAGCGTCGAGTCGTGGGCGGCGCGCGTGACGGCCTGAACC
The DNA here is from genome assembly GCA_035552615.1 of Solirubrobacteraceae bacterium. Lineage (GTDB taxonomy): Bacteria > Actinomycetota > Thermoleophilia > Solirubrobacterales > Solirubrobacteraceae > Palsa-465. Next base: position 17,959 of record DASZLC010000071.1, read on the forward strand.
ACGACCCTGCTGTGCAGCACGTCGCCTTCGAACACCGGCCCGAGGTGGTCACACGACCGCCACGCCGCGACCGTCAGCAGGTTGGGGATCGCGCGGGTCACGTGCTGCAGCGCGATGCCGATCGTGTGGCCGCCGTAGACGAGCCGCTGCCCCCGCCCACCCGACCCCGGATCGCTGTGCGCTGCCGCGACGTTCAGGCTGAGGCGGACGAGCTCGGTCGCGCCGGTCACGGTGTCCCCGCTCTCGATCACGTACTCGGCGCCGGGCTCGATCTGCGCACCGTGCTGACCGGGCACGGCGCGCCGATAGGCGGCCAGGTCCCAACCGTCGATGCATGCCGTCAGGCCGGCGGGATCGAGCTCGGCCGAGATCGCGTCGAGGTCGTCGGCGTGGCCGGGCCGGGCGTCCGCCGAGCGCATCGGCAGCATCGCGCAGCGGTGGAAGTCGAGCACGGCGCGACCATCCTGATCGACGGTACGGATATGCAGGACGGCGAGGCCGACGGGCTTCGATGACGTGTCCCGCAGCGCCACCACCTCGGTCGTCGTCCGCAGCGTGTCGCCGAGCCGCGGCGAGCGCCGCAGCACGAGGCCGCGGTAGAACAGATTCGCGATCACGCGCTGGGTGGCGAGCGTCGACTGCCCGATGGCCACGTCACAGACGAGCCCGGGGTGGGCCGGCACGCCACCCGTCACGTCGTGCGCGAGATGACGGTCGAGGTTGATCCGCAGGCGATCGCCGAGGATCGCCTGATGCAGCGCCGCATGGCCCTCGGTCAGCGTGAGGCCCGGTGAGCTGTCGAACAGCTGCCCGACCTGGAGCTCCTCGTAGAACGGCCCGGCGACGTCAAGCCGCGCGCTCGTCGTGCTCACGCGGCGACCCCGGCGCGCTGGAGGGTTCGGAGCGCCGCGAGCCGGACCGGCTCGTCGAGCATCTCCCCGTCGAGCGCGACGGCGCCTCCGCCGAGCTCGGCCCCGCGGGCGAGCGCGTCGAGCACGGCGCGGGCGTGGGCGACCTGCTCTTCGGTCGGCGCGAAGGCCCGGCGGATCGGCTCGATCTGCGCCGGGTGGATCGCCCACTTGCCGTCGAAGCCGTTCTCGGCGGCGCGCCGGGCCGCGGCGGCGAGACCCTCGAGGTCGTCGATCGACAGGTGCGGGCCGTCGATCGCTTTCAGTCCAGCGGCGCGCGCGGCCACGAGCACCGCGTCCTGGATCGCCAGCCAGCGGTCGAGGTCGTCGCGGCCGGCGGGCGAGCGGCCGAGCGACACCGACAGATCGGCGTAGCCGAGGATCAGCCCGTCGAGCCGGCTCGACGCGGTCGTGATCTCGGCCAGATTCGCCAGGCCCTGCGCCGTCTCGATCAGCGCGGTGAGCGCCAGCCGCTTGCCGCCGCCCTCCGCGCCGGTGAGCAGCCGGTCGGCGAACGCGAGGTCGCCGCCGCCGTCGACCTTCGGCAGGATCACGCTGTGCAGCCGGCCCGGGCGTGCGGCCAGCGCGATCAGCTCGTGGTGGCACCACGGGGTCCCCGGGGCGTTCACGCGCACGCTGACCCGGGCCGCGGCGAAGGGATCCCCGAGGGCGGCGACCGTGCTCTGGAGCGCCTCGGGCTTGCGCTCGGCGACCACGGCGTCTTCAAGATCGATCACGATCTCGTCGGCGGCCAGCGTGCGCGCCTTGGTCAGCATCCGCTCGGAGCTGCCGGGTACGACGAGGCTCACCATGGGTCTGACATTCTGTCTAGTCGCATTGTATGAAACGGGTCGAGGCGAGGAGCACATCATGACTGACATCAACTGGACTCTCTCCGACGGCGTCGGGACGATCGAGCTGAACCGGCCCGACGCGCTGAACGCCTGGACGCGCGAGCTGGGCGTGGAGCTGCTGGCGGCGGTCCGCGCGGGCGCCGACGATCCCGCCGTGCGCGTCCTGGTGATCACGGGCGCCGGCCGGGCGTTCTCCTCGGGCGCGGACCTGCGCGGCGCGCGCGAGGAGCTCCGCCCGGGCGTGGCCGACTTCGGGGGCCGGCTGCGGACCGTCTACAACCCGGTCATGCTCACCATCCGCGACGCGCCGAAGCCGGTGATCGCCGCCGTGAACGGCCCCGCGGCCGGAATCGGCGCGGCGCTGGCGCTGGCCTGCGACCTGATCGTCGCCGCCGAGTCCGCCTACCTGCTGCTGGCCTTCGTGAACATCGGCCTGGTCCCCGACGGCGGGGCGTCGTACCTGCTCGCCGCGCGCGCCGGGTACACGCGGGCGGCCCAGCTGTCGATGCTGGGCGAGCGCCTGCCGGCCGCGAAGGCCGTGGAGTGGGGCGTCTTCAACGAGGTCTTCCCCGACGACGAGTTCCAGGCCGGGGTCGATGCGCTGGCTACCCGGCTGGCCAACGGGCCCACGGTCGCCTACGCGAACATGAAGCACGCCCTGCGTGCCGGCGCGCAGGCGGGGCTGGCCGAGGCGCTGGAGCGCGACGCGCTGCTCCAGCAAGCCGCCGGGATGACGAGCGACCACCTCGAGGGCGTCAACGCATTCAAGGAGAAGCGGGCCCCACGCTTCAAGGGCGCATAAGGTTTCGCTGGGGAGCGGGTGGAGCTGTGGTTCGTTGGCGCTCCAGTCCCAAATAGAGGACCTGCGCGCCAAAGAACGAGGCCGGGTCCGCGCTCCTAGCACGAGGCCGGGTCCCCGCTCCTAGCCAGCCAGGCTGTCGGCCCCGAGCGCGTGCAGCCGCCGCAGCAGCGGGGCGACCCGGTAGCGCGGCTCGCCGAGCTCGGCGTGCAGCGTGTCCAGGATCGTGATCACGTGCTCCAGCCCGATCGCGCCCGACCACTCGACGGGCCCGCGGGGGTGGTTCACGCCGAGCGTCAGGCCAAGATCGACGTCCTCGGGCGTGCCGTTGCCCTCGCCGAGCAGGAACGCCGCCTCGTTGATCAGCTGCGCGACGATCCGACCGAGGGCGAGGCCGGGGGCGTCGCCGATCCACTCGGGGTGACAGCCGACGGAGGCGAAGAACTCCTCGGCGCGCTCGACCGCCAGCAGCAGCGTCGCGTCGGTCCGGGTCAGCTCCACGAGCTTGCACTTCAGGAACGGCGCCAAGCAGTGGAAGCCGACCGCGGTCGGCTCCGACAGGGCGAGCGAGGTGTCGTGCAGCAGCCGCAGCCGCGGGCCCGGCCGGTCGGGGTTGGGGACCGAACCCCCGACGCCGCTGCAGTCGATCGTCAGCCATGGCTCCGCCCCCTCCAACTCGATCTCCTCGCGCACGTCCCAGCCGTCGCGCGTGGCCGAGCGGCGCAGCTCGGCGGCAAGCGGCAGCGTGCCGAGGATCACGACGATCCGGCCGTCGCCCCCGCCCAACACCAAGGGATCGGGATCCTCGGGCCGGAAGCCAGAGACCCCGCCCGAGTAGTCGTACCAGCCGGCGCCCGTCTTGCGGCCGAGCTGCCCGGACGCCACCTTCCGCGCCTGCAAAAACGACGGCTGGTAGCGCGGCTCGCCGTAGGTGGCGCGATGGAAGCTCTCGGCCACGGCGTGGTTGGTCTCGATGCCGACGAGGTCCATCAGCTCGAACGGTCCCATCCGGAAGCCGCCGCCGAGCCGGGCGATGCGGTCGATCTGCTCGACCGTCGCCACCTGCGCCTGCAGCAGTCGCAGCGCCTCCAGCGAGAACGGACGGTTGCAGCGGTTGACGAGGAAGCCGGCGATGTCGGCGGCGTCGATCACCGTCTTGCCCATCGCCTCGCCGACAGCCCGCGCCACGGCGAGCGCCTCCGCCCCCGAGGCCTGACCGGCCACGACCTCGACGAGCTTCATCACCGGCGCCGGGTTGAAGAAATGCAGTCCCACGACCCGCTCCGGTCCGGGCGTCCCGGCGGCGATCTCGGTGACCGACAGCGACGACGTGTTCGTGGCCAGCACGCAATCGGCAGACACCACCTCGGCCAGCGCGCCGAACAATTCCAGCTTGATCTCCATCCGCTCCGGCGCCGCCTCGACGATCAACGAGCACGGCGCCAGCTCGTCCAGCGTCAGGACCGGTTCGATGCGCGAGCGCACCGCCGCAGCGTCCTCGGCGGAGATCTTGCCGCGCTCCGCGAGCCTGTCGAGCACCTTCCCGATGCCGGCCACGCCGTGCTCCAGCGCCTCCGGAACGGGGTCGTGGAGCAGCGTCCGGGCGCCTGCCTGGGCGGCCAGCTGGGCGATCCCGGCCCCCATCGTCCCGGCGCCGATCACGCCGATCACCTCGGGGATCTCAACGGGCTCGGGCTCGCTCACTCCGTCCATCCTACACGTTGTCCAGACACGGTGTTATGATGGCGCCATGTCGACCGCGGTGCTGAGCGAGGCGGAGGAGCGGATCGGCTGGATCACGCTGAACCGCCCCGAGGCGCTGAACGCGATCACGATCGAGCTGGCGCGGGAACTCGACGAGGCCCTGTGGACGCTCGCCCGTACCTGTCGCGTGATCGTGATCCGCGGCGCCGGCGGGAACTTCTGCGTCGGCGGTGACTTCGCCGCGCTCCAGCAGCTGCAGGCCCGCGGCACCGAAGCGATGCGCGAGCTGTTCGAGAGCTTTCACCGCGCGTGCGCGACGATCGCGGAACTGCCGGTGCCGGTGATCACTGCGGTCGAAGGCTACGCGATGGCGGGCGGCTTCGAACTGATGCAGGCGGCCGACATCGCGCTCGTGCGCGAGGACGCCAAGCTCGGCGACAACCACTCCAACTTCGGACAGGTCCCCGGCGGCGGCAGCTCGCAGCGTCTCCCGCGGCTCGTCGGGCGCCAGCGCGCGCTGGCGCTGATCCTGTCCGGCGACCGGCTCACCGGTGCCGAGGCGGTGGCCTGGGGGCTTGCCTACCGAGCGTATGCCCCCGACCAGTTCGACGCCCAGGTGACGGCGTTCGCACAGCGCCTGGCCGACAAGAGCCCGGAGGCGCTGGCGCGCAGCAAGCGCCTCGTCTACGAGGGCCTGACCAGGCCGCTGGCCGAGGGCATCGAACTGGAGACCGACACGGTGCTGGAGCACCTCAGCGGCGCCTCGGCCACGGCCGGCATCGAGCGATTCACGGGAAGGCGAGGAACATGAGCGAGACGCTGATCGGCGAGGGACACGTCCTGCTGGAGCTGGACGGCGCCGTCGCCCGGCTGCGGCTGAACCGCCCGGAGGCCGCCAACGGCCTGCACGTGCCGATGCTGCAGGCGATCTACGCGGCGCTGATGCGCGCGCACGGCGAGCCGCGGATCCGGGCGCTGCTGTTCACCGGCGAGGGCAAGAACTTCTGCGCCGGCGGCGACGTGAAGACGTTCGCGTCCAAGGGCGCCGCCCTACCGGACTACCTGCGGGAGGCGACGTCGTGGCTGCAGATCTGCGCCGCCGCGCTGATCCGGTTGCAGGCGCCGGTGGTGACCCTGGTTCAGGGGTTCGCCGCGGGCGGCGGCGGGATGGGCATGGTGTGCGCGTCGGACATCGTCATCGCCGGCGAGTCGGCGAAGTTCCTGCTCGGCGCCACCCGGGTCGGGATGGCCCCAGACGGCGGCGGCTCGGTGACGCTCGGGCGCCTCGTCGGCCACCGCAAGGCGATGGAGATCGCGCTCACCAACCCGACGATCACCGCCCCGGAGGCGCTGGAGATGGGTTTGATCACCCGGATGGTGAAGGACGATGAGCTCCAGGAGGCGGGGATCGCCCTGGCCGCCCAACTCGCCGACGGGCCCACGAAGGCATTCAGCGAGACGAAACGGCTGCTGTGGGACGGCCTCGGTCGCAGCGTCGAGGAGTGCCTGCCGGACGAGTCGCGGACCGTGTCGATGCTGTCGGGGACCGAGGACTCGCTGGAGGGATTGCAGGCCGTGATCGAGCGGCGCGAGCCGAGCTTCAAGGGACGCTGATGGACCTCGGCCTGACCGGGCGCAAGGTGTTCGTGACCGGCGGGGCGCGCGGGATCGGCGCCGCGATCTGCCGCGAGTTCGCCGCCGAGGGCGCCGAGGTGTACGTCGGCTACCTCAGCTCCAGCGCCGGCGACGAGCTGGCGGCGGAGATCGGCGGCACGGCGGTGCAGCTGGATGTCGCCGACCCGGAGTCGGCGAGCCGGGCGATCGAGGGCGCGGGCACGCTCGACGTGCTCGTCAACAACGCCGGGCTCGACGACATGGCGTTCTTCACCGAGTACACGCCCGAGCGCTGGCGCCCGCAGCTGGCCGTGAACCTGGAGGGCGTCCTGAACTGCACCTTGGCCGCGCTCCCGCCGATGCAGCAGGCCGGTTATGGGCGGATCGTGAACGTCTCCTCCGAGGCCGGCCGCCTCGGCTCAAAGCGCGGCTCGGTGTACGCCGCGGCCAAGGCGGGGGTGATCGCCTTCACGAAGTCGATCGCGCGTGAGAACGCGCGCTTCGGGATCACGGCCAACAACATCCTCCCCGGGCCGATCGAGACGCCGATGCTGGAACTGAACCGCCGCGGCCCGCGCGGCGACGAGGTGGTCGCGGCGATGGCCGGTGCCACGCTGCTGCGGCGGATCGGCGAGCCCGAGGAGGTGGCCGGCGCGGTCGTGTTCCTCGCCTCGGCGCGAGCCGCCTACATCACCGGCGAGACACTGGGCGTCTCCGGTGGCATGGGCGTCGGGTCAACCTGAACTAAGGACCTACGGGAACTGCCGGTTGCAGTCGCCGGTGTCGCGCTGGATCTCGGCCTGGCCGGCGTCGGCGAGCGCGTAGGAGGAGACCCGCAGCGGCACGCTGTGGCTCGCCTTCGCGGTCACGCAGCGGCACGACGCCGCTGAGTCCGCCCCGCTGGGCGCCGGATAGCGCGCGGTGTCGCACGAGCGGATCGAGGCGTTCACCTTCGCCGACGTCCAGCCCGGCGCGAGCTGCCCCCGGGTCAGCGCCCACGGCACGATCACGCCAATCAGGGCCAGCACGACGGCGGCGACGATGTACCACCCGAGACGGTCGATGCGGCGGATGCGCTGGCTCATCACGAGCGCCATTGTCCGCGATTCACACGGCGGCGGGCTCGGTCAGATCGCTGCGTGGATCGATCAGGATCTTGGCGTGAGCCTCCGGATCGCCGAGCACGGTGAAGGCGCCGGCGACGCCGTCGAGGCCAACCGTCCCGGTGATCAGCGGCGTCGGGTCGACCTTGCCCTCGGCCAGCATCTGCAGCGTGTCGCGAAACTCCAGTGGCGTGTAGGCGAGCACGAAGCGCAGGTCGATCTCCTTGTTGATCGCCATCGCCGGGGTGATCTGATCGCCACCGACGCACACGCCGACGATGACGACGCGGGAGAACAGCGGCGCGCCGTCGATGATGCTGTCGATCACGCCCGGGACCCCGACGCACTCGAAGATCACCGGGTGCTTCGGCATCGCGCCGAGCCGCTCGCCCAGGCGCCACAGATGCCACCAGCCGAGAGGCAACCGCTGGAGCTTCTCGACGGTCCCGACCGCCAGCTCGAGCACATCGGGGGCGCTGGAAAGGTGCCTGCCCGAGTCGCCGGCCGCGAACGGCGACTCGACGGCCGGATCGACGACGACGTCGGCGCCGCAGGCGCGGGCAAGCGCGCGGCGCCCCGCGGAGTAGTCGCTGGCCACGACCGTGCGAACCCCTTTGGCCTTCAGCATCAGGATCACCGCGAGCCCGACCGGCCCGCACCCGATCACCACCGCGACCGTGCCCTTGCCGACCTCGCCGCGCCGGACGGCGTGCCAGCCGACGGCCATCGGCTCGGTCAGCGCCGCGGTCACCGGGTCCAGGCCGTTGGGCACCGGCAGCATCATCGATTCCTGCACGAGCAGCTGCTCGGCGTAGCCGCCGGGTGCGTGCACCGACAGGCCGATCGAGTCGACGCCGCCCGGGTAGCGGATCAGCGGCAGCGCCACCACCGGCGACCCGGTCGGCGTGTCACCACGGCAGCCGGGCCCGTACTCGGCGACCTGGCCCGAGAACTCGTGGCCGAACACGACCGCGTCCCTGCTGCGGGCGAAGCGCGTGTAGCCGATGCGGTCGGCGAGGTCGGCCCACTGGTCGCAGCCGGTCCGCGCGTGGAGGTCCGAGCCGCAGATCCCGCAGCGGACGACTTCGATCCGCACCTGTCCTCGATCGGGCACCGGCTCGGGACGCTCCACCACCGACAACTCGGCGTTCTGACAGGCGACCGCTTTCATGCTGGCAGTGTTATATCCGTCATGACCCGCCCCTGCACCAACTAGTCAGCATGTCTGGACGCTCTGTATAATGACACCGATGAACGGCCTGCTTGCCTACGGGGCCTACATCCCCCGCCACCGCCTCCAGCACGCCGAGCTCGGCGCGGCGCTCGGTACCCGTCCCGCCCCGGGATCGCGGTCGGTCGCCTCCTACGACGAGGACACGACCTCGCTCGGGGTCGAGGCCGCCCGCCGGGCGCTGGCCCACGGGGGTGGGGATGGGTGGGACGGTTTCATCTACTTCGCCACCACGGCGCCGGCGTACGCCGACAAGACGAACGCGACGGCGATCCACGCCGCACTCGACCTCGGCCACCGCGGGTTTGCCGTCGACCTCGCGGGCGCAGCCCGGGGCGGCGTCGGGGCGCTGCGGGCCGCGATGACGACGGGCGGCCTCGCCGTGCTCGCCGACATCCGCACCGGCCGGCCCGGCTCGGCCGACGAGCGCGACGGCGGCGACGCCGCCGCGGCCTTCCTGTTTGGCGAGGGCGCAGAGCCGATCGCCGTGCCCATCGGGCAGGCGGCGGCGACGGCCGAGTTCCTCGACCGCTGGCGCGCGCCGGGCGAAGCCGCCTCGAGCGGCTGGGAGGAGCGCTTCGGGTTCGAGTCCTACCTGCCCCTGGTGAAAGACGCGGGCGCCCGCGCGCTGGAGCGCGCCGGGATCGAGCAGGCCGACCGGGTGATCGTTTCCTCGCCATCCGCCCGCACCGCGGCCGCGGCGGCGAAGGCGTTCCCGGCTCGCATCCCCAGCGAGCTCCCAGCTGTCGGTTACGCGGGGGCGGCCGACCTCGGCGTGAAGCTCGCCGCGGCGCTTGACCAGGCCGAGCCGGACGAGACGCTGCTGCTGATCTCGGCCGCCGACGGGTGCGACGCGGTGGTGCTGCGCACGACCGCCGCGCTGCCGCGCTGCCGCGCCACCGAGCCGGCGAGCACCCAGTCCGCGGCGGCGCGTGACGTCGCCTACGCCACGTTCCTCACGTGGCGCGGCGTGATCGAGCGTGAGGCGCCGCGCCGGCCCGAGCCCGACCGCCCCGCGGCGCCGGCATCGGCGCGCTCGGAGTCGTGGAAGTTCGGCTTCGTCGGCTCGCGCTGCACGGAGTGCGGGCGCGTGCACGCGCCGCCGACGCGCGTCTGCTCGGGCTGCCACGCCGTCGATCACATGGAGCGCGCCCCGCTGGCCGATAAAGCCGGGACGATCGCGACGTACACCGTCGACCGCCTCGCCTTCTCGCCCTCGCCGCCGATGATCGACGCGGTGGTCGACTTCGACGGTGGCGGCCGGTGCACGCTGGAGCTCGCCGACGCGGTGCCCGAGGACGTCGAGATCGGCACGCGCGTCGAGATGACCTTCCGCCGCCTCTACACGACCGGCGGCGTTCACAACTACTTCTGGAAGGCGAGGCCGGTGCGCAATGGCCAGTAACGGAATCCGCGATCGCGTCGCGATCGTCGGCATGGGATGCACGCCGTTCGGCGAGCACTGGGATCGCTCGACGGACGATCTGCTGATCGACGCGACCGAGCAGTGCTTCGCCTCGACACCGTCAATCACCGCGGCCGACGTCGACGCCTACTGGCTCGGCACGATGAGCTCGGGCCAGTCTGGGCTCGTGCTGAGCCGCCCGCTGCGGCTCGACTACAAGCCGGTGACGCGGGTGGAGAACTTCTGCGCCACGGGTTCGGAGGCGTTCCGCAACGCGTGCTACGCCGTCGCCTCGGGCGCGTATGACCGGGTGATGGCCGTCGGCGTGGAGAAGCTGAAGGACTCGGGCTACTCGGGCCTCGTGCGCTCCAACTCCCCGAGCGATGGGACCGCGCCGGAGAACTCGCTCACCGCCCCCGCCGCCTTCTCGCTGCTCGACCCCGCGTACTGCAAGAAGTACGACGTCGACCCGGCCGACATGCGCGAGGCGATGACCCATGTGGCGTGGAAGAACCACGCCAACGGGGCGAAGAATCCCCGCGCGCAATTCCGCAAGGAGGTCCCGAAGGAGAAGATCGCGAGCTCACCGATCGTCGCCGGTCGGCTCGGCGTGTTCGACTGCTCGGGCGTCTCCGACGGCTCGGCCTGCGCCTTGATTGTGCGCGCCGAGGAGGCGCTCGATTACACCGATCGACCGATGTACGTGAAGGGCGTGGCGATGGTCGCCGGCCCCGCCAGCGGCACGATCGACCCGGCCTACGACTACACGACGTTCCCCGAGGTCGCTCACTGCGCCGCCGATGCCTACCGGCAGGCCGGGGTCACCGACCCGCGCACCGAGATCAGCCTCGCCGAGGTCCACGACTGCTTCACCCCGACGGAGATCGTGCTGATGGAGGACCTCGGCTTTTCCGAGCGCGGCGCCTCCTGGCACGACGTGCTGGAGGGCCGTTTCGACCTCGGCGGCGACCTTCTGGCCGTGAACCCGGACGGCGGGCTGAAGTCGTTCGGCCACCCCGTCGGCGCCAGCGGCCTGCGGATGCTGTTCGAGAACTGGCTGCAGTTCCGCGGCGAGGCGGGCGAACGTCAGCTCGACGACCCACGGCTCGGGCTCACCCACAACCTCGGTGGGCGGCCCGGCACGTGCGTCTCGTTCGTGGCGATCGTCGGGCGCGAGCTGGGTTAGACCGACACGTCGCTCGGCTCGGGCGCAGGCGCCTCGCTCGCCTCGACGGGCGGCTTGATCCGCGCGTCGTAGGCCGCCCGAGCGCCCTGGTCGATGTCGAGGAACGTCCGGTCGGCGCCGAGCGCGTGGTTGATCTTGTCGCGCAGCTTGCGGCCGAGGAACGGGCTCGTCTTCGCGATCACCCCGACCGAGGACGGGACGAACACGTCGTAGGCGGGCTTCGCCACCGCGGCGGCGATCGCGCCGGCGACGTCCTGCGGCTTCACCGTGGGGACGAACTTGGTCCCCTTCGTACCGGCGATCAGCTCGGTGGCGGTGAACGACGGCATCACGCAGGTGAAGTCGATGCCCTGACCGGCGAACTCGACGCGGGCCGACTCGGTCAGCGAGACGACGGCGGCCTTGGCGGCGGCGTAGCTGATCCCGCCGGGCACGGGCGCCTTGCCGGCGATCGAGGCCACGTTCACGATGTGACCGCGGCGGCGGCCGAGCATCCCCGGCAGCGCGAGCCGCATCCCGGTCATGACGCCGAGCACATCGATGTCGAAGACGCGCTTGGCGGTGGCGGCGGACTCCTGGAGGAACGGACCGATCGGCATGATCCCGGCGTTGTTGATCAGCACGTCGAGTGGGCCCAGCTCGCGCTCGACCAGCGCCAGGAAATCGCGGAACGAGCCCTCGTCGCTGACGTCGAGCTTGCCCGCCAGCACGTCGGGGCCGAGCCCGTGGGCGGCGCGGATCGCCTCGTCGCCGTCGATGTCGCCAATCGCCACGCGGGCGCCCGCGGCCCGTAGCGCGCTCGCGGTGGCCAGCCCGATGCCCCGGGCACCGCCGGTGATCGCGACCACCCGGCCCGATACGTCGATCGGCTGCTTGCTCATGAAGTCATCTCCTCTGTCGAAGGCGGTTGGGGGTGGGTGGGTGGGAGCGAATCCCGCCACCGGTGCAGCGAGGGGTCGAGCAGCTTGTGCAGGCCGCCCTCGGGCAGCCACGCCAGGGTTTCCAGCTCGAGCGCGTCGAGGAACCCGACCTGTCCCGTCTTCAAGTCCTCGATCCTCAGCCGCGGGCCGTTGCCGTCATGATCGATGCTCACCTGGACGGAGCCGAACTCGCTCGCGACCAAGCCCACCGCGTGTGTCTCGGGGTTCATCTCAGATCAGAAAGGCGAGCGTGTTCAGGGCCCGGTCGTTGTTCACGAGCATGACCTTCTTGCGGGCGATCCGCAACCCGTCGTCGGTCCGCCGCAGCGTCCATTCGGTCCGGCCGGCCCACTGCGTGATCCCGCGCTCGCGCGACTCGTGCACGAGGAAGTTGGCTCCGACGCGGACGTCGTCGCCGTCCTCTCCCAGCAGCTCGACGTTCGTGATCAGGTGGCGCAGCTTCGATGGGGGCGTCTGGGCGTGACGCTTGCCGGTGTGCAGCTGCTTGATCCGGGTGGCGATCCGCGAGCGGTTGTCGAAGATCACCGACATCGTCGCGGTCGGGTCGATGTCGTCGGCGCCGGCGGGGACCCAGTAGATCGCGTCGTCGGTCCACAGCGCCTCCCACTCGTCGTAGCGCTGCTCGTCGGCGTAGCGAGCCTCGCGGTAGAGGAACTGCTCGACCTCGCGCAGCAGGTCCAGGTCGAGAGCCGGGCTCACGCTCAGGCCTCCATCAACGACTTGTAGTGACGCCACATCGCGCGCTGGGGCAGCTCGTCGGTGGCGTCGGCGATCGTGTGGCCGTGCGCGTCGAGCCGTTCGCGGTTCAGCCCGCGCTTGAGCTGCAGCCAGGCCGGGTTCCGGATCTGGACGCCGCGCTGGTTGCGCTCGTACATCTCGGAGTCGTCGGCGAGTAGGAAGCCGGCCGGCCCGACCGAGCCGATCGTCTGCTGGAGCATCCGCCGGTTCAGATCGGCGCCGCCCTTGAACTGCACGGCGGTGACGTGCTGGACGGTCTCGTCGAAGGCCAGCGGCTGGAGCACGAACAGCTGGATCTCGGCGATGAACAGATTCGGGAACAGCATCACGTGCGGCGAGCCGTCGATCATGATCTCCCGCGCCTGGGCCTCACCGTACGTTCCGTTCATCGCGTCGACGTACCCGGGGATCTTGTCCGGCGTGGTGCCGAACCAGCCCATCGGCTGCGCGAGGCGGCGAAACTCAGGGCGCAGATCATTCTCCGTGTGGCCACCGCCGAGGTCACGGCACACCGCCGTCGAGTGGTCGCCGTACAACTCGCCGATGCCGCTCTTGGCCACCGAGAAGATCGAGGCGTGGACGAACTGCGGGTGGTAGCCGTCGGTCTCGTTCTCCATCAGCATCTTCCAGTTGGCCCTCACCTTGTGGTGCAGCCAGTCCGCCGTCAGCTCGACCTCGCCCTGCGGCGCCAGGCGGACGAGGCGATCGAAGGCCTCCCGCGCGTCGCCGAGATGCTCCAGCAGCGTCGGACCATCCTCGGCGAACGAGCCGAACACGAAGCCCTTGTACTGCTCGACGCGTGCCACCCGCCCGAGACCGAGCTGTGATTTCAGCTCGCCGCCGCCGTAGCCGCTGGAGAAGGGGTAGCCGAGCAGCTTGCCCGTATTCGCGAAGGTCCAGCCGTGATACGGGCAGCGGAACGCGCTGGAGTTCCCGCGCGGCGCGTCGCAGACGATGTTGCCCCGATGCGTGCAGCGGTTCTGCAGCAGGTGGATCTCGCCCTGCTTGTCCCGCGTCATCACGACCGACTGCGGCCCGATCGCCTTGACCACGTAATCGTTCGGCTCGGGCACCTCGGAGACGTGGCCGACGAACACCCACGTCCGGTACCAGATCTTCTCCAGCTCGGTCTGGAACAGCTGCGGGTCGGTGTACAGCGAGCCGTGGACGCGATCCGGCTCGATCAGCTCGTCGAGGTCGTGGATGCTGGCGATGCTCACTCGGATGCTCCTTGGTGGGAAAACGGCGCGCCAGTCAGATCATACACACCGTCCAAACAAATGGTCTTACTATGTCCAGCCTAAGCGGCGATCCGCGCCAGCAGCTGCTCGGCGACCGTCTCGGCCGCGGCCTCGGCGCCACCGGCCAGGCGGCGCGCCAGCTCGGCGCGGCGGTAGTAGAGCTGCGCGTCGTGCTCCCACGTCGCGCCGACCCCGCCGTGGACGAAGATGTTCTCCGGGGCGCAGTAGTCGAGTGCGTCGGCGGCGACGACCCGGGCGGCGTTGGCCTGCAGCGCGAACGCCGGGCGGTCCTCCGTCCAGGCGCGACCGGCTTGCACCAGCAGTGAGCGCGCGTTCTCGGTGCGGCGGAGCATCTCCACGAGCTTGTGCTTGATCGCCTGGTAGGAGCCGATGGCGCGGCCGAAGGCGTGCCGGTCGATCGCGTACGCGGTGGCCATCTGGCGCGCGGCGTCCGCGGCGCCGACGGAGTCGGCGGCCAGCAGCGCACGCTGGAGGTCGAGCCCGTCGCGAACCCGGGCGGCCGCCAGGTCCAGGGCCGTGCCCGCCCCGGCTACGATCGAGACCGTCGCCAGCGACCGCGTGGCGTCGTAGGCCGGCGTTGCGGTGACCGTCGCCTCCGATCCCGTGACGAGACGGGCCCCGCCATCGTCGACCACGACCAGCACGTCAGCGCCGGCCGCGTCGATGGTCAACTCGACGCTCGTGTCGACGAGCGCGGCGCGCTGCTCGCCGGTGGCCAGGGCGCGGCGGAGGTCCTCGTCGGCGCCCGCCTGCTCCAGCAGCGCGACGGCGGGCAGGTGCCCGAGCACGCCCGCGTCGGCGAGCCGCGCCCCGCACGCCTCCAGCACCAGCATCGCCTCGTAGGCGCCGAGCCCGGCGCCGTCGAACTCCTCGCTGGAGATCAGCCCCGGCCAGCCGGCCTGCACCCCGACGTCCCACAGGGACAGGCGCGGCCCGCCGTCGAGCGCCTCGCGGGCGGCGATCAGGGTCTCCTGGCGCAACAGCGTCCCCGCCGCGGCCTCGCGCACGAACTCCTGCTCGTCGGTGAGCGACAGGAAGATCCCCGGCATCTACGTCGACGCTCGTGGCTCGGGCGGCAGGCCGAGCACGCGCTCGCCGACCTGGTTGCGGATGATCTCCTCGGTGCCGCCGGCCGAACGGACGCCCGGGAGCGCCGAGATCTGGTTTCCCCACAGCGGCTGCAGCAGCGCCCCCGGGCCGCCCACGTCGGCGGCCAGCCGGCACGCCGCCAGTGAGGAGAGCACGCTGGTGATCTTCACCAGCCCGGCCTCGGGGCCGGGGACGCGGCCGGAGGCGATCTCCTCCATCAGCCGCGCGCTGGTGCCGTGCAGGGCCAGCAGGTCGGAGGCGACCTGGCCGAGGCGGACCCGAACGCGAGGGTCCTGGCGCGCCGGCGCGACGGCCGCCACCAGCTCCTCGACCGGGGTCGAGAGATGCCCGGAGCCGACGGCGAGCCGCTCGAACGACAGCATCGTCACCGCCACCTTCCACCCCTCGCCGGGGCCGCCGAGCCGCGCCGCGTCGGGGAGCACCAGGCCGTCGAGGAAGACCTCGTTGAACTCGGCGTCGCCGGTGATCTGGCGCAGCGGCCTGATCGTGATGCCCGCCGAGTCCATCGGCACGAGGAACACCGTCAGGCCCTTGTGGCGCGGTACGTCGGGGTCGGTGCGCGCGAGCATGATCCCGAACGCGGCGTGGCGCGCGAACGACGTCCACACCTTCTGGCCGTCGATCACCCAGCTCCCGTCGTCGGCGCGGCGCGCGCGGGTCTGCACGGCGGCGAGGTCGGAGCCCGCCCCGGGCTCGGAGAGCAGCTGGCACCACACCTCCTCGGCGCGCAGCAGCGGCGGCAGGTAGCGCTCGCACTGCTCGGGCGTGCCGCAGGCCAGGATCGTCGGGCCGATCATGTCGAGGCCGACGAAGTCCAGGCCGCCGGCGATCCCCCGCGCATCGAGCTCGCGCTCGACGAGGATCCGCTGCGCCGGGACGCCGCCGGCGCCGCCGTGGCGCTCGGGCCACGTCACGCCGAGGTAGCCGGCGTCGGCCAGCTCGCGCTGCCAGGCTCGGCGAGCCGTGATCGCGACCTCGTCCTGGGGGGCCAGCACCGACCGCTTCGGTGCCGACCCGGCCCGCTCGTCCAGCCACGCCCGCAGCCGCTCGACGTACTCGGCCTCGTCGAAATCGTCCATCGGGTAGGACTATACATCTTGTATTGACAACGCGTCTGGCCCGCTTGTCGTATTTACCTTGCACACCATCCAGACACGATGTAAAGTCGCGCGCAGGGCAAGGACCGTGACCCTCGTTTGATTCCCGAGAGAGGAGCGTGATGACTACCACCGCTGACGTCGACCTGGGCAGCGTCGACCTGATGGACGAGGACCTGTTTGTCGACGGGCCGCCGCACGCTCTGTTCGCGCGGATGCGGGCGCAGGCGCCCGTGCTGCGGACCACCACCGAGCTCGGTGGCGACTTCTGGGCCGTGACGAAGGCCGCCGACATCTCCGCCATCAGCAAGGACCCGGAGACCTTCTCCTCCGAGAAGGACGGGGTGTTCATCCGCGAGGGCATGCCGATGCCGCTCGACGTGATGAATCAGGTGATCCTCGGCATGGATCCGCCCCGGCACACGAAGTACCGCGGGATCGTCCAGAAGGCGTTCACCCCGCGCCTGATCGCCAGTCAGGAGGACCAGATCCGCGGGCGCGTGAACCGGCTGATCGACGGGTTCTGCGAGGACGGTGAGACCGACCTGGTGACGGCGCTGTCGATCGAGCTTCCACTCGAGATCATCTGCGTGATGCTCGGCGTCCCGGTCGAGGACCGCCAGAAGCTGTTCGACTGGACCCACCAGATCGAGGTCGCGGTCGGCGATCCGGCCGTCTCGGGCGTCGAGGCGCTCGGGCAGATTGGCCTGTACCTGGCGGGCAAGGTGACCGAGCGGCGTGAGCACCCCGGGAACCCGCTCGACGACCTCACCACCGCGCTGATCCAGGCCGAGGTCGAGGGCGAGCAGCTGAACGACTTCGAGATCGCGGCGATGTTCGGCCTGCTGATGTTCGCCGGCAACGACACCACTCGGAACACCATCTCCGGGGGGACGATCGCGCTGATCGAGAACCCCGACCAGCGCCAGAAGCTGATCGATGACCCGTCGCTGATCGACAACGCGGCCGAGGAGATGATCCGCTGGCAGACGCCGGTGATGTGGTTCAAGCGGACGCCGACGAGGGACACCGAGATCCGCGGCGTCCCGGTGAAGGAGGGCGACGCCGTGGTCCTCTACTACACCTCGGGCAGTCGCGACGAGGAGCTGATCGAGAACCCGATGCAGTTCGACGTCTCACGGGACAAGATCGTCCACCAGGGCTTCGGCGGCGGCGGGCGCCACTTCTGCCTCGGCTCCCCGCTGGCGCGATTGGAGCTGCAGCTGGTGATGCCCGAGATCATCAAGCGGCTCCCGGACCTGGAGCTGGCCGGACCCGTCGAGCGAACGCGCTCGAACTGGGTCCACGGCTACACCTCGGTCCCGGTGAAGTTCACCCCCACCAAGAAGCTCGGGGGCTAGTCCAGGAACAGGTCCGGGGCGAGGTCGGCCTCGGTGGCGTCGCCGTAGCGATAGCCGGACAGATCGGTGATGCCGTCCTGCGCCAGCACCTCGTCGTCGATGAAGAAGTTGCCGGTGCACTCGCGGCTCGGGCGGCGGAAGATCGCGTACGCGGCGTCGGCCATGATCTCGGGCTTGCGCGAGCGCGCCATCGCTTCGCGGCCGCCGAGCAGGTTCAGCACGGCGGCGGTCGCGATGATCGTCCGCGGCCACAACGTGTTGAAGGCGATCCCGTCCTCGCGGAACTCCTCGGCCATCCCGAGCGCGCACATGCTCATGCCGTACTTGGCGATCGTGTAGGCGACGTGGTGGCCGAACCATTTCGGGTTCATGTTCAGCGGCGGGGAGAGCGTCAGCACGTGCGGGTTGGCCGCTTCGCGGAGATGCGGGACGCAATGCTTGGAGACGACGTAGGTGCCACGCGTGTTGATGTCCTGCATCAGGTCGTAGCGCTTCATCTCCATCGCCTCGGTGCCCGACAGGTTGATCGCGCTGGCGTTGTTCACGCAGATGTCGATCCCACCGAAGTGCTCGACGCACTGGCCGACGGCGGCGCCCACCGAGTTCTCGTCGCGGATGTCTCCGACGATCGGCAGCGCCGCACCGCCGGCCTTCTCGATCGCCTCGGCGGCGGTGTAGATCGTGCCTTCCAGGCGCGGATCTGGCGTCGCTGTCTTGGCGACGAGGCATACGTTGGCGCCGTCTGCAGCGGCGCGGACGGCGATCGCGAGGCCAATACCGCGGCTGGCCCCCGAGATGAACATGGTCTTTCCGGCAAGATCGGTCATGGCGCGGCATCCTCGCAGAAACACGGCGGGTTCTCGGCCGAGCAGCGCGATGTCGTAGCGTTCCAGGTGTGAGCGTGGATCTGCAAGCCGAGCTGCTCGGTGCCGAGCTGCCCGACCTCCTCCACCAGGCGCGAGTCCTGCGCGGCCGCGGCACGGGCCAGCTGGTGACGTTCTCGCCGAAGGTCTTCATCCCGCTGACCAAGCTCTGCCGGGACGTGTGTCACTACTGCACGTTCGCGCGGCCGCCGCGGCGGGGCGAGCGCGTATACCTGAATGCCGAGGAGGTGTTGGAGATCGCGCGGGCCGGCGCCGAGGCGGGCTGCCACGAGGCGCTGTTCACGCTTGGCGACAAGCCCGAGCTGCGCTACCGCGCCGCCCGCGAGGAGCTGGAGGCGCTCGGCTACGCCACGACGATCGACTATCTGGCCGCGATGTGTGAGCTGGTGATGACCGAGACGGGCCTGCTCCCGCACGCCAACCCGGGGGTGCTGAGCGCCGAGCAGCTGCGACAGCTGCGGGGCGTGAGCGCCTCGCAGGGGATCATGCTGGAGACGATCTCCCCGCGGCTGTCGGAGCGCGGGATGCCGCATTACGGCTCCCCGGACAAGCTCCCGGCCCCGCGCCTGGAAACACTCAAGCTGGCCGGCGAGCTCCAGGTCCCGTTCACCACCGGGATCCTGATCGGGATCGGCGAGACGCGGGCCGAGCGGATCGAGGCGCTGCAGGCGATCAAGCGCCTGCACGAGGAGCACGGTCACATCCAGGAGGTGATCGTCCAGAACTTCCGGGCCAAGGACGACACGAAGATGGCGCATGAGCCCGAGCCGTCGTTTGAAGAGCTGCTGTGGAGCACCGCGGCGGCGCGGATCATCCTCGGATCGGAGGTCAACCTCCAGGTTCCGCCCAACCTCAGCGCCGCCGAGTTCCCGGCGCTGCTCGACGCCGGGATCAACGATTGGGGCGGCGTCTCTCCGGTCACGATCGACCATGTGAACCCCGAGGCGCCGTGGCCGGAGCTGGACGTGCTGCGCGAGGCGACCGAGTCCCGCGGCTACGTGCTGGCGGCGCGCGTTCCGCTGTACCCCGAGTACGTGGCGGAGCTGGCGCGCTGGTGTGATCCGGCGGTGGCCGAGGCGGTCCGCGGCCGCGTCGACGCCAGCGGGCTGGGGCGAGAGGATCGGTTCGTCGCGGGCGTGTCCACCGAGATCCCGCCGAGCGACCGCACGCTGCACGCGGTCGGCGAGGCGCGCGGCCCGCTCCACGTCGGCGGCGAGCTCGCCTACGGCTGGGCCGGCGCCGGATCGATCAGCGAGTCCGTCGCCGTCGCGCTGGCCAAGGTCGACGAGGAGATAGCCCTGGAGCACGCCGACGTCGAGGCGCTGTTCCGCGCGCGCGGGCGCGACCTCGGCGCGGTATTCCGCAGCGCCGACCGGCTGCGCCGCGAAGTCAACGGAGACACCGTCTCCTATGTCGTGACGCGGAACATCAACTACACGAACGTCTGCTACTTCAAGTGCGGGTTCTGCGCGTTCTCGAAGGGCAAGCTGGCCGAGAACCTGCGGGGGCCGGCGTACGTCGTGCCGCTGGAGGAGATCGTCCGACGCTGCCGCGAGGCGTGGGAGCGCGGCGCCACCGAGGTCTGCCTGCAGGGCGGGATCCATCCCGGGTTCGACGGCGACTACTACGCGTCCGTCGTGGAGGCGATCAAGGCGGAACTGCCCGACCTCCACGTCCACGCCTTCAGCGCCTTGGAGGTATGGCAGGGCGCGGCCACGCTCGACATCCCGCTGCGCGACTACCTGGAGCGCCTGCGCGACCTCGGCCTCGCCTCGCTCCCGGGGACCGCGGCGGAGATCCTCGACGACGAGGTCCGCGCGGTGATCTGCCCCGACAAGGTGAACACCCGCCAGTGGTTCGAGGTCCACGACACCGCGCACCGCGTCGGGCTGCGCTCCACGACGACGATCATGTTCGGCCACGTCGAGGAGCCGCGCCACTGGGCCACGCACCTGCTCGGCCTCCGCGACCAGCAGCGCAAGACGGGTGGGTTCACCGAGTTCGTGCCGCTCCCGTTCGTGCACGTCGAGGCGCCGATCTACGTGAAGGGCCGCCGCACCCGCACGGGTCCGACGCTCCGCGAGGCGATCCTGATGCACGCCGTCCCGCGGCTCGTGCTCCACCCGCACATCACGAACATCCAGGCGTCGTGGCCGAAGCTCGGGGTGGCCGCCGGGCAGCTGGCCCTGAAAGCCGGCGCCAACGACTTCGGCGGCACCTTGATGAACGAGTCGATCTCGCGGGCCGCGGGCGCCAGCCACGGCCAGGAGATGCCGCCCGAGGCGATGGAGCAGGCGATCCGCGCGATCGGTCGCACGCCCCGGCAGCGCACGACGCTGTACGGCACGCCCGACGCAGCCCGCAGCGCCGCCTCCTACCACGCCGCCCCGTTGACCGATCCGCTGAACCCGCCGGTCTCGACCGCGAAGCTCAAGCGCCCGGCCCGGCTGGTCCGCCCCGGCGTGGGCGCCTGAGGGGGGAGGACCTCGTCCTCCCTTGCGAGTTCGGCCTGGCGGCCGAACTCAAGGAGATCACCAGAACTTCATTTCTAAACTCGGCGATCCTGGAGGATGATGTGATGAGAATGCGTTACGGATACAAGGCCTCCGCCGAGCAGTTCGGGCCCCGCGAGCTGATCGATTACGCGAAGCTCGCCGAGGAATTGGGGTTGCAGACGGTGGCGATCTCCGACCACTTCCAGCCGTGGCGGCACAACGGCGGCCACACGCCCGCGGTGTTCCCGTGGCTCGGCGCGCTCGGCGAGGGAACCGAGCGGGTGCTGATGGGAACGAGCGTGCTGACGCCGACGATGCGTTACCACCCCTCGGTCGTGGCGCAGAACTTCGCCACGCTGGCGTGCCTGAACCCCGGCCGCGTGTTCCTCGGGGTCGGGACCGGGGAGGCGCTGAACGAGATTCCGGCGACCGCGGCCGTCTGGCCGGGGGCGAAGGAGCGGCGGATGATGCTGCGGGAGGCGATCGAGCTGATCCGCCTGCTGTGGACCGGGGAGCGCGTCACCTTCGACGGCGAGTACTACAAGACCGACCGCGCGACGATTTACGACAAGCCCGAGCAGCCGATCCCGATCTACGTCGCCGCCTCGGGTCCGCTGGCGGCGAAGCTCGCCGGCCGCGCCGGCGACGGCTACATCGCCACCAGCGGCAAGGACCCGCAGCTGTACCTCGACCTCCTCGCCGCGCTTCGCGAGGGAGCGGAAGCGGCCGGCCGCGACGCCGATCAGATCGACAAGTTCATCGAGATCAAGGTCTCCTACGACAAGGACGTCCAGTACGCCCGCGACGCGTGCGCCTTCTGGGCGCCGCTCGCGTTGACGCCCGATGAGAAATCCGGGATCGACGACGCGATCGAGATGGAGCAGGCGGCCGACAAGATCCTCGACCGAGCCGCCTCCCGCTTCATCGTCTCCGACGACCCCGACGAGGTCATCGAGAAGATCGCGTCGTACGTCGAGGTCGGCTTCACCCACCTCGTGTTCCACGGGCCCGGTCACGACCAAGAACGCTTCCTGCGCGGATTCTGCGCTGACGTCCTCCCCCGGCTCCATGACCGCTTCGGCGCCGACGAGCCGCTGTCCATGCACACCACCTGACGAAATCGGGGTAGAGAAGAGCAATGAGCACTGAAAACGGACTCAAGGCAATCGAGGCCTTCGGCCAGGCGATCTGGCTGGACAACCTCCACCGCGGGCTGGTGCAGGACGGCGGGCTGCAGCGACTGATCGAGGAGGACGGCCTGACGGGGGTCACCTCCAACCCCACCATCTTCGAGAAGGGCATGGGTCACTCGGACCGGTACGACGACGACTTCCGCGACCTCGCCGGCACGACCGACGACCCGGCGGAGATCTTCTTCCAGCTTGCCTACAAGGACGTGCGCGGTGCCGCCGACCTGCTGCGCGGCGTGTTCGAGCGCACCGAGGGCCAGGACGGCTACGTCTCCTTCGAGCTGCCGCCGGCCCTGTCGTTCGACACCGAGGGCTCCGTCCAAGCGGCGGTGGAGCACTTCAAGCGGATCGACCGCCCGAACGTGCTGATCAAGGTCCCCGGCACGGCCGAGGGCGTGAAGACGTTCGAGGAGCTGACCGCGCGCGGCGTCAACGTGAACGTCACGCTGCTGTTCGCCGTCGGTCGCTACCGGGAGATCGCCGAGGCGTACATCTCGGGCTTGGAGCGCCGCGCCGATGCGGGCGAGCCGATCGACCGCGCCGCGTCGGTGGCGAGCTTCTTCGTCTCCCGCGTCGACACGAAGGTCGACAAGGCACTCGACGAGATCGGCGGCCACGACGAGCTGAAGGGCAAGGCCGCCGTGGCCAACGCGAAGCTCGCGTATGAGGCCTTCCAGCTGATCTTCTCGGGCCCGCGCTGGAGCGCGCTGGCGGCCAAGGGCGCCAACGTCCAACGGCCCCTGTGGGCGTCGACGTCCACGAAGAACCCCGCCTACAAGGACACCCTGTACGTCGACGATCTGATCGGCCCGGACACGGTCAACACGATGCCGGACGCGACGATCGACGCCGCCCGGGACCACGCCACCGCGGCGCGGACCGTCGATCAGGACGTCGACCAGGCCCACGCCGATGTCACGGCGCTCCGTGAGGCCGGGGTCGACTTCGACGACATCGTCGACCGCCAGCTGGTCGACGAGGGCGTGAAGTCGTTCGCCGCCTCCTACGACGACCTGATCTCGACGATCCGCGAAAAGTCCGAGCGCTTCGCCGCCGTCTAGACGGCGCGGTTAGCTCCGGGCGGTCCGCGCCACCCGGAAGGCCGTGATCGTGTCGGGCTCCGGCGGCATGCCGGGCCCGGCGGCCTCGGCCGCGGCGATCAGCGCCTTCAGCTCGGCGACGTCGATCTCGACCGTGTGGGCCTCGCCCTCGACGACCTCGGCGTCGGGTGGCGCCTGCTCGGCTTCGCCGGGCGGCTCCTGGCCGGCCTTCAGCGCGCGCGCCTCGGCGCTGCGGATCTGAGCGCGGAACTGCAGCTGCGTGCCGGTCTCGCCCCACTCGACGGCGAAATGGCCGTCCAGGCGCGAACCGATCCACGCCACCAGCACCATCAGCCCGCCGCCGATGACCAGCGGCAGCGTCCACACGGAGCTCGTCACGACCACGCCGGCCGTCAGCAGCAGCAGCACGCCGACCGTGGCCAGCCGCACGCGCGGCCGGCCCAGCCACCCCGCCAACCAGTCGGCAAAGTCCCGCAGGTGAACCCGCCAGTGCAGTGGGGCGGGCGGCGGCGGTTTCTCGTTCGAAGGATTCTCGGTGGACGTGGACACGTCTCTCGCCTTTCGGCGCCCCTTGACCCGTTCCTGCCGAAGTTCCCGGCTGGGCGCTTCCGCCCACAGACGCTTAAGCTAGTAAGTCGATTGACTTTATGTAGAATGCCGTGGACACGACTCCGAAAGGCACAAGCGATGCCGCGAATCATCGTTCAGGCCGAGACACACACTGGCCACGGCGACACGATCACGCTCAGCGAACGTATCGTCGCCGCGAACCTCCACAGCCCGCATTACGTGGCGCAGCTGATCGAGCGGCTGCGCTGGGCGACCGCCGACGCCGAGGTGCCGAGCGACGCTGAGATGGAGTCGACGGGGCCACTGCCGGCGCGCGAGCCGGCCCGCATCTGACGCGCCTCGCGATTAGCATGCGCGGCCATGGGTCCGCTGCACGGAGTCAAGGTGTTGGAGATCGCCGGCATCGGCCCCGGCCCGTTCGCCGCGATGATGCTCGCCGACATGGGCGCCGACGTGCTGCGCCTGTACCGCTCCGATCAGCCGGCGCTGCTCGGCGGCGACGAGACGGTCACCGACACCGTCGGCCGTGGGCGCGCCGCCTCGGTCCCGGTTGATTTGAAGCATCCGGACGGCATCGAGCGGGTGCTGCGGCTGGCCGAGAACGCCGACGCCCTCGTCGAGGGGATGCGCCCCGGGGTGATGGAACGACTCGGCCTCGGACCCGACGTCGTCCACGCCCGCAACCCCAGGCTCGTGTACGGGCGGATGACCGGCTACGGGCAGGACGGACCGATGGCGAAGGTCGCTGGCCACGACATCAACTACATCTCGATCGCCGGCGCGCTCGGCCAGATCGCCCGCACTGGCGAGCGACCGCTGTTCCCGCTGAACCTCCTCGGCGACTACGGCGGCGGCGGAATGTTCCTCGCCTTCGGCGTCGTCTGCGGCCTGCTGGAGGCGCGCAGCTCGGGCCAGGGCCAGGTCGTCGACGCGGCCATGGTCGACGGGGCCGCGCTGCTCACCAACATCTTCTACGGGTTGAAGGCCGGCGGGATCTGGCAGGAGCCACCGGGCACGAACGTGCTCGACACCGGCGCGCATTTCTACGAGACCTACGCGACCGCCGACGGCGGCCACATCGCCGTCGGCGCGATCGAGCCCCAGTTCTACGCACAGCTCCTGGAGCTGCTGGAGATCGGAGCCGACGAGATGCCGCAGTGGGACACGGCGCGCTGGCCCGAATTCAAGGACCGCCTGGCCGAGCTGTTCAAGACCCGCACCCGCGCGGAATGGGCGGCGATCCTGGAGCCGGCCGACGCGTGCGCGACGGCGATCTACGGCTTCGCCGACGCCCCCTCCCACCCCCACAACGTCGCCCGCGGAACGTTCATCACGATCGGCGACGTCGTCCAGCCCGGACCGGCGCCGCGCTTCAGCCGGACCGCCGCCGAGGTCCGCCACTCCGACCCGCGCGCGGCCCTCGCCGCATGGGGCTTCAGCGACGACGAGATCGCCGCCTTCGACTGATTCGCTGGCGCGCCTTTCGCCGTCAGCGCGGGTTCTGCAGGGCGTGTCCTTGGATGGCGGGCGTGGTGGGAGCGGAAACGGCGCCTGGGAAAGGGGTGGCAGGCCGTGCTGGTGCTGGCTGCCGTCGGGATCGGAGCTAGCGACCGTGAACGCGGCGGCAGGCGTCCAGCGCCCGCTGGCCGGGTACCTGCATAACCCCAACACTGAGCCGGGCGCGGGTGACGCGGGTGACCTGCCCCGGCGACCCGGGCGATTGTGCTCGGATAGCGATCACTATCGCCCAGCTCGCATCGCCGTCGTCGGCGTCGGCGACGCGATCACGACGGCCGGGCTGCAAACGCTGAACGACGCTAGGGACGGGCGTGGCTGGGACGCCGGCAGCGGGCCAGACACCCCTTCCCCAGCGCCGTCCCAAAAACCGTGGCCGCCGACGAAGGACACACCGTCGCCGCGCACCCGTAACCGCGTGTCCCGCACCACCACGCCCCAACTCGGCCACAATTGTGCGGAGCCAAAACGTTGTGCGACGACCCCCCGAGGTCCTAGTGCTGAAGGCGCGGTAGCAGCCGGTCGAGCCGGCCCGGGATCCACCAGTTCCAGCGGCCGGCGACGCGCATGAAGGCGGGCACCAGCATCGCGCGCACGAGCGTCGCATCGATCAGCACCGACACGGCCAGACCGAATCCGAGCTGCTTCATCTCGGGGATCACGACGAGCAGGAACGAGGCGAAGAT